>JAVBPB010000032.1:0-69313 GCA_031549965.1 Mobilisporobacter sp. | reverse complement strand
AGTAAGCAGCACTTCAGTAAACCTAGCCTCAGAAAAAGCATTAATAAAATATGATCCATCAATCATAAAACTGGCAGAAATAAAAAACTGCATAATAAAAGCAGGATATCAACCAGTCGAAATAGAAGGCAACCAAAACTTAGAAAAAGACAAAGAAAGAAAGCAAAAAGAAATAAAAAAACTATGGATAAAATTTATTACATCATCAGTATTTAGTATACCTTTATTATACATTGCAATGGCTCCAATGATAGGAATACCACTGTTTGAAATAATAAGTCCAGATAAAAATGGATTAAATTATGCAATAATTCAGATAATATTAGTAATTCCAGTTATTATTGCAGGAAATAAATTTTATATAATAGGTTTCAAAAACATAGTAAAAAGAAGTCCAAATATGGATTCCTTGGTAGCAATGGGAACCTCCGCTGCTGTTATATACAGCATATATTCAACTTATTTATTGTCAAAAGGTGAAGTACATCACAGTCATAATTTATATTTTGAAACAGCAGGCGTAATTATTACATTAATTCTGTTAGGTAAATCACTAGAAGCAGTATCAAAGGGAAAAACTTCAGAAGCAATAAAAAAATTAATAGCCCTCTCACCAAAAACAGCAATAATTATAAAAAATGAAAAAGAGATTGAAATACCAATAGATGAAGTAGAAATTGGTGACATAATATTAGTAAAACCAGGTGAAAAAATTCCAGTAGACGGAATAGTCTTAGAAGGATATACAGCAGTAGACGAATCAATGCTAACAGGAGAAAGTATACCTGTAGATAAAAAAGCAGACGATAAAGTTTATGCAGCCAGTATAAATAAAAATGGAAGCATAAAATTTAAGGCCACAAAAGTAGGAAGCGACACAGCAATAGCACAAATAATAAAATTAGTGGAAGATGCTCAAGGAAGTAAGGCTCCAATAGCAGGACTTGCAGACATAGTTTCTGGATATTTTGTACCAATAGTATTCATAATCGCAGTAATATCAGCAATTATATGGTCGCTCAGCGGGCAACCTTTAGAATTTAGCCTTAAAATATTTATTTCCATATTAGTAATTGCATGTCCGTGTGCCCTTGGACTTGCCACCCCTACAGCAATTATGGTGGGAACCGGAAAGGGAGCAGAGCACGGAATACTTTTTAAAAGCGGAGAAGCTCTTGAGCTTGCCCATAAAATTAATACAATTGTATTAGATAAAACCGGAACGATTACAGAAGGAAAACCAGTAGTTACAGATATAATTACAATAGATATATCAGAAGATGCCTTATTACAATTAGCCGCTTCAGCAGAAGCGTCATCTGAGCATCCCCTTGGAAATGCCATAGTAAAAAAAGCAAAAGACCAAAGAATGGAATTACTAAAAGTAAATAATTTTTTAGCAATTCCAGGTTATGGAATTGAAGTAGAAATTCAGGGAGCAACACTTCTAATAGGAAATAAAAAATTAATGAATAAAAACAACGTAAATATGGAAGAACTTTATGAGCATTCAGTAAGACTATCAAATGAAGGAAAAACCCCCATGTATATTTCAACTGAAGGTCAGCTTTTAGGTATAATTGCAGTTGCCGATACAGTAAAAGAAAATAGTGCAAAGGCCATTGAGAAGCTAAAAAAAATGGGAATAGAAGTTGTAATGATTACAGGCGACAACAAAAATACAGCAGATTCCATAGGAAAAATTGTAGGTATTAATAATATATTATCAGAAGTACTTCCAAAAGACAAATCCACCAAGGTTAAAGAATTACAGACAGAAGGAAAAGTTGTAGCAATGGTTGGAGACGGGATAAACGATGCACCGGCACTAGCACAGGCAGATGTTGGGATGGCTATCGGATCAGGAACAGATGTAGCTATAGAATCAGCAGACATAGTACTTATGAAAAACGATCTCCTAGACATTACAACAAGTATAATGTTAAGTAAAAGTACAATACGAAACATAAAACAAAATCTTTTCTGGGCATTTGGTTATAATACTTTAGGAATACCAGTGGCAGCCGGATTATTATTTGCCTTTGGCGGGCCAACCTTAAACCCAATGATAGCAGCAGCGGCAATGTCCATGAGTTCGGTATCAGTGCTAATAAATGCATTAAGATTAAAAAGTTTTAAACCAAGGTAGGGAGGTAAAATATGAAAGAAGAACCCCAAATAAAAAATTGTTGCGGTGTACAGCCAACTGACATAAATGAGATGACGCAAAGAAGTGACCAGTTAAAAAAATCATTAGCCAGCAGGCTTAACAGAGTAGAAGGTCAAATAAGAGGTATCAGAAAAATGATAGAAAACGATTCATACTGTGATGACGTCCTAAATCAGGTATCTGCCGCCTCAGCTGCCTTAGACGGAATAAGTAAACTGGTATTAGAAAACCATATAAGAAATTGCGTTGCAGGCAAAATAAAACGTGATGACAGTAAAATTATTGATGAACTAATTAATACAATTGGAAAATTACTATAAGGAGAAAAAATAATGACACAAAAAATTGTA
This sequence comes from Mobilisporobacter sp., assembly GCA_031549965.1. Taxonomy (GTDB): domain Bacteria; phylum Bacillota; class Clostridia; order Lachnospirales; family Lachnospiraceae; genus JAVBPB01. Next base: position 66,793 of record JAVBPB010000032.1, on the reverse strand, counting down.
TTTTTTGATATTGACGGAACGTTAGTTGATACAAAATTCAAAATCCCAGATAGTACAATCAAAGCTATAAACCAACTAAAACAAAATGGACACTTAGCTTTCATTTCCACCGGAAGACCAAAATCCATTATCTCTAAGGACATTCTAAAAATAGGCTTTCATGGCATTGTAGGTTCTTGCGGATGTTATTTAGAATACATGGGAAATGAAATTTACAACATAGAATTATCTCAGGAGTTAACTAAAAAAGCTCTAAACATACTATATAAATATAACGTAAAAAGTATCTTAGAAGGCAAAGACTATATCTATATGGAGACAGAAGAGTACCCAAAAGAGGAACAGCACATGATTAAAATATTCAGAGAATATAAAGACATAATAAAACCTTTAGATTCCAAAGAATATCACTCAAATAAAATAACATGCCGTCTAAGTCCAGACAGTGAATTTGAAAATGCCAGAGAAGAGCTAGAAGAGCATTTTAACTTTGTTGAACACGATAAACTAATAGAACTAATTCCAAAAAACTTTTCAAAAGCCAAAGGAATAGAAGCCATAATAAAATACTTAAACATTGACATTAATGATACCTATGCATTTGGTGACAGCCTAAATGATCTGGAAATGCTTAAGTATGTAAAATATGGTATAGCCATGGGGAACAGCTCTAAGGAAATATTAGAAAGTACAAACTATCATACAGATACGATAGATAATGATGGTATTTATAAAGGACTTAAGCAATTTGACTTGATTTAATGGTGGGGATTTTGGTTTGCTTTTTAGTTTTATGATGACTGATTAGATTTCTTAAATTTATGATGTTGATTTGAAGTGGCTGTTATGATTTAAAATGGGTTGAAACTTAAACGATTAAGTGAATAAATAGTCACAAACTACTACTTGTAATTATATTTAAATTGTAATATAATCACTACGAAATGGGAGAAATTAATTAAGGGGCAAACTTATTGAAAGATAAGGACGCAAAGCTAGAAACCTAATCAGTAGTGTTATTTTATACAATTTACCTGAAGGTAGTTCGGTTGCAAATAAAGGCATATTTGTTATGCTTTATTTTGCAACCTTTTTTTGTGCTGATAATTAAAAATTCAGGATTATATTTATATATATCCTTTAAAATAGATAAAGATGGATAAAGTTTATGATAAAATTACGGGAGGAATATTAATGAGAAACTCAAGAAGATTTATAGCAATTATTATGGCAATTACCATTTTATTTACATCCTTTTCAAATCCGGTATATGCAGAGGAAAATTTTAATCAAGGATTAGAAAATGAGCAGGAAACAGTTCTTTTAGATGAAAAAAACGAGGATTTATTAACAAATCAAGATTTAAATAATGATTCATTAGAAGAAATATCTGATGAAACCAAAGAAACTACACCAGATATTATATGTGAAGTGGAGGAACTTAGGGGAGAAAATTATAAACAATTCTTACTAAAAGACTCCTCTTATTTAGTTGCCATGTATGAGGAACCAATTCACTATATGGAAAATGGTGAGTGGGTTGACATAGATAACAGTCTTTCTTCTAGTGCACCATCCGATAATGAAGATTTTCAGGGATTTGAAAACAACAACAAGCAATTCAAAGTTAAATTTGCAAAGAAAGCAGGTTCTTCTAATCTTTTAAAAATTAAAAGTGGAGATGCGTCGATTTCTTGGTCCTCAATTAGAGGGATTAATAAAAATCAGGAGGGATTCCAAGAAAATCAAAAGAAAGGGAATCAGGACAAAAACAATAAAAAAGATACAAATAGCAAAAATAAGGATGAAAATAACAAAAATGATAAAACTCAAAATTCTAAAGATGAGCAAGATGAAGCTAATTTCTCAGGTGAAACAATTGATGTGACAGAGAATTTAACCACCGAGCCTTTCTCAGAACAAAGCAGTGAACAAGGAGAGGAAGAAATTGAGGAGATAACAAATGAAGATATTACCATTGATGCTGAAGTAACTCAGGAATCAGAGAAAAAAGCAAATGGCCCTAACCAAGAGTTTCTTCAACTGGATAAACTTAAATCTGAGGTAATATATCATGACATTTTACCAAATATTGACTTGCAATACATTCTATCTGGTTCTAGCATGAAAGAAAATATTATCATCAAAGAAAAAGCGGATACTTATGAGGTAGCCTTTGAATTAAATTTGAAAAAATTAGAGTTGCAGCAACAGGAAGACGGTTCCATACACTTGGTGAAACACAACAAAGGGAAAGAAGAGATTGCATTCATTATTCCTGCACCTTATATGTATGATAGTAATCAAGCCATATCTAACGATGTTAAGTACATTGTTGAGCCGGGAAAAAAGAAAGACAATTATATATTACATATAAATGCGTCTGAAGAATGGATCAATCAGGAAGAAAGGCAGTTCCCTGTTATTATTGATCCAATAGTAAATCTAAATACTTCCGGAACCATAGAAGATGCTTGTGTAGGAGAGGCAGGGAATCTTACAACAAACCAAGTCATCGGAACTAAAAACAACAGCAAGTATCGTATTTATGTAAAACCAACCGCTTTACCTGTTCTTAGTAAAGGAGATGTAGTTGTAAGGGCAGAATTTAGTACTCCTGTTCAAAGTGAAAATGATGCTTTAAAGATTGGGGTATTTAGAGTAGGAGTAGGTTGGAGTAAATCTACCATTACCTGGGCAAATGCTCCCGGAAACTTTGGCGGCATGATAGACTACTTCGATATACCAAAGGCTGGATATTATACCATGAAGTTTGATATTACCCAATTGGTAAGAGCATGGTGTTCAGGTACATACATTAATTATGGTATATTACTGCAAAGTATTGATGAAAGTAAAAATGCAAGTATTAAGATGAGAGCAGGAACAACCTCAACTAGTGCTTACACCTTTACCCCAAACTTTACCATTATCTATCGTAATAACAAAGGAATAGAAAATTATTGGGATTATAAAACTATGAGTGCAGGGGAGGCAGGAACTGCTTGTATTAATAGATATACAGGAAATATGATTTTGCTACACAACGATCTCACTATGAATGGAAATCGAATGCCAATTGATCTCTATCATGTATATAGCACTGACATGGCAGGAAAGAAGTTTGACAGTTCCAATGCAAAAACTAGAGCATATAACAACTTAAATGTAGGATATGGATTTAAATTAAATCTTCAAAGAACAGTAACAGAATCCAACACCTTAAGTAATTATTATATATATGTGGATGAGGATGGAACCGAACACCATTTTACCAAAGGTAATAATGGGCTGATTGAGGATGAAGATGGTTTGGGATATGGGTTAACAATCAATTCCAGTACAAAAGAATATACTATTACAGATAAATATGGAAATCAAATGTTATTCAATAGTATGGGATATCTAAAAACCATCAAAGATTCAAACCAAAATGCATTAACAGTCACTTATGATAGTACTGGAACCCAAATTACTGGTGTAACAGATGGTTCAGGAAGAGTTACCAGTTTCTATTATAATTCCAGCAATTATTTAAATAAAATCACAGATCCATCTGGCAGAAGTACTTCCTTTTCCTATTCTGCGACCTACAATGGGAGTGTGAGTGCCACATATAGCGGATATTTGAGAACCATCACTTATCCAGATGGAAAAAGTAGTAATTACACATATCTTGCAGATGGAACTCTGGATTCTGTGAAGAATTCCCAAGGAACAGGGTATAAATTCCTATATACAACAGATTCAGCAAAGCGAGTTTCCAAAGTTACTGAAATAGCAGGAACTCAAATTGGAGAAGAAATAAAAATATCGTATGATACAGTAAAAACAATCTTTCGTACGGTAGGTGTGGATGGTAAAATTGATACAACAGATGACCTGCTCACAAGCTATTGGTTTGATTCGTGGGGTCATACCACCTCGGTATATAGCGAAACTGCTGATAAAAAGAAATTTATAGGAGCTTCTATTTTTGAATACAATCGTAAGGCAATGATTGATCCGGCCTCATTTCCGGGGGAAGTAAACAAGATTATAAAAACCAGTCAGGGTCTTCCGGCTATTGTTAACTTGATTTCCAATTCTAATGTTGAATCAAATGATAATTGGGGTATTGCCAAGTCTTCCAGTAATTTCATTTGTGGTGCAGGACTTTCTGCTGATGAGTCTTATCTTGGGATAAATTCTATAAAATTAGATATAGAACAAGCAACCACAGAAAAATTATCAACGGTACAAACCTTGAAAAGTTTGGAGGGTGGAAAAACATATACGTTATCTGCTTATGTAAAAACAAGAAATGTAGTCAAGGGTACATCTGTTGGAGGAGCAGGTCTCTCGGTAGAAATGACGGCCACCACTGGAAAAACCATTGTAAATTCAGAGTATTTAACAGGAACCACAGAACCGCTTATAAATCATGGCTGGCAGAGGATGCAGGTAACCTTTCAAACGCCTAAAGATTGCTTGGAAGTTAAACTTAGTGGAGAACTTAGTAATGCTAAAGGAATCGCATGGTTTGATGCATTTCAATTGGAAGAAGGAGATTGTGCAAGTTCTTATAACATGGTAGAAAATAGTGGCTTTGAGTTGGGGACTGTTTTGGAATCTTGGAATGCAGCCAATGTGACAAGTGGTAACATTACCTCTGGCCCTCTAAAAGAAGGTAAGAAAGCTTACATTATGAATGGAGTTGGAGTTAAGAACAGAATTAGTCAAAACGTTCTTATAAACAAGAGTGGTGAGCAGACTTATATTATCTCTGGCTGGGCACAAGCAAATAGTGCAGTATACAATGAGGAAAGGAAACTCGCATTAGGAGCAACTATTTATTACACGGATGGAACAACCCAAACACAGGAATTTGATTTTAATCCATACTGTACCGGATGGCAATATATCAGTGGTTCTATTTGCCCAAGTGTTGAAAAAACGGTGTCTAGTATTACAGTAGAAGCTATTTGTGATTACAGCGGAGTTGTATGGTTGGATAACATTACCATGGTTTTTGACCAATCTACGAATAAATATACCTATGATACTAAAGGTAATCTGCTTTCATCATCGCAAACATCAAAAACCACATACAGCTATACCAATGATAATAATGTTTCAAAGATAATATCACCGTCAGGTTATAACTATCAATATTCATATGATGATAAAAACAACCTAACAAGTGTAACAAGTGAAGCTGGGGTTAAATCAGATTTAACTTATGATGCATATGGAAATCCATTGACTGTTAAAACAGGGAATGTAATAAACACAGCTACATATCTTAACGGAAATTATCTAAGTACAATGACAGATACCAGAGGGAAAACTACATATTATAATTATGATCAAACAAAAGGTTTACTTTTAAATAAAACAGATGCCAATCGAATAACAACAATTTATACATATGATCCAGCCACTGATTATGTGCGGTCTACATATGTTGACATAAACAGAAATGGACAGGAGGATTCCCAAGATTCTAAATACAGTCTTGTGTATGCAAATAAGAGACTAAAATCCATAAATCATAATAATTTTAATTACAATTTAGACTTTAATGAATTTGGAGACATAACTTCAATAAATGTAAATAGTATAAAATTAATTGGTTATAATTACACAGGAAATAACAGAAGACTACTTGGAATTAATTATTATGGAGCAAGTGTAGAATATGCCTATGACAGCTTGTTTAGGATAATAAGTAAACGTTATAACGGAATCCTAAAATATGAATGGAAGTATGATACACAGGGAAATATTTATAAGTTAATTGACAATGCCAATGGAATCACTTACAATTATGAGTATGATAACGGCGGCAGACTAATACGGCAGTTAAGCAAAGAGGGATTAAACTATGAAGTTGGCTATGACATAGAAAACCGTGTTAATAAGCTAACATATAAAGTTGGAAACGAGCCGTCCAAAACACAAAAAATAACCTATGTTCAGGATAGTAGAATACAATCTTTAACCTTATTAAATAACTTAGGAGCTTCATATAATTATGACAGCATAGGGAGAGTAACAAGCCAGTCCTTAAATCTTAACAGTCAGGGAGCAAATAAAGTCAGCCAGAATTATACCTATCTTGCAGGGGAAGGAACAAACAGTACTTACATGGTTGGAAGTATTGAATATAACAAGACCATAGGAGGAACAACGAGCCTGACAGGTTCAAAATTAACCTATACTTACGATGCTCTTGGAAACATAGAAACAATAAGTGAAGCAGGAGTATTAAAGTTAAAATATTATTATGATAATTTAAATCAATTAATAAAAGAAGAAGATTACAGAACAAATGCAATGACCACATATGTTTACGATTTAGGAGGAAATATACAAAGTAAGTCAATAACATACGCAAAAGGAACCCCTAAAACGTACACATATGGATATGACGGCACATGGAAAGATTTATTAACATCATTTGATGGTAAAACAATAACCTATAATTCTACAGGAAGTCCAATAAATTATTTGGGAAGTACGCTCCAATGGGAATATGGAAGAAGCTTGTCAAAGTATACTTATGGCTCAACAACAATAGATTTTAAATATGATGTAAATGGAAACAGGACATCAAAAGAAGTAATAGCATCGGGAGTATCAACCGTAAGTAAATTCTATTATGAAGGAGATAAGCTAGTCAGACAGCAAACAGGAAATAATGCAATGTGGTTTCTTCATGATGAAAATGGAAAAGCAGTAGGAATTGAATACAACGGAGTAAGTTATTATTACCAAAGAAATCTACAAGGTGATATAATAAGGATAGTAGATACCAATGGAAATGTAGTTGCGTCTTATGCTTATGATTCATGGGGTAAAATAATATCATCAAGTGATTCAAACGGAATAGGAAAGATAAATCCATTGCGTTATAGAGGATATTACTATGATGAAGAAACAGGCTGGTATTATTTGCAGAGTAGGTATTATAATCCAGAGGTCGGAAGATTTTTGAATGCAGATGATGCAAGGGTATTGGGTGAAGAACAGGGAAATGTGCTACAACATAATTTATTTACGTATTGTTATAATAATCCTATAATGTATAGTGACCCAAGTGGATACTTTGTGATGGCAATACCTTATGTAGCATATTTAATAATTGATTTAGCTGTTACTGTGATTGTTGCAAAGGATAGTTATGATTTTTATAAACAAGTAACTAATGCAAAAAAGAAAGAGAAAAAGGAGGAAGATAAGAAAAACGAAGAAGATAAGAATAATGATAATTCTAATAGCCAAAATAAATCTAAAAATGTACCTCAAAATCCAGTATTTGTAAGCGACAAATGGTTAAAGAAAAATGGAGTTGATGCACACTCTTTAAAAAAAGACTTAAAAGGAAATGGCAATAATGCAATATATGACATTTATGTGGATAAGTCAACAGGAAGACTATGGGTATATGGAAAAGGAGGAAAAGGTATACCTGATCCCACCTATATATATATAAAATAATAATTTTAGAAAGTAGGAAAAAAATGAATGAAGAAAAGACATATACATATTTTGCTATAACAGGTAATTTTACAACAAAAGATATAATTCAATTGTTAAAAATAGAACCAATTGAAGCAAAAGATATTGGTGATAAAGGAATATATAAAGATAAATTAGATTTTGCTAGAATTGAATTAGTAAAATCAGATAAAGATACAATGATATTGGAGGAACAAGTAGAAGAAGTAGTTAATATGCTAAAACCCAAAATTGATATACTAAAAAAAATATATGATATGTATGATGTTACATTTGCTATTGAAACAGTTGCATATTTATCGGGAGATATAATGCCAGCTATTACATATAACAAGAATATAATTGAATTTTGTTATTTAACAAATTCAATTATAGATTGTGATTTATGTGATTTTAGAGAATAGATATTAAGAAATTAGAACATATAATATTAATATTGTTTATAAGGATAAAGTGTACCAAAATATTCATCCAAATGGTTTACCAATAGAAGAATGGATAAATGATTTTCAAGGGGATGGCCCAAAAACTGTAATTAAAATAGCATTTTAAAAATAAGGAGAACGATAAAATGGATAAATTACTTGTGTTATTGAAAAAAATAGAAGAAAGACCAGACTTATACATTGGAAAACCATCTATAGAAAGACTTTCATCATTTATAAGTGGATATTTATGTTGTAAATATGATTTAGATGGTAGATAGATGTTAGCTTAATATGTACCCCAATTGAAAGAATGCTATTTGGGAATATTCTAGCAGGGTAAAATTATAAACAGAATCTACATAAGAATAAAATATATAAAAGTCTTATAAAAAGAAATTTACTTTTTTATAAGACTTTTACTTAAAATCACATAAATTAAAAGAGTAAGAAAGATAGATGGAAAAATACAAGTTCCTACAGGTTTAAAACATTTACCATAGATGAAAGAGGTAAACATATCATGAATATAGTAAAATTGGTCATGCTTTTTATAAATTCTTTGAACCTTTAAGAGAAATAAATTTTATAAGGCGAGGATACAACTCGCCTTATAATTTAAAGATTACTTTAAAATTAAACCCTAAGAATGCTTCATAGGCTCAAACACACGCTTTTGTACATCCTCACAAGGAATAGATCTTTTCTCTGCCTCCTCACAAAAGTACTCCTGAGAATTTATCTTCACTTTTCCTCTTTTGTCAATTTTCTCATAAGAACCATCCGGCTGTAAAATGTGAGCCTTAGTATTGTCCTCTAGTTGAACATTAAGTATATTAATTACCTCTTTTTTTAGACTTTCATCTTCTACAGGAAATAATATTTCCACACGTTTGTCAAGGTTTCTTGGCATCCAATCAGCACTGCCCATATAAACATCTTCCCATCCATCATTTTGAAAATAAAAAACCCTGCTGTGCTCCAAGAAATTTCCAACAATAGAGCGAACACTTATGTTGTCGCTGACATTTGGAATGCCAACCTTCAGACAACAAATACCTCTTATTATTAAGTCAATCTTGACACCGGCTTTTGAGGCTTCATAAAGGGCGGTAATAATATTTCCATCACATAAAGAGTTCATTTTGGCAATTATACGAGCTTCCTTACCCTCTTTTGCATGGTTTGTTTCACGGTTAATTAAATCCAAAAATTTATCTCTTAGCCAAATAGGTGCTATAGAAAGTTTATGCCAGTATAACGGTTCAGAATATCCTGAAAGCATGTTAAATACTGCGGTTGCGTCTTCGCCGATAGGCTTTGAACAGGTTAAAAGACCTAAGTCAGTGTAAAGCTTTGCGGTGGAGTCATTATAATTACCAGTACCTAAGTGAACGTATCTTCGGATACCATCATCCTCTTTTCTAACAACCAGAGTAATTTTACTATGAGTTTTAAGGCCTACAAGCCCATATATAACATGACATCCCGCCTGCTCCAATTTTTTTGCCCACAAGATATTGTTTTCTTCATCAAAACGTGCTTTTAACTCAACCAGAACCGAAACCTGCTTGCCGTTTTCGGCGGCGTGGGCTAAGGCTGCAACAATAGGAGAGTTACCACTGACCCTATATAAGGTTTGCTTTATTGCAAGAACTTTTTCGTCCCTTGAGGCCTGCCATATAAAATCAACTACAGGATCAAAAGATTGATAAGGATGGTGAAGTAAAAAGTCTTTATTTCTAATTTGAGAGAAAATATTTTCATCTCTTGAAAGACCGTTAACAGGTTTTGGAATGTAGCGAGGATACTTTAAATTTTCAAAACCTTCAAGACTATATATTTTCATTAAAAAAGTAAGATCTAGAGGGCCATTTAATTTAAATATATCCTCGTCACGTACCTGTAATTCTTTTTTTAAGATTTTAAGTAATCTTTTATCAATTTGATCTTCAACCTCCAGCTTAATTACCTCGCCCCATTGACGTTTCTTAAGCTGCTTTTGAATTTCTTTTAATAAATCAGCAGCATCGTCTTCATCAAGGGTAAGGTCGGCGTTACGCATAACTCTGTATGGGTAGGCACATATAACATCATAATTTAGGAACAGCTTATTAATGTTTTTCTCAATAATCTGCTCTAAGAGTACAAGAGTTGTTTCATTTGGAGAAGAAGAGGGGATTTTAACAAAGCGGGGCAGTACTGATGGAACTTGAACTGTTGCAAATTCGCAGTCACCTTTTGAATCCTTTCTGCAAACCAAGGCACCAATATTTAAACTTCTATTTCTTATTAATGGGAAAGGACGTCTTGAGTCAACTGCCATAGGAGTTAAAACAGGGTAAACATCCTTTTGAAAAAATTCATCTACAAATATGCTTTGATCTTCATTTAAACTTTCATATTCATTAATAATATTAAGAGAATGCTGTTTTAAAAGAGGCAGAAAAGAACGGTTATAGGTTGTATATTGAAGGTTTGCAAATTCATGTGTTTTTTTGTTGATTTCAAGTAATTGTTCAGATGGCTTTAGACCTGAAAAATCAGTTTTAGTATAATCTGCATTAACCATATCTTTTAAAGAAGCAACTCTAATCATAAAAAATTCATCAAAATTTGAGGCAGTTATGCTTAAGAACTTCAAGCGTTCAAATAAAGGAATGGTCTTATCTCTGGCTTCGCTTAAAACTCTATAATTAAATTCAATCCAGCTTAATTCTCTATTAGTAAAATATTCAGGTAGGTTTAATTCATTTGTTGTCGTCATACTCTAAATACTCCTTTTCTGTCTTAATATAGGACGTATCCCATATACGCTCTCAAATAAATCTGCTTTCTTTTGAAACAATCCAAGCTCTAAAGTAATATCTGAAAGAGTATCTACTGTTATAATTAATTCATTGTCTCTATACGCATACTTAATACTGGAAAACTTTTGTTGATGACTCTTATCAAGAGCATTAGCAAGTCTTAATATAGCAGTTAATTTGGATATTTTAATGTAATTTTCTGTATCAAAAAACTCTTTTATAACTGAATACTGTGGAAAATTACTCATATTATATCTGACAACATTAGCAATTAATTGTCTCTCATTATGGGATAAACCAATAATTTCAGTGGACATAATTATGTTGTAGGAATTTTCATGAACATTATTCATATTAATGTATTCTCCGCAATTATGAAGAATAACTGCAATTTGAAGTAAAAGTCGTTCCCTTTTACCAAGACCGTGAGCTTTTCTTAATGTGTCAAATACCCCTAAAGCCATTGTTTGAACATTTTCAGTATGTTTAGTGTTACTATTATATCTGGAAGCTATGTTTTTGGCAGAAGCTAAAATATCATTAATAAAATTATGCTCCGGGAAAATTTTATCCTTTTTCTCAGCATAATCAGCAGCTATGCCATCACATAAAGTAATACCACTAAACCATATAGAATCTACACATGTATCATCAATAAATTTCTTGAATATTAATGCGGTTGGCATAGCAAGTGATGCAATCTCATAAGAAAGCCCATATTTTTTACAAATATCATTAGTAGAAGCATTCTGTAGTATATTAAATGTTTCCATAAACTGTTCTTTAGTATAGGATTTTTTTAATTTGTCTGTATATATATTCAAGATATCCTCAAAATAATCAGCAACAATTATTAAATTTTTTATTTCTATATTGTTTAAGAAAAGATTGCTAAATGTAGACATATCTTTATTAATATATTCTTCCAATAACTTATTATAAGCAGTAGTTTTATCTTCAAGATCAGAAAGTATTTCTCTAATTCTAAGTGAACCTAATTTAATATTCTGAGTAACAACTAATGCTTCATTATTAAACAGTGAAATCTGAGTGCTTCCAGCACCAATATCAACAATAGCAGTTCCCTTTTTAACTATTGAATTAAATGTGTTATGTTTTAGTGCTATTGCCTTATAACATAAAAAACGTTGTTCAGAGTTACTTAAAACCTTAACCTTTAAACCTGTTTTTAGTTTTATTTGATCAACGATTAAAAGGCAATTATCGGCCTCTCTTAATGCACTAGTAGCACATGCAGTATAATCAATTACATTATATTCTTTCATCTTAAGATTAAAATTGTTAAGTACATTACAAAGTTCATCAACCAGAGTAAAGCTTACTTTATTGTAATTATAAGTATCTCCTCCTAATTCGATTGTATGTCTGACATGGTCTATTTCTCTTAATCCTATTTTTTTTGAGATTTCGAAAATCTTCATTGATAATTCACTTGAACCTACATCAATTGCTGCAAATGTTGTTATTGACATATAATCACCTCAATTTCTTTATTATAATTTAAAAAGCCTTCTTCACTTTTACAAAGCACTTGGCTTGAAAGGCTTTGTATATTTATATACATTCTACTATATATCTGGTAAAAATGACAGGGATTTTTAAATAATTTTTAAATTTATACTTGACAAAGATGGGATCATAGTGTACTATACAACTATAACACTAAGACGCTAGTGCGGAGTGAAATTAAGAAAGGAGGATCTTATGGAATTTGATAATAATATACCAATTTACATGCAGGTAGTAGAAAACATTAAAAAGGAGATTGTTAAAGGAAACATAAAGCTTGGTGATAAATTGCTATCAACAAGAGATATGGCGTTAGAATATAAAATCAATCCAAATACTGCAAGTAGAATTTATAAAGAACTAGAACAGCAGAAAATATGTTTTACAAAACGAGGGCTTGGCACATTCATTACTGAGGATAAGGAGATGGTAAAAATGTTAAGAGATAATATGGCAAGTAAGCTTTTGGAAGTTTTTTTACAAGGTATGGAAGACTTAGGATATACAAAAGAAGAATTAATAAACATAATTGAAACAAAATATAAGGAGAGTGATCTAAATGATTAAATGTGAAAATTTAAGAAAAAATTATTTAACAAAAAAAGCAGTAGACAATATAACATTAGAAATATTAAAAGGTAAAATATACGCAATACTAGGTCCAAATGGAAGCGGAAAAACCACTTTTATGAAAATGGCAGCCGGAATAGTAAAACCAACCAGCGGTACGATAACCTATAATGGAAAAGAAATAGGTGTATACTCCAAGTCAAAAGTAGCATACATGTCAACTGAACCATATTTTTACAAATTCATGACTGCAAAACACGTAGGAGACTACTACCGAGATTTTTTTGAAGACTTTGACTATAAAAGATATGAAAGCTTATTAGACCGCATGGAGCTAAACATATCAGACAAAGCAACCAGTCTTTCATCAGGTATGGCAGCAAAACTAAAAATAGCAGCAACTCTTGCCAGAAATGCAGAAACTTACATGTTAGATGAACCACTTAATGGAATTGATATAATAGCTAGAGACAAAATAATTACAACAATATTAGAGCAATCAAGACCTGAAAACACTTTAATAATATCCAGTCACCTAGTTGACGAACTAGAAAAAATAATAGATAGTGTAATATTCATAAAAAATGGTTCACTTGTAAGTATAGGTGACGCAGAAGAAATAAGAGAATCAAGTGGCAAATCAATAGTAGAAATATACAAAGAAATATATGCATAGGGGGAATAGAAATGATAAAATTAATGAAATATGAAATTAAAAAGCAATTTTTTATAAAAATAGTTATTTTAGTATTAGCAATAGTATGTCAACTATTAATAGCGACGGGTTTAATTTTATATAGCGAAGACTGGGTCTCATTAGGTGAAGGTTTATTTGTAATATTAGCATTTGTAGGTTTTTTCATCATATCATTTGAAACTATAATTACATTTGAATCAGACCTAAAAAACAAATGGGGATATATGCTCTTTCTTACCCCACATACCAGCTATCAAATAGTAGGATCAAAGTTAATCACCGCAGCCATTCAAATAATTGCTTACATTATTACATGTTTTTTAATAATCCTTGGAAATATATTTATGATAACAACCAGATTTGAAGGATTTGCAAAATTCGCAGAAATAGTAAAACAACTATGGAAGCAAGTATTCAATAGTGACTTAGCAATAAAAAATTTCATAGAGCCACTATCATTATTGGCACTTCTCTTTTTCACAGTGGTAACCCTTTCATATTTAGCAATAACAATATCAGCAACAATACTGGCTGGTAAAAAATATAATGGATTTGTTAGCTTTATATTATTCTTGGTAATATCAATAGCATTAGATATTGGAATGAATAAAATATTAAACACACTTATTCTATACAATTACCAAACAGCAGAATTTATTTTAAGATATTTATTCTTAATAATAATTTGTGTGGCATCATACTTTGGAACATCGTACTTGTTAGAGAAGAAAGTAAGCCTATAGTTGTTGGGAGCACGAAAAAGTTCTTGATTTAGGTTGTGTAAAATTTTTAGATGAAAAAATTAAATCTCCCCAATATCTTAATGATTCACATATTGGGGAGTAGAAAGCCTAAAAAGCAAAGCATCACATTCAAAAAAACAGAATCTAAACATTTATATTAATATTGCCAAAGCAACTAAGAGGAATCTTAATTGTAACAGTAGTACCAACTAAAAGTTCGCTTGAAAAATACATATCACATTCTTCCCCAAAAGTTAATTTTAGTCGCTGATAAATATTTTTTAAAGCATAATGACTTCCGCTTTTTGAAAGCTGAAGATGGGGATTTGGATCTAAAATATTTTTAAGTTTTTCGGATGGAATACCAATGCCATCATCAGTTACTTCTATATAAATGCATTCATTCATTTGATGTATTTTAATATCTAAGTGTCCTCTATCTTCACCTTTTTCCAAAATTCCATGCATTATTGCATTTTCAACGATGGGCTGTAATATGATCTTTGGAACTAAAAAATCTAAAAGTTCTTTTTCAGCAGAAATATTAAATACGATTTTGCTATCAAATCTCATGTTTTGAATATCTACATAACAACTAACATGCTGTAATTCACTTCTAATGGAAATAAAATCCATACCCTTACTTAAACTTAATTTATAAAAATTAGATAATGCCTTTGTAACAGAAAGGATATCTTCGGTTTTTTGTTTTTTAGCCATCCAATTAATCATTTCCAGAGTGTTATATAAAAAGTGGGGATTAATTTGTGCCTGAATTGCTTTTAATTCTGAATTCTTAGCGGCAAGATTGGCATCATATTCTTCACGCATCAACTCAGTAATCTTATGTAACATATAATTATAAGTATCAACTAATACTCCAATTTCATCTTTATTTCGGCTGTTTGGCATTGGAGTAAAGATGCCTAATTGCACACTTTGCATACTAAATATTAATTGATTTACCCTGTTAATGATAATTTTTGATAAAGAGTATGAAAAAAAGTAACCGGATAGAATTAGTATAACAGCTATAGTAATAAGTATGGTTTTGTTGGAATTAACTTCAGAGTTAATTTGGTTAAATGGAATAACAGTAGTTAAATACCAGTCAGTATTGGGAATCAATCTACTGTTTACATATACTTCATTTCCATTAATGTCATAGTTGGTAAAATCCTTAGCTTTTGTAGTAAAAACAATGTCTGGTTTTTTTAGTATTAAATCCTTATTAATGGCAGGGTCTGAGCTTACTACTAAAACATCCTCAGAATTGGTAATATAAGAATAGCTATATTCTAGTGGATTTGCATTACTTACTATATCTGCAACTTTTTGTTTATCAATATCTATTCTTAAAAAACCCTCAGTTTGACTATAGTCATCAACCTTGGTAATTCTCCTTGCAATTGATAAAATTTTGCTACTATTAATATTAATATCATCAAGATATTCAGAAGGGCAAAATAAAAGATTATATTCATCTTCAATCAGTTTTTGATACCAGATGGTTTGATATATATTTTCTCGGTTAAATAAGTGAACATTTTCATCAGAATAAATTAAGCCATCAGGGACGTAAAGTTTTACATTTAAAATATCTTCTTTATCTTCAAAAGATGTTAAATATAGTTGTAAGGTATTCATATCATCAATCTGATCTATAATATCATATTTGCCATTATTTTTTTTATTAATTTCATGAAGTTTAGAATCAACAAATATAATATCAGAAACTTTGATTACTTTATAAAACTTATAGGTTAAAAATGAGTGGCTTTGTTCAAAATGCTGAGTAGCTGAAAAATAAATATTATTTTCCAATATAGAAGTTAATTTATTGCTCATAAGTATAAATGCAACACCTAAGGGTAATACAATAAATATACTATAATAAGCAATTATCTTTTGCATTAATGAAATCTTTTCTACATAATTTTTGAAAGAATTAATCATTTTCCTGAGCATAAAAATATTTCTCCCTGTAGTCAGTTGGGCTAAGTCCCATTACCTTTTTAAATGCTTTGGCATAGTAATTACCATCATTAAAGCCAACTCGGTCTGCAATATCATTGACTTTTAATAATTTATTCTTTAATAATTCTATTGATTTTTCAACTCTAAATTCTGTAATATATTGAACAAGTGTTTTTCCAGTTTCTTTTTTAAATATAACGCAAATATATGGTGCGGACAAAAAAGTTACTTCACTTATTTTTCTAAGAGACAGTTCAGGATCAGCATAATTAGTATGAATATATCTTACAATGTCATTAGAGGTAAAGTTAGTGGCATTAAGTTTATAAAACTGTTTAAAATAATCTTCGATTTTTTGAATAACGAAATCCTCAATTTTGTCAAGAAAAATAAAATTAGAGACAGTATCCCATAACATGTCTACATTTTCCCTGTCAGCTATATAATCCTGATGAGAAGCGTCATTAATTATAATTAATTCTAATAAAAATTTAAAATAAAAGTCTCTGATAGTTTTATCTAGTGTACCATCATATGTACGTAAATCAGCAGAAAGTTTTTTTACAACAAAAATAGCCTTTTCTTTATTACCTTGTAAAATGTATTCAGAAAATTCTTTAACAATTTTTTCATCAAAAATATATGCATTAGAAAGTCTGTTTGAATAAATGAGTATCTTTCTAGTAGGTCTAAAAAATATTTTTTGTAATGCAATAACAGCAGTATTATATGAAATATGTACGTCAAAAATTTCAGAAACTTTTTGTCCAACAGCCATGTATATACTATTTGGAACAGAAACACTTTTATTTACTACTTGAAAAATAGTTTCTAATAATTCATTATTTAAAGAATGTATGTTAGACATACTATAAGAAATATGAGCAATTAAATAGTTTTTATCTCTAAAACCGAACATACAGTTAATATTTAACTTGTTTAAAAATGTTTCCATCTCATAAAAATTAAGAACATCTTTAATATTAGCATTACTTGAAAGTAAGGAATCTTCGTTAATAAGCTTAAAAATAATAGTATGAAAATTAAAATCTTTATTAATCATTGGATAAAAATCATTTAACATAGTTATTATTGAATCATTATCATTAGAAGGCTTAATTAACTTAAGTGCTAAGTCATTTTTTAATATAGGGGTACTATTTAAAAAATGTCTCTTGGTTTTTGATAAATTTTTACAAAGTTCAACAGCTTTTTGTATGGTAGAAGATAGTTCATCCAAATCTAAAGGTTTCTCCACGTAATTAACGGCTTTTAAATCTATGGCTGCCTTTAGGTAATCCTTGTCTGAAAATCCGCTCATAAAAATAATACTGCAATCCGGAAGAATATTTTGTATATTATATGCTAAATCAATACCTGTCATTTGTGGCATTCTAACATCAGTAAGTAATATATCCGGCAAAAAATTTTTGGCAATTTCAAAAGCTTTAACACCATTTGACGCCTGAACCACTTCTGAAATACCAAGAATTTCCCAATTAATATCCTCTGCAATTCCTTCTCTTGTATATGTTTCATCATCGACTAACAATAATTTCATTCTTTTCACCTCTTGGTATTAGTAAATTTTTTATGGAAACGTTAACATCTGAATAAATTTATTATGATTGCACAATAAATTGAGTCATACATACTATTATTTTATCATATTTGCTCAAAATTACAATATACTAAATTAAAATATTACCTAAACTAATAAAAATTGTTCCTATCATAAATTAAAAAGTAATGATAATATATATTCATGGTTATTGTTACATGCTTTTAAAGAATTGTTACAATCACCTACTATTATAGATGATCTTTAAGATTATCTCAATAAGAAAAATTTAGAGGAGGAAAATTATGAAGAAATTTTCAAAACTAGTATCATTATTAGTAGTACTTGTAATGGTAACAGCTACTTTAGTAGCTTGTGGTAACAAAGGTGCTGAAGAAGAAACAACTACAGCAGCAACAACAAAAGCAACAGAAGGAACAACAGCAGCAGCTCAAGAAGAAACAACAGCAGCTCAAGCTGAAGCTGGATTAACTCCAGAAGCAGGTGCAACATTAAAAGTTTGGGAATCAAGTGATGCATCAGGTACATTTATTCAAGAAGCAGCGAAACAATTCGAAGCTAAATATGGTGTAGTAGTATCATTTGAAAACGTTGAATCAGGCGATACAGCTAACAAAATTATCCTTGATGGTCCTAACGGAACAGGTGCTGACGTATTTGTAGCTCCTCATGATAAACTTGGACAATTAGTTTCAGCAGGTGTTGTTCTTGACAACGACATGGCAGGATACGATGCAAACAATTTCTTAGAAGCAGCATTAACAGCTACTTCATATGAAGGAAAACAAATTGGATATCCATTAGCACTTGATGGTTATGCATTATTCTACAACAAAGATTTAATTACAGAAGTTCCAGCTACTTGGGATGACGTAATTGCATTTGCAAGTAGCTTTAATGATTCATCAAGTAACAAATATGCTATGATGTGGGATGTAGGAAATGCTTACTATGCATATGCATTCGTTGGACACACTGGAAACCTTTTTGGTGACAATGGTTCAGATGCAAGCATCATTCCATTTGATACTCCAGCAGCAATCGATGCATTAAAATATTATAACGAATTAAGAACTAAAATTTATGATGTAAACTCAGCAGATGCTACATATGATGCAGGTAAAGCAGCATTTATGGAAGGTAATTGTGCAATGACTATTGATGGTACATGGAATGTTGGAACTTACAAAGATGCAGGTCTTAATGTTGGTGTAGCAGAAATTCCATCATTTGGTGCTAGTAAATCAGTAAGCTTTACAGGTGTTCGTGGATTATATGTAAGCTCATATACTCAATATCCAATTGCAGCTAAAATGTTTGCAGATTTCTGTGCTAATGAACTTGCTGGATTAAGATATGAAATGACTGGAATGATTTCAGCTTCTAAAACAGTTACAGGATATAATGATATTGATAATGGATTTATGGCTCAATTCTCACATGCATTCCCAATGCCAAGTATTCCTGAAATGGCAGGTTTCTGGAACTCAATGCCAACAGCATTTGCTAACATTTGGGATGGAAAAGATGTTCAAACTGAAATTAGTGGAGCTATAACAGCAATTAAAGAAAGTTCAAATTAATTTGCGTAACAGTTCAAAGTCAAGTATAAAGAATATGTATTTGATTAATTGAGCTTATCAGATAGATTTGGTGTTACAGCCAAATCTATCTTTATAACAAAATCAGGAAGGGTGGCAGTAATGAATAATTCAAAAAAAGCAGGTCTTTTATCATTATTGTTTATGGGTTTAGGTCAGCTTGTTGTAACGAAAGAATACGTTAAAGCGGCAGTTTTTATGATAATAGAGGTTCTTACACTTCTATCAATCAAAACAATTATTACTAACTTGCATGGACTTATAACTCTAGGTACTATAACAGGATATACAGGCGTAGATATGTCGAAGAATGACCATTCTATAAAGATAATGATAGCGGGAATTATTACTGTATTTATATGTTTAATTGTTTTGCTAATTTATATAGCAAACTTAAATGATGCTATAAAATCAGGAAGAAAGCTTGATGCAGGCGGAAAACCTGTAAAATTTAAAGAATTTATACACAATTTTTGGGATCGTTTATTCCCATATATTACAATGTCACCTGCGCTGCTTTTAGTGTGCTTTTTCATAGTGTTGCCTCTGATATTTGGTTTATTATTAGCATTTACAAATTATTCAGCTCCAAATTATGTTCCTCCTAAAAGCTTAATTAGCTGGGTGGGATTAGAAAATATTAAAAATATGATTAATCTTCCAATGTGGAGTAATACATTTGCAAGTATATTCATTTGGACAATTATATGGGCTATTTCAGCCAGTGTAACTTGTTATTTCATTGGATTATTAATTGCTATATTCTTAAACAGTAAATGGGTTAAATACAAAAAATTTTGGCGTACAGTATTTATTTTACCATATGCAGTACCAGCTATGATTTCTTTGATGGTATGGTATAACTTATTAAACGGACAATTTGGACCAATTAACCTAATACTTAAAGATGCCGGTATTATTAATACATATTTTGGAGTGTTTAAAGAAAATATCGGTTGGTTATCTGATACAACACTTGCAAGAGTAATGTGTGTTGTAGTAAACCTATGGTTAGGTTTTCCTTACTTTATGGCATTGTTGACTGGAACACTTACAAGTATTTCAGATGATTTATATGAAGCGGCAGATATTGATGGAGCAACATCATTCCAAAAATTCAAATCAATAACATTCCCTATGGTATTATCTGCTACAAGTCCTGTCATAGTAATGACACTTGCTACTAACTTTAATAACTTTGGTTCTATCTATTACTTAACAAGAGGAAATCCAACTGGTATTTATGATGGTGGTAGTGGTGCTGGTGGAACGGACATCCTAATTACATGGATTTACAAGTTGACAGTTGATACAAGCAGATATAATATTGCAGCCTTAATGTCATTAGTTATCTTCGTTATTGTTGGTACATTCTCAATATGGAACTTTAGAAGAACAAATGCTTTCAAGGAAGAATTATAAAACAGTTAAGGGAGAAATGGACAATGAAAAAAACAATTAAAATTGGTTTTCTTGTAATGTTGCTTGCTTTTCTATTAACTGGATGTGGAAAACAGGTTAATATAACAGATACATTTTCCGCCAGTGATAATAGTGAATCTTTACTTGAAACATTTGCAGCATATACTTACAAAAATGCAGAAAATCCTGCTACATTAGAATTTTCTAAAGTTGAAATTATGACTCAGAATTCTTTTGCTGGCGAGTTAGCAATGATTTACAATAAAGCATATGATGAAAGTATTATAAATGCACGTGTTGCAGATTATTACAAAGAAAACAGTGCATCATATAAGAAGAACCTTATTAAGGGTTATAAATCAATAGTAAAATCTTTAAATTCAAGAATAAGTAAAATTCAAAATATAGATAGTAGTGCAAGCACTGAGAATTTAAAAGCATATGTTACTGTACTTGAAGATTACATAAAAGAACTTCAAAATGGAGCATTCAGCCTTGACGAAGTGATTACAAAGGCCAATGAACTATTAAATGGGCTTAGTAGTGCCATTACAGCAGATTTTTCATCTATTAAAGCGACAGGAGATTTAAAGGCTCAAATAACTTCAATAGAAAGAATTAAGAATGTTGATATGCAAAAAATTTATAATGGTCAGGAAATTATTAAACAAGAATTGATTGAGAAGGAACAAAAAGAATTTGAAAAACTTGTTACTAAGGAAGTTAAAGACGATTATGAAGCCATGGTTAAAAATAGTAATTCTAGCGTAAAGATAAAATCAGTACAAAGTAATAAGACTGAAATCTTTGTTGTAATAGGATTTAAAGAAATTTCTGAAATATACAAAAATGTTTATGTGGCTCAAGCTAAAACAGTATATGAAGACGATTCTGTATCAGCTGAATTATTTAGAGATGTTTCTAAAACAAAAGTAAAATACCTTGTAGATAATTTAGAATCATCAGAAATTAAAGCAATTGATGATTATGTATCTGATATTAAGTATAGAGTTGAAAGTTTAAATACTATTAAACTAGAACTTGCAGGTCAAAATATTATTAAGAAATACAATACTCAGTTTACCAACGAAATGAATGCCTATAGTAAAGAGATGATGGCAATAAATTCATCAAGTGTTACTAATATTGATAATACTCCAATTACGGACATTCCACAATTAGAAGAATCAATTGCTGATGAAGCAGAAGTTAAGATTAGAGATTTGAATTTAAAAACAAAAGAAAAACTTGATGCAATGGTAGGAAGTCTTATATCTGAAATGGAAAGCTACCGTGACAGTCAAAAAGCAATTGATGATTCAAAAGCAGTTGAAAAAGCTTTAAAAGTAATTAATAATTATTATGATAAAGTGGTTAAATATGAATCAAGTTCATTAACATCAGATGAATGCTATAAGAACTTTGGAGAGAATGTTTTAACATATTTTATGTTTTCAAAACCATTTGACAAAGAAATAAGAATTACTGTTGAAGGTAAGTGCTTATTTAAGTATAAGAGTGGAAAAACAATTGATGATAATGATAACTTTACTATTAATGCAAAAAGCTCAGGTGATAATGCTATAAGAATTTCACCAGGTTCAGAGCAATCATTATTCTTATCAACACCTAAAGCTATAGGTAAGTTTGACATAATGGTTGTGTTCATAATTTATCTTGTGGCACTTGTAGTAATGTTTATATTTAAACGTAAATGGGCTATTAAAACTTTAGCAGTTACATTATTATTAACTATAACTTTAATTGTAATATATCCTCTAGCTTTTGTACTTGGTTCTTCATTTAATGAGTCAACCTCACTGGCATCAGTTGGAACAAATCCAATACCTAAGAAGATTACACTAGTACAGTATGAGCGTTTATTTATTAATACAGACTATGCTAAATGGTATGTAAACAGCTTTAAGATAGCAATAGCTAATATGATACTTACATGTACCTTAGCAGTATCTTCAGCTTATGTATATTCAAGATTTAGATTTAAAGGTAAAAAAGCTGGATTGATGGCAATGTTAATAATACAAATATTCCCAAGCTTTTCAACTATGGTTGCTACATATACATTATTGTCAAGTATTACTATGTTCGAAGGCATTACAAAAACTGCATCGCTTGTTAATACCCATTTGGGATTAATTTTAGTATATGTTGCAGGTCAGATTCCATATAATACATGGCTTGTAAAAGGTTATTTTGATACTATTCCAAAGAGCCTTGATGAAGCAGCAAGGATTGATGGTGCATCTAATTTAAGAACATTCTACGAAATTATTTTACCGCTTGGTATGCCAATGGTATCATTCGTAGCAGTAACTTCCTTTATGGCACCTTGGATGGATTATATTATGCCAAGAATGTTACTTACAGCTTCAGAGAAGAAAACCCTTGCAATCGGGTTATTCGAAATGGTTTCTAATCAAAAATCAGCTAATCAATATACAATGTTTGCTGCGGGTGCAATTTTAGTTGCAGTACCTATTACCTTATTATTTAGTTATTTCCAGAAGTATATTGTTCAAGGATTATCAGCTGGTGCAGTAAAAGAGTAAATATCAATAATCAATATTGGGGGCAGACCATTGGTCTGCCCATTTGTTAATAAGATTATTAAAAAGTATTGATTTAATAGCGAAAAAAGGTTATAATTATAGTGTAAAAAAAAGTGGAAATATAGAAAAAGGATATTAATAGTGCTACTAAAACATTGAGAAGGTGGGAAATTATGGAAGGCCACAAAGATGAAAAAAAGGCAGTTAAATCAGGTAATATTCCAAAAGAAAAGAAAGTAAAAAAAGTCAAAGAAAAAAAAGTCAAGGAAAAAAAGGTTAAAGAAAAAAAGATTAAAGAAAAAAAGACAAAAGAAAAAAAGGTAAGAGAAAAAATTAATAAGGTTTCAAAAAGAAGAATGGAGAAACTTGAAAATAGTAATTTGGATAAGAAGCTAGATAAGGTAGTTAATCAAAGGCTTAAGCTTACTATTTCACTAAAGATTTTATTAGTTTTCATTCCAAGTATTTTAATTATGCTTCTTGTATTAGGAATTACAGCAAGTATGCAGGCAAGTTCTTTATTTAAATCAGAATTAGAGACAAATTCAAAAAGTACAATAGCACAGACACAACTTTATCTTGACTCTGTAAGCAGTCAGATAGAAAGTATTACTAATAGTATAGCGAATAACTCTGCGAAGTTAAATTCAAACGGCAAAGGTTTATTTGATGTTATATCCATGGATATTAACAAATTAAATAGTACTGAAAAAGCTAATTTTACACTAAACATTCAAAACTCTGTTTTAAAGTCAGTTCAAGGACAGAATAATAAAATTACTTCTGTTTGGATTGCAAGAGATAAGCAATTAAGTGTTGGACTTCCAAAGCTTGATCCTAAATATAATAATGGTGGCGTTGAATTTTCAAAGCTTAAGGCAAATGAAATTTATAAAACGATGGATGAAAAGGATTATGGAAAATTTGTTTGGGTTCCTTTACATGAGGAAGAATTGGTATTAACTAATCCTAAAAAAGTAATATCTCTTGCGAGAATGATGAGATCATCTGTAAAGGTTAATGGTACTTTTTATGGAACTATGATTTTATTAAATCTGGATCCTTCAATCCTTCA
Organism: Mobilisporobacter sp.; assembly: GCA_031549965.1. Lineage (GTDB taxonomy): Bacteria > Bacillota > Clostridia > Lachnospirales > Lachnospiraceae > JAVBPB01. Next base: position 42,288 of record JAVBPB010000032.1, on the reverse strand, counting down.
GGGGGCAGTTGACAGCTTTTCTGAAATCAATGAGAATGATGCCAATATTATGATATTAGACAGCGAAGGTAATGTATTAGTTCATTCAGACCCTTCACTTATCTATACTTCGTTAATCAACGAAAAATATGTTCAAGAGGCATTTAATTCTGAATCTGATTTGGATTCATTTGAATATGGTAATTCATTTGTAGCATATTCAAAATCTAAATTAACTGGCTGGACTGTTATAACAGTAACTCCTCTTACAATATTAGAGAAATCAATTAGCAAACTTCAATTATCGATTATTATTATTGGTATTGTGTTACTAGTTGCAGCATCATTTGTAACTACATTATTAACACTTGATTTCTCAAGGGCAATAAGAAGCCTTAGAAAGTCTATGAAGAAGGTTGCCAGCGGAGATCTTACAGTTAAATCAAAATTAAACAGAGGCGACGAATTTATGGATTTGTCAGAAACATTTGACATAATGGTTAATAACGTAAGGGAATTAATTCAAAAATCTGCTAACTCATCTGAGAATGTTAATCAGGTTTCAGACAGAGTATTTGATACTTCAAACGTTAACTTAGAAACAACAAAACAAATATCCATAGCAATTGAAAGTGTTGCTTCAGGATTAGATGTTCAGGTATCTAATGTTAATGAAAGTATAGAAGTTGCAGAAAATCTATCAAAAAAGATTATACAAGTAATAGAATGTTCAGATAATGTTGCAAAATCTTCAGATGTAGCTAATGTATTAAGCTCATCAGGTAAAGAAAAAGTACAGGAATTAATACAAAGTTCTAATGAAATGAATTCTGTATTAAAGAATGTTGTAGGTTCAATTGTTGAACTTGGTAATTCTTCAAATGCAATTAGTGAAATTGTTACTACAATTGCAAAAATTTCAGATGAAACTAATCTGTTATCCCTTAATTCATCTATTGAAGCAGCAAGAGCTGGTGAAGCTGGAAAAGGCTTTGCGGTTGTAGCTGGTGAAGTAGGAAAGCTTGCTGGTCAATCAGCAGAAGCAGCTAACGAAATAGATAAGATAATTACTGAAATTAAGAAAAGAATTGAAAATACTAAAAACTTTACCAATGATGTATATAGAATTAATAAAAAGCAAGAAGTTCATGTTGAGAATACAAAAGAAGTTTTTGATGAAATATCACATGCAATAGAAAGTATTCAAGCTCAGATACATAGTTTATCTCAAGCAATTAAAGACATGAGTGAATATAAGAATAGAATAAACAGAGCAATTGATAAAATTTCAATAGTTGCGGATGATTCTGCGGCAGCTACAGAAGAAATAAGTGCATCCATTATTGAGCAAGAAAGATCAATGGCTGAATTAACAGACTTAGGTCAAAAATTAAATAAAATTACTTCTGAGTTAAAATCTTCAATAGATAAATTTAACATGTAGTATGAAGTAGCATTTTCACTCTAATTATTTAATAAATATCAAATTGATGTTTATATTAATTAGAGTGAACTTTATTAAAGGCAAAGTTAGGGGGAGAGAGATGACATTAAAGAAAATAGGTATATTTTCAATTATAATTTTATTGGTTATAATTTCGATATTTTTTGCACTTAAGACAAATCTTCCTAAAAATAATAATTTATCCAATAAACCAGAGCAAGTTACTCTTTATATGTATTTAATTGGTAACAAGCCTGAAGATGCAGATTTAGTTAACGAACAATTAAATAAATGGATAAAAGAAGATTTAAATGCTACTTTAATTATTAATTATATTTCATGGGGCGATTATGTTCAAAAGTATCCTCAAATATTAGCATCAGGAGTTGATGTTGATTTAATTTATACTTCCGATTGGTGCTTTTATGATTCTGAGGCAAGAAGAGGATCTCTTCACGAAATTACTATGGAAGATATAAAGAATTATATGCCCCTTACATATCAAAATCAGCCTAAGGAATCATTTGAGCAGGCTAAAATTGATGGCAAGATTTATATGATTCCAAATAATCAGATTGAATATGCAGGCTATAACGTTGTTGCCATAAGAGGAGATCTTAGAAAAAAGTATAATCTTCCTCCTTTAGAGACAATTGAAGATTTGGAAGAATACTATGATGCTGTAGTCAATGATGAGGATATTGACATTCTTCCTTACGCTGTAAGTGTGGATAATGATGAATTGGCTAATTTATTTTTTTGGCAAAAATATAATTTATTTGAAGTTTCTTGTGGCTTAACCCATTCTCCTTTTGCAGTTCAATACAAGGATGGGGAGATGAACTACGATATAGTTAACATATATAAGATGCCAGAATATTTTGAATTTGTAAAATTAATGAAAAGTTTTAGAGAAAAGGGATATTGGTCAAGTACCGCGGTTTCAAATAAAGTTTCAGCTCAAACAGCGTTTGAAAATGGAACAAGTGCCTCACTAATCTGGAATATAGGTTCAGCCAGCTTATCATATATAGACATTATGGGAAAGCATCCAGAATGGGAACCGGAAATTTATGATATAACCAAGGATTCAAAAAAGACAATTGCTAAATATACTAATAATGGAATTTCAATAGCAAAGGCCAGTAAAAATTATGAAAGAAGTTTACAACTATTAGATAAGCTTAAGAATAATCAGAATTATTGGAACTTAACGTGGCTTGGCATTGAAGGTAAACATTGGGAATCTGTAGGTAGCAATGAATACAGGGCACTTCCTGAGGCTAATGCATATAGATATGCAGACACTTCAGTGTGGGGATGGGGCAATGAACCTTTACAAAAGATTTCAGTTGATTCGCCTGAAGAAGCCAGCAGTTTTCCTGCTTTATGGAAATCTTCCACTATAAGTCCTATGACGGAATTCTTTAGATTTAATGATGAAAATATTAAGGATGAAATACTTGATTGTTCCTCTATTTTATCAACATATTCAGTTGCTTTGGAATTGGGCTTATTTGACAAAGAATTTGAATCAATATTTAATACATTTTTAGTTAAATTGCAAATGGCAGGTATCGAAAAAATTGAATATTATCTAAAGCAGCAATATAATAATTTTATAAAAAACAATGGAGAAAGAATCGGATTTTATATTAGAGAAAGGGAAAAATACAGAGAATAAATTTTTATTATGTAGTAGCCTTTTTTAGAAAAATAAATTATAATGGTTATATGTTTTAATATTTATAGAATGAGTATATGGAGAATATAATGAAATTAAAAGATTTTGATTTTTACTTACCACAAGAATTAATAGCACAAGACCCTTTAGAAGAACGCTCTGGTTCAAGACTTTTATTGCTTAATAAAAATACAGGTGATATTAGCCATAAGATTTTTAAAAATATATTAGATTATTTAAAACCTGATGATTGTCTTGTTATTAATAACACTAAAGTAATTCCGGCAAGACTTATAGGTCAAAAAAAAGACACTAAAGCGGGAATTGAAGTTTTACTTTTGAAAAGAATTGATGCAAATACATGGGAAACATTAGTAAAACCCGGGAAAAAGGCAAGAATTGGTTCTGTAATTGAATTTGGTGATGGAAAACTTACGGGTCAGGTTATAGATGTATTAGAAGAAGGAAATCGTTTGATCAAATTTGATTTTGAAGGTATATTTGAGGAGATATTGGATAATCTTGGGCAGATGCCATTACCTCCTTATATTACCCATGAATTAAAAGACAAAAACAGATATCAGACTGTATATGCTAAGCATGAAGGCTCAGCGGCGGCACCTACGGCAGGACTGCACTTTACTAATGACTTACTTAATGAAATAAAAGATATGGGTGTTTCAATTGCGTCAGTGACTTTACATGTTGGACTTGGAACTTTTAGACCTGTCAAAGTAGAAAATGTACTTGAACATCACATGCACGAAGAGTATTATTCCATTGAAGCAGAAGAAGCAGGGAAGATAAATAAGGCAAAAAAAAGGGGCGGGCGTATTATCTGTGTAGGAACAACCAGTCTTAGAACCATCGAGTCGGTTGCAGATAGTACAGGATTTGTTAATGCTAAAAGCGGATTTACGGATATATTTATATATCCGGGATATGAGTTTAAAGCAGTTGATGGACTTATTACTAATTTTCATTTGCCAGAATCCACATTATTAATGTTAGTATCGGCATTATCAAAAAGAGAGCATATTTTAAATGCATATGATATAGCCATAAAAGAAAAATATAGATTTTTTAGTTTTGGGGATGCTATGCTAATAATATAACTTAAATTTCCATACATGTTTATATATTATAAAAAAATAGTTACAGAGCGGAGGCTATGTATGAGTATAAATAATAATGAAGATATGCCTAAAAAATTAATTACTATTGATAAGGTTCAAATTGGAATGGTTTTAGCTGAAAATATACAAAGTGCAACAGGTTTATTGTTAATTCCTGAAGGTACACTAATTAGTGAAATGTATTTATACAGATTAGAAATTTATAAGGTGAGGTCACTTTATGTTTATGATATTCCAAAATTTGAAAATAAAAGGACAATAGATGCTGTTGATTCAAAATTTGCAGATGATAATGAACATTTTGGAGCATTCGTAGAAGAATATCAAAAGACAAATGATTTAGCCAAACAATATCTTTCAACAATTAGTGAAGGGAATTTTGTAGCTGTTGATGACCTATTTAATTTAAGTAATTCATTACTTAGTAATCTTAATTCTGTAGGAGATGTTTTTAACTATTTATATCATTTAAAGGTATATGATGACTACACATTTACCCACTGTATTAATGTATCAATGCTGTGTAACATTTTTGGAAGATGGCTTAATATGGGTGAAAAAGAGCTAAAAGACTTAACTATAGCAGGATTACTCCATGACATAGGTAAAATTTCAATTGATAATGAGATTCTAAACAAACCAGGAAAACTATCACCAAGTGAATTTGAAGAAATTAAACAGCACCCATTAAAAGGATTTGAACTAATTAAAGATCTTGATTTTCCATACGAAGTTAAAATGGCTGTACTTCATCATCACGAGAAGTTTGACGGAACAGGCTATCCATTTGGTCTTAAGAACCATCATACTTGTAAATATGGTAAGATAGTAGCAATAGCCGACATATATGATGCCATGACCTCAGACCGTGTATACCATAAACGTAAATCGCCGTTTGATGTAATTAGAATGTTTGAAAATGGTGTTTATCATGAACTGGATACAAAGTTCCTTTTTGTATTTTTAGAAAATGTCGCACAAAATTACGTTGGTGCTACAGTTAAGTTAACAAATGATGAGATTGGAAAGATAGTATTTGTTAACACAAAAGCACCATCAAGACCTTACGTGGAAAACCAAAATAAGAAAATTTATGATTTATCTGCGGAGAAAACTATAGATATTAAAGAGATATTATAAGTACATATGCAAAATTCTGGTCTATTTTCCAGATAGCACATGCCAAAAAGCCTAGGCGTAGCCCGCTACGCCTACGTTTTTTGACATGCACTCTCTGAAAAATAGACCAGAATTTTGCTATTCAATACAAGAACTCAAAAATATATTATCATTTGAAACTTCAATTTTAAATATATATAATGGCAAAAGGGTCGACCTCGCATCCTCTACCGAGCCAACATCTTAAGATCCCCATAAAAATTAGGATAAGAAATATCCACACATTCACTTCCAAGTATAGTAGTCTCTCCCTCGGCAACAAGAGCAGCAACTGCAAAAGACATAGCTATCCTATGGTCAAGTTTACTGTCTATAGTTGTACCGCAAAGAATATTTCCCCCATTTATAATCATACCATCTTCAGTTGACGTAACATCAACGCCCATGTTCTTAAGATTATTAGTACAAACTTCAATACGGTTAGATTCCTTAACTTTTAACTCTGCGGCATCCTTAATGATTGTTGTACCAGAAGCAAAACTTGCGAGAACTGAGATTATAGGAAGCTCGTCTATTAGTGTTGGGATAATGTCTCCCTCAATTGTAATTCCTTTTAAATTGCTTGATTTTACTAAAATATCAGCAGTTGGTTCTCCAGTATTATCAATATTTAATAAGGTTATATTTCCTCCCATTTGTTTACAGACTCTAAGGATCCCATCTCTGGTTGGATTGATCCCAACATTTTTAATTAAGATTTCAGAGTTAGGGCAAATTAGTGCAGCAACTAAGAAGTAAGCACAGGAAGAAATGTCACCTGGAACATTAATTTTTTGTCCAAATAATTCATTCGCATTTTCTATGGATGCAGTAGTATTTTCTGATGTAATATTGGCACCGAATTGTTTAAGCATTAGTTCGGTGTGATTTCTTGATAAAAATGGTTCAGTGACTCTGGTTATTCCATCTGCATATAATCCTCCCAACAAAATAGCTGACTTAACTTGTGCTGAAGCTACCAGAGAATTGTAGTGAATAGCATTTAGCTTTTGACCTTTTATGTTTAAAGGTGCATATCCATCTTTGCTGTTTATGATGGCACCCATTTGGGTTAAAGGATATATTACACGTGACATAGGTCTTTTTTCTATAGATTCATCACCTGTAATTGTAACTTCAAAATTCTGAGCTGAAAGTATACCTGAAATCAACCTGATTGTTGTTCCACTGTTTCCAACATATAAACAAGAAGAAGGAGGTATTAAACCATGTAATCCATTTCCTTTAACTAAGACGTTATTTGTATTATTTTCTATATTTATACCCATTTGCCTTAAACAAGAAATAGTTGATAAGCAGTCTGCACCTTGCAAGAAGTTTGTAATTTCGGTTTTGCCCTTTGCAATTGAACCTATCATTATGGCTCTATGTGATATGGATTTATCACCAGGAACTTTAACTTCACCCTTTAAAGACTTAATTTTGTTTAATGTAATCATAGTTAGCCCCTTTTGTGGATAGTATAATTATAATTTGTAAGAAGTAAATCAGTAGTTTTAACAGAGTCTTCATCATAAAATTCTATTCTTAAAGCTCCGTCTTGAAATTCTCTGTTATGAACGATACCGATATTTTTTATGTTTATATGGTTGTTGGCTAAAATAGTGGCAATTTTTGCAATAACACCTGACTCGTCTAAAACGTCAACATATATTTCAAATACTTTTTCAATAGCTCCAATGGATGAGTTTGGAATCTGTTCCCTGTATTCCTTGGCATCTTCAAATAAGTTAAGTAAAAAATCATAATCCTTATTATTAATTGAATTGGATATTTCTGTTAATGAATTAATGTAAGCATTTAGTACAGAGTTTATCTGCAAAGAGTTAGAAAGACAAATCTGTTGCCACATAATAGGAGAAGAGGATGCTATTCGTGTAATGTCTTTAAAGCCTCCAGCAGATAATTTTTTCATGTCTCCTTTTAAATTATCCAATTCCTTAACTAAATTAACCAGACAAGAGGCAATAATATGGGGAAGATGACTTATTCCGGCAGTAATAAAATCATGCTCTTCATAATCAACAATAAATGGTATTGAACCAATTTCTTTAACCAGATCGGCTAATATTTTGATATTAGTATCATTAGAATCTTTAAATGGTGTAATCATATAATATGCATTTTCAAGCAAACGATTATTTGAACTTGAATATCCTGTTTTTTCAGAACCTGCCATAGGGTGACCACCAATGAAATTTTTAGTTAATCCAAGATTTATTACTGCCTCATGAATTTGTGTTTTAACACTGCCAACATCGGTTATTATGCAGGAAGGTTTTATAATATTTTTAAGCCTCCTTAAATATTCTATATTATTAATAACAGGAGAGCAAAGAAATATTAAATCTAGTTCAGAAAAATTCATATCTACATCATTATAGATATGATCTATTATTTTGTCTCGTTGGGCAAAAGTTAAGCAATCATGGTCTGTATCAAAGGCTGAAATAATGTAATTATTTTTAACTCTTTTTATTGCTTTTGCAATTGAGCCGCCAATTAATCCCAAACCTATAAATCCTATTTTAAAATTGCCATCCTCCATTAAAAGCTCCTTTCAACAATCTTACAAAGTGGTCTTAAATCATTGCATAATTCTTCAAATTGTGGAAATGTAAGTGATTGAGGACCATCTGATAATGCTATTGCAGGGTTTGGATGGGTTTCAATCATAAGACCGTCACAGCCGGCAGCAATGGCACTCATTGCCAATGGTTTAACATATTTTCTTACACCGGTAGCGTGGCTTGGATCAACTATTATTGGCAGATGGCTTTTTTCTTTTATTACTGGCACGGCACTAATATCAAGGGTATTTCTTGTTGCTGTTTCAAAGGTTCTTATTCCACGCTCGCATAAAACAACATTTGGATTACCTTCAGCAATAATATATTCAGCGGCATTAAGCCATTCATCAATAGTAGCAGAAAGCCCTCTTTTTAAAAGAACTGGCAATCCTGATTTTCCAGCTTCCTTTAATAAATAAAAGTTTTGCATATTTCTTGCACCTATTTGAAGCATATCAACATACTTAGCAGCCGACTCAATTGCTTCAAGGCTTGTAACTTCACATACAACAGAAAGACCAGTTTCTTCTCGGGCTTCCTTCATAAATCGAAGACCTTCTTCTTCTAAACCTTGGAACGCATACGGAGAAGTTCTTGGCTTATAGGCACCGCCTCTTAAAATTTGAGCCCCTGCTTTTTTAACGGCATGTGCTGTTTCTAATAACTGCTCTCTACTTTCAATAGCACATGGTCCGGACATAATAACGATTTCTTTACCTCCGATAAGGGTATTTCCGACTTTTACCTGTGAATAATCCGGATGGAATTTTTTGTTAGCTAATTTATAGCTTTCAGTTACAGGAACAATTTTTTCAACTTCATTTGCTATTTCAATGTTTTGCTCGATAAGCTTAGACTTATCTCCAATAACACCTATAATGGTTACTTGTGAACCAGTGGATACATTTGAAATCAGCCCATTGGAATGTATTAGCTCTAGTACATGATCAATTGATTCTTGTTTTGCATTGGGTTTCATTACTATAATCATATTTTTATTCTCCAATCTATTTTAACTTTTTATATTGTACAATAATATAATAAAAATGTCAATACTACAATACTTTAAAGCGTTGCACTTTAAAGCGGAATAAAAAGAAAAATTGTTTCTTGTTGCAAATTGCAATTGAATTATTGGAAAATTTATGGTAAAATATTTTTAGTACATTGTAAAAAAAATAAAAAATATCTAAAATTTGTGTAATTTTGTAAAGCTTTAATCGTTTTAGATATAGAAAGGAGTTATAAAAAATTAATAGGAGGTTTTATTATGTTAGAGAATATTATTATTAAAGGTACAGGAAGGTATCTGCCAAAAAACAAAGTATACAATGAATATTTTGTTGAGCATTTTGACAAAATGGGTTTAAAATCAGAAGGTCTTATGAACCATTTAGGAAGAAGGAAAAGATATTTAGCGTCAGAAGATGAATCTTCAATATCAATGGGCTTTGAAGCTGCAAAGGACGCACTTGATAAGCTTAATCTATCGGGGATGGATTTAGATATGCTAGTGTTTGTATCAGACACACCTGAGTATCTAATACCTTCAAATGCATTAAAATTAGTTGATATGTTACAAGCGAATAATGTTATTTTATCATTTGACTTTAATTCTAACTGTACAGGCATGGTTTCTGCAATGGATGTGGTTACTAACTATATGAAGGGAAAAAGTGAAATAAATAAAGCAATGATAGTAGGAAGCTTTCATATTAGCTCAGTTGCAAAAGCAGATGATACAGTGGTATACCCTAATTTTGCAGATGCTTCAGCAGCAGTAATTTTAGAAAAAGTATTACAAGAAGACAAAAAAGGTGTATTAGACGGACAAACTTTTGTTGATGCCAGTTATCAACATCATGTTACATTACCAAAGTGTGGAAATTCAAAAATAACTTCAGAGAATATTGGTACAATGCAAAAGAAGTTAGAGTGGAATCCATTTGATATGGGATTTATTTCTGATAGATGGGTAGAATTAATTACTAAAACTTTAAATAAGAATAATCTTGTACCAAATGACGTAGATTATTATATATTTTCCCAATTATCTGACCCTGACAATCTGGAAACATTAAGAAAATTATCTGTGGGAGAAGAAAAATATTTTTTCCTTGGAAAAGAATACGGATATACTGGGAATACCTGCCCGTTTCTTGTACTTGACAGAATGTGGAAAACAATAGCAAACGAGGGTAATAAAGTAGTGTTTTGTTCTGTAGGTGCAGGTTATTCAACAGCAGTAATATTGTATGAATTTTAAAAAATAAAAGTTAGAAAGAAGGCATACTAATATGAAAGAATTATCAGCAATTGATGAGTATATGGCAATGGTATACAATTGGGTTATTATTATAGTAACAGGTGCATGTACATGTGCAGGAATTACATATTCTGGTTTGAAAGTTTTAGGGTTTTATCCAACAGTTTCATGGATTCCTTTATTAATATTTGTTTCAACGTGTGTTTTATATGTTATAATAGGACTTATTTTAATACGAAATGCAAAAGTTGACGGAAAACTAGACCCTAAAATGTTAAAAATAGGAAAAATATTTATTACAGTGTTACTTTTAATACAATTTAATTTTATTTTATATCTAATTCCATCAAGAGATTTTTGGGGATTTGCCTTTTTCTTTTTGATATTAGCTGCCTTTTTCCTTGACTCTAAAATGGTATTAATTAATATTGGAGAACTTGGAATATCATTAGTAGTAGCTTGGTTAGTTAATGGTAAGAATTTATTACCGGCTAATGATGAGCTTTTTATACCTGATTTAGTAATTAGATCAGTAGGCGTAATGTTATCATTTATAAGTATTTATTTAATCACATTATTTACGGGTAAGTTTTTGGTAGATGCCAAAAGAGATGAGCTTGAAAGAAACAATTCCCGAGTTCAAAATGTTCTTAAAAGTGTAAATATTTTAGCAAAACAATTAAGTGATGCTAGTAAAGCTTTATTAATGACAAGCCAGAATGAAAGTGCTGCTACACAAGAATTGTCAGCAATAAGTGAAAATCTTTTAGAAAATAGCGAAGCTATGTTAGATAAATCAATACAAAGTAAGACTAATCTATTAGATCTAAAAAATAGCAGCAGTGATGTTGTTGATAAAGTAGCTGAAGTTGGATATATTTCAAAAGAGTTAGTTAACATATCCAATTCTAACAGTGAAGCTTTAAACAATCTTATTGCAATCAGTGGTCGTGTTGAGAATTCAACTCAAAACACAATGCAGGTAACAGATAAACTACTTAAGGACACAGGAGAAATTGGAAAAACCCTTGACATAATAAGTGAACTTGCAGAATCAATTGATCTTTTGGCATTAAATGCAGCAATTGAAGCCAGCAGAGCGGGTGCAGCAGGAAAAGGTTTTGCCGTTGTAGCACAAGAAGTAGGAAGACTTGCTTATGACACACAAAATTCCCTAGAAGCAATAGACAGTGTTGTTATGAAGATTAAAAAAGGTGCAATTGAAGTAGAAAAGTTTATGAATGAAAATGCAAACCAAATTAAAGATCAAAACAGGGTTCTATTAGCAACTGTTGAAGGAATCAGAAACATGATATCACTTTTAGAAAAGTCAGACTTAGCTATAAATGCAGTAGATTCTCTACAAGATGCACAGGAAAAAGTAATTGAAATGACAGTATCTATGAATGAAATAATAGCAGAAAGTATAGAACGAGAAAATGCAGATTTTGCTAATATTGCTCAAATGGTTCAAGGGAATATTGAGGAAATTTTGGCATTAACTCAGCAGGTTGATTCACTTAACAATATGGTATTGGAGCTTGAGGGATTACTGGAATCATAATTTTATATAAAAAGATACCAATTTATTGGTATCTTTTTTGAATCGAAGGTGACAGTTTTGTTAATACTTAATAAACTTATCAAAATACACTTTTACTATGTAATACAAAAATGGCAATATACTTAGAGTTTTGGTATATAAAGGAATTGACTATTTAAATCTTTAATTATATAATCATATTATATTATTTTATAATTAAATTAAACTGTAAGGAGAAGATTATGAAAAGTGTTAAAACAAGACTAATATTATTTACAACAGGCTTAATCACTATTATTTGCGTGGCTTTTTCTGTGATTTTTAACATAATAATGTATAATGATATGGAAAAGAAAATCATTGATATGATGACAGAGCTTGGTAAAAGTGGAAGTAATATTGTTGAAGCTGAATTAGAATCCAGATTTGTATTACTAAATACTTTAGCTTTAACTAATAAGATTCAGGATCAGAATGTATCTTTAGAAGAAAAGGGCGAATATCTTAAAAAATATGTAGAGCTTAATGGTTTTGTAAGAATGACATATATTGATATTGGTGGTAATTCAAGATCTTCAGATGGTATTACTGCAAATTTAAAAGATATGGATTATTTTAAAAATGCATTAGAAGGAATTAACTTTGAAGCAGATCCTATTGTTAATAAGGAAAACGCAACAGTGGATTTTGTACTTGCAGTTCCTATTAAGAATGCCAATAATCAAACAATGGGTGTTTTAACAGGTACATATGATGCAAGATTATTAACGAACATAGTAGAAAGCCTTTCATTTGGTAAAGATGGAGGAGCATATATTGTTTCGGAAAAAGGTTATACAATCGCTCATAAAAACTATGACTTAGTTATTAATGAACAAAATATACCACAGGCACTGGCTGGAAATAAAAAATATGAACAACTTTTAAAACTTACAGAATTAATGATGCAAAAACAATCCGGTAAAGGGTATTTTTATATGGATAATGAATCAAAATTTATGGTATTTAGACCTCTTGAAAATACCTCATGGTCAATAGCAATAACAATTCCTAAAGACGAAATGTTTGATTCAGTGTATAATTTAATAAAATTTACAATAGTACTAGGGCTTGTTTTTATTATAGTGGGAACTGTAATGGCATATTCAATAGGATATATGTTTGCTAATCCAATTAAAATATTGAATCAGTTTATTGTAAAATTAGGTAATAAGGATTTAGGCTTTGAAGTTGATAATACAGTCTTAAAGCTTACAAAAAAGAAAGATGAAATAGGTGTTATATCTAATTCATTAATCCAGCTTAAAAAAGAGTTTAGAGATATACTAGAGGAAATTGATATTAAATTTACGTCCCTTGAAATTGCTGTAGATAAAGTTAATAGTTTTATTAAAGATGTAAATGGAGATATTTATGAGGTTTCTGCAACTACAGAGCAGTTGTCAGCATGTATGGAAGAAACACTTGCTTCTACGACATTATTAACAAGCACTGCTGGCGGTATTAATGACACTACAAAAAATATTTCTACGGAATCTAATTTAAAAGCAAATGAAGCAAAAGAAATTAATGCCGTTGCAATTAGCTACAGAAATAATTTCTTAAAGTCACAAGATGAAATTCAAAGTATGATTATAAGAAGTAAAGAACAATTACTGGTAGCACTTGAAGAAGCAAAAGCGGTAACTCAAATTAATTCATTAATTGAAGCAATTATCGGCATTACAGGACAAACTAATATGTTAGCACTTAATGCAAATATTGAAGCAGCCAGAGCTGGTACAGCAGGTAGAGGATTTGCTGTAGTAGCCGATGAAATCAGAGAATTAGCTGAAAATACTAAATCAACAGCAGATCAGATTCAAAATACTACAAAAATTGTTATACGTTCAGTTGAAAATTTATCAAACAGTGCTAAGGAATTAATGCAGTTTGTTTCTGAACAAATAAGTGATGATTATAAAAGTATGCTTGGCAATATGGACAAGTATAGTCAGGATGCTAACAAGTTTTCTGAAATGGTATTAGAATTTTCAAATTCTGCTACTATATTACTGGATGCTACAAGCACAATGTCAATTTCAATGGATGAAGTTGAAAGAGCAGCAGCAGAAGGAGCAGAAGGCACTGTAAATATTGCTGAAAAGACCTCAAGTATTTCTGACAAATCAAAATTAATTGAAAAAGAGTTAGAAGAAACAATGCAAGGTGTTAAAACATTAAAAGAACTTACACAAATGTTTAAAATTTAAATAGAATCCATCAGGATATTTTCAATTCCTGATGGATTTTAAGTTTGGGAATAAATTTATATCAAATGGAAAATATAATTACATAATTACTAAAAAAGATTTGGTTTTGGAGAGGTGGTGTTATAATGAATTTAGTTAATGGAAATGATATTCCAATGGGACTTGGAATGGCTTTGGCACAAAATGTTGAGGCTATGAATTATTTTTCTTCTTTATCCCAAGATGAAAAGAATAGGATAATTGAGCATACTCATCAAATTGGAAGTAAAGAAGAAATGCAGTCTTTTGTTAATACATTTTCTGAATATAAAATGTATTAAGATTAAATTTAGATATATTTGCAAAAAGTCCTTAGATTGGTTAAATTAAGGACTTTTTCAGATACAGAATGGATTGGGCTTTCAATGAAGAACTGTGATTATTGGAATTGATTTGCATTTTCATTATAAAAATAATCTATTTTATTTAATTTTTCTTCAATGTATTTTTTATTATTGTTTGAGACTTTGCAAAATTCATCAAGTGATGAATAAAAGTCTCTTAACTGTGTGTTTATATAACTTAATAAAATTATGGGATCACTAGGTAGATTCATTTTTTTCTCCTTTTTAGTTTATATAAGTTAATGTGTATTATATGGGATTTGTTTTTTAAAATTTAATATAATAATATTATCAAAAATAATTTAATATGTCTAGCGTTTCATAAATACAACTATCCTTTTATATATGTAAAAAAATACTGTTTTTAAATCACAAACAATTAACAGTCCACATATAATACTATTGTCTAGATATATTGGCGAATTTATTTTAAGGAGATATGTTTATGAATAGACGAAATAATAACTGTGGGTATGATGAAGAGAATAATGAATTTAATGAAATAGATAGAAATGAAGGCAGATATTCTCAATGTTGCCAAGGTCCTGTAGGTCCAAGAGGACCAATGGGATGCCAAGGGCCAGCCGGTCCAAGAGGATGTGCTGGTGAAAGAGGGGCAATAGGTCCTATGGGTCCAATGGGTCCTCAAGGTAACAGAGGCCCACAGGGAGCACAAGGGTTACGTGGTTTACAAGGTCTTACAGGGGCAACAGGTCCAGCCGGAAGTAATGGTATTCAAGGTGTAAGAGGAGCAACAGGGGCTACTGGAGCCACAGGAGCGACAGGAGCAACAGGAGCAACTGGGGCAAATGGATTAAATGGTATAATGGGTCCAACAGGTCCAGCCGGTGAAGTAGGAGCAACGGGTCCAAGAGGAGCGACAGGCCAAAGAGGAGCTACCGGAGAAGCGGGTCCAAGGGGAGCAACGGGAGCGACAGGTCCAAGAGGAGCAACAGGAGCACAAGGCCCTGTAGGTCCAGCCGGTGAAAACACACAAACTATAATACCATATGCATCAGGCACACCTATCAGAGTGACGACCAGTGCAAGCGGAGAAGCTGGAATCCCTGCATTTATTGGATTTGGTACGTCAACGGCAGGATGCACTAATTTAGAAGAAATAATTGATATTACTACCACATGTCCTAGCTTTTTAAATTTTGCCTTTTCAATGCCAAGAGATGGCATTCTTAAATCAGTTACTGCTTATTTTAGTTTGGCTTCAGAATTGATGTTAGGTTATAATGAAATAACCATAAATGCACAATTATATTTATCAGAAACACCAAATAATATTTTTAGGGCAATTGATGGAACTTTAGTAGAACTATCTCCATGCCTTACAGGAAACGTTTACCCTGATACTATTCTTACAGGAATAGTATCAAACTTAGATATTGAAATATGTGCTCAATCAAGGCTTCTGTTTGTATTTTTTGCAACTGCAAGTAAAGATTGTACTCAAAATACAATTATTGGTTATGCCAGCGGTGGAATTGCAATATTATAAATATCTTTAGAGGTTTCCTTTTAGGAAACCTCATCTTAATGAGGTGGATCTTATGTTTACATTAAGTCTATGTATGATTGTTAAGAATGAAGAAAAAAATCTTGATAAATGCTTAAGTAGCATTTTTGATGTGGTCAATGAAATAATTATTGTAGATACAGGTTCCATAGATAAGACAATTGAGATAGCTAAAAAATATAATGCAAGAATATATAATTTTAAATGGATTAACGATTTTTCTAAAGCAAGAAATTATTCCTTTGAAAAAGCAACGTGTGATTATATTATGTGGTTAGATGCAGATGATTATATTACCAGGGAAAATAAAGAGAAACTTAAGGAAAAATTAAAACTAATGACTGGCAATGAAGACTGTATTTATTTAAAATATGTTACAGGATTTTCGGTTGATAATACACCTAATTTTTATTTTTTTAGAGAAAGAATTGTAAAGAGAGCAAGGAAATTCTTATGGTATGAGTGTGTACATGAACATCTAAAAGTTTTAGGAAACCTAATCAAATGGGATGTATCAATTTATCATTCAAAAAAAGAAGGTAAATATTCTGTAAGAAATTTAAATATTTATCGAAATCTTGAAAAAAACGACTATGATTTTACAACCAGAGCACTTTATTATTATGGAACGGAATTAAATAATCACGGATATAAAAAAGAGGCAATTGAAAAATTTAATACATTTTTAAATAAGAGTGATTGTTTTAAAGAAGATGGTATAAATACTTGCTTATATTTGGCTGATTTATATGAACAACAAGATGATATTGAAAGGGCTATAGATGTTTTATTTTATTCATTTAAATATGATATTCCAAGAGCTGAAATATGCTGTCGGATTGGAAGTCTGATTTTGAAAAAATTACAATACAATATGGCGATTTATTGGTATCTAATAGCAAGTAAGTGTGAAATACCAGATACAATAGGATTTATTAGAAAAGAATATTTTGATTTTGTACCCTTTATAGAATTAAGTGTTATTTATGACTTACTTAATAATAAGGAAGAGGCAATTAGATATCATGAATTAGCTAAAAAAATATCTCCAAATCATCCTTCAGTAATTTTAAATGAAAAATATTTTTATATGTATTAGTTATTACTCAACTTTTCAATACAGATTTGGTAGGTTTTAAAGCCTTTTAATAAATGGACTTGGAAGGTTGAGTAACTTGTTATATTATTAGTAAAAAACTTTACATAAAAATTGGCATATGATATAATTTTAATAATAAGGATTTATATAGTGAATTTAATAATGCAAACGTAATTGAGGTGAGAAAATGCATAGAATAATGGTTATAGATGATAGCTTAGTAAGTCTGGCTGCTGCAAAAAAAGTACTTGAAGATGAAAGTTATATTGTTCAGGCAGTAAATAACGGAATGCAGGCAATGATTGAATTAAAGAATATGACAGAACTTCCTGATCTAATATTATTAGATGTTGAAATGCCCGAAATTAATGGCTTTGAAACATTAAAGAAAATTAAAGATGAAAATAGATTAAAAAACATACCTGTAATATTTTTAACTGGTAGTGATAATCATGAGGCAGAGTTAGAAGGATTATTAATTGGTGCGGTAGATTATATTATGAAGCCTTTTTTACCTCCGTTGTTAAAACAGCGTGTTTCCTTGCATTTACAGCTTCAAATGCAAAAAAATGAATTGGCAAGATATAATAAAGGGCTTGAAGAGGAAGTTAAAAGAAAAACAGAAAGCATTACTAATTTACAAAATGCAATGTTATATTCTATGGCAGATTTAATTGATGTAAAGGATGGCTATACTGGTGGACATGTAAAGCGTGTCAGTCAATATGTCAGAATATTATTAAATGAACTTAAAAAACGTAACATGCTTGATAAGCCTGAAGATATTGATTTGATCGTGAAATCATCACTTTTACATGATATGGGAAAAATATCCATAGAAGATAGTATTTTATTGAAAAATGGAATATTATCCAACGAAGAATTTGAAATAATGAAGAGTCATACTACAATAGGTGCTAAATCATTGGAAAAGTCCATGATTTTAGTTAATGATGATTTTTCTTTAAAATATGCACATGATATTGCAAAATACCACCATGAAAAATGGAATGGTAAGGGTTATCCTTGTGGTTTAAAAGGAGAGAAGATTCCTTTTATTGCAAGAGTAACAAGTATCGCAGACGTATATGATGCTTTGCGTTCAAAACGTACATATAAACCTGCTATGCCTCATGAAATAGCGGTTGAAGTAATTAAGTCAGACAGTGGACAATCCTTTGATCCAAAACTAGTTGAAATTTTTCTTGCAGTTGAAATGGAATTTGAAATGGTTTTAACTAGAATACTTCCTGAAAATAACAACTAATAGTAGTATATATTATTGTTAATTGATTACAATAAATAATTCAATACTATTAAGTTGTAAAGAGGTGAAAATATGGATGGAGATGGAGAATTAATAAATCTTATTAATGAAAATACGGTAATTCCAGCAATTGTACCAATTATAGAAGTACCAGAAAAAAAAGAACATGATGATGAGAATTATAGTGATGAAATAAGAATGTAATAGTAAATTTAGCAAAATATAGCTACTTCTACCAAACAAGCTATATTTTGTTTTACATGAAAGGATGGTTACATATGGAAAAGGTGTTATGGATTAGAAGTTATGGTAAAACGCTTGGATCAAAGGAGGATGATGGGCTTAGTGCAGTTAATGAATATTTAGAAAAGGGATGGACTGTAAAGCATATTTCTACATGTAGTGTAGGGGATAATATGAGTTATGGGCAAGCTTATATTGTGATTGAGAAATCTGATAATTAAAAAGAGGCCACTGAAAAATTTACACAACCTAAATCAAGGACTTTTTTAGTGCCTCATTAAAAACCTGCTCTTTTGTTATTTTATGTTGAGCAGGTTTTTTAATTAATAGAGTTAATTTTTAACTGATTTATATTTACTAATTACTAAAGATACAGAAATTATTGCAATCATAAAAAATAATTGAATGATCATAGCACTAATGATTGGCTGTAAATTATCTGCTGTAAAATAATTAGTGCTCATAATAAGGTTATTAGCTTTTACATACCAATAAACGGGATTAAAACTGGCAATAGTTAATATAGAATCACTAAGTAAAGACTGATCTACAAATCCTCCGCTTATAAAACATAATCCCAATGTAATAGTAGTAGAAATAAAAGGTAAGGAATGTCTGTTTTTTATTGCTGTACCAACTAAGAAACTTATGCTCGTAGCTACAAAAATGTTTATAGCTAGATTTAAAATGATTAAAAAGCTGTTTATTGTTAAAAACTCATTTGTAAACATTATAAATTCAATTAGTATAAATAAAATGACAACTAGTATGGAAAATAGGACATGACCTAAGTAAATTTGTAGATTAAATGATTTTAATTTCAATGGGGAAGATAAAATTCTGTACTTTATGTTTTCCTGATTAACAAGTATGGTGATTAAGCCAATAACTGAAATAAAAATTGATAAAATTGAGTATGATGCAAAATTAAAAAAGTAACGCATTGTATCAAAATTATTTTCAAAACTAGATTCATTTAACAATTCAACTTTAGTAGATTTTAAAAGATCTTCTTTTACTTTAGAAGAAATTTCATCATTTGGCAGGGATGTGGTTTTATAATATATATTCCAGCTATTTAGATATTGTTCTATTAGATTATCAGTGTACACTTGGTTTATTGTATCAGGAGCTTCTATCTTATTGATTTGAGGATTGGTGCCACTTAAATAATCTTTTTCAAATCCATTTGGTATTTCAATGACACAATCAACTAGCCTTAATAATAAAGCTTCTTCAATTTTGAATTTATCATCTTGCAGAGTAACAAAATTAGTTTTTGCACCTAAAAAATTTTCTAATCCATTAATTAGTTCACTAGATTCATCATGATTTATAATTGCTATGTTAATTTTTTTTTCTTCAAAATCTGGTAGGGTATTTGAAGAACTCAGACTAAAAAGTACTAAAAAAACAGTAAAAATAAATATATACATTAATATTAAATACAATTGTTTTTTTATGACTTTAGAATACATTTTAAGCACTTTCATATCTTTTCCCCCTTAGTTTAAGGAATACCAATATTGATAATACAAAACATATAATTAATAAATTTATGGTATCAATTAAATATCTATCATAGTTATCGAAATAATATAATGAATATAAAGAATCTGTTATTAATTCAATTGGGTTAATATAACATAATAAAGGTGCATTTTCTCTAACCAGATATTTCATATCAAGACTCATCATTCCTGACAAGAAACAACAAAGCATTGTAATCCCAATTGCAAGACCCTGTTTGAAATGAACATCCTTTTTAATTAAGAATCCAATAATTACCCCAAATAATAGTCCTATTAAAGCCCCAATTAAACAGGTTAAAAAAATTAAAAATATATGTTTACCTAAATTTAATCTTAATACAACAAATAAATAAAAAACAAGAATACTCAGTGTAATTAATTGAAAAGTATAAGCAGTTGTTAAATAGCCTATTGTCATTTTAAATTTAGAAACTCTTGTAATATTTACTCTGCTTGCAGTAGCAGATAAATCTGCTTGTAAATCTGTAGCAGAAATTATTCCAAAATAAGATCCATACAAGCAAGCCATTGCTATAAGTGTAAAAAAATGAACCATCATTATATCTTTTGGAGGGTTAGAACTATTGTTTGAAGCGACATAATTTTTTTGTGAGTTTAGTAGATTAATTATTTCATCTGTTTTTTCGCCCTGATTTATATTAACGGCATTAATAACAGTGGATTCTTTTTGTTTATAACTGTCAATAAACTGTTTAATTACGTTTTGTTCAAATCCACTTCCATTTACAGTTAATGTAATATCATCTTTTAAAGTAATATATCCATATATTTTATGCTGAAGCAATAATTCCTTAGCTTCGGCTTCATCTAAGTATGTTAACAAAAAAAGTAGATCATTTTCATCTGTTTTAGTAAAGTCTTTACTTTTCATAAATTCTTTAGTTACAACATTGGAAACTGATTCTATTGATGTTATAAACATAGTGCTATTATAATTATCATCAGATACTACAGCAATTTGTATCTGCTCAAATTTATCATAATTATAAGCATCAGTAAGCACAACATAGAAAAGTGTTCCAAGAATTATTGGAAATAAAATATTCCAAAAAGTAGTTTCTTTATTTCTAAATGTTTGCTTGAATCTATAATAAAAAATATGTTTAAACATTATCCCTCAACTCCTTGCCTGTAATCTCTAGAAATACATCGTTTAATGTTGGTAATTCTGAATATACTTTACCATAATAAATTTGCGATTCATTAAGGAAATGGAGAATATTTGCTAAATTATTTTTGCCTGTTTCTGATTTAATAATAAGTTTATTGTCGCAATAAGAAACAGAAGATATATTTGCCATATTTTTAAGTTTATTTATAATATTATTATTCAAATCAAAAACTTCAATAGTTATAATTTCTCCAATACCTATAAGCATTTTTAATTCTTCTTTTGTTCCAGAAGTAATAATTTTTCCCTTATCCATAATGGCAATATTACTACAAATTTGTTCAACCTCTTCCATGTAGTGGGAAGTATAAAGAATAGTAGCACCTTCTTTATTAAGTTTTATTATACCTTCAAGTATTTTATTTCTGCTTTGAGGATCAACTGCCACTGTAGGTTCATCAAGTATTATTAATTTGGGCTTATGGGCAATTCCACATGCTATATTTAATCTTCTAAGTAATCCACCGCTTAATTTTTTTGGGTATTGTTTTGCAAACTCTTCAAGTCCAGTAAAATCAATGGCTTCTTTAACTAATTCTTTCCTTTCTTTTTTATTAAAAATATATAGTCCACAGAAAAAATCAATATTTTCATAAACGGTTAATTCGTCAAAAACTCCAACATTTTGCATAACTATTCCAATGTCTTTTTTAAGGTCATAACTAGTTGGAGACATTGGTTTGTTAAATATTTCGATTTCACCTTTACTATATTTTAATAAAGATAATATACAGTTAATCGCAGTGCTTTTTCCTGAACCGTTTGGGCCTAACAGACCAAAAATTTCACCTTCTTTAATTTGTAGATTAAAATGATCAAGGGCAATAAAATTACCATATCTTTTTACTAGATTTTTAACTTGTATTACCATATATATCCTCCTTTATTTTTGAAATTACTTATTTTTATTTTATTTATTTAGGATACACTTTTTTAAAATGAGGTTGTAGTGAATAGAGTCACATTATTAAAATGACAATTGTCATTTACTTTCAAGTGTGATAATATTTATTTGTTAATAAAGATTAAGTAGGTGAATATAATGTATGGGATTCTTGATAAAGTAATTTTGTTGTTATGCTGTAGTGCATTTTATATTGTGGATTCTAAGAGCTTGTATGTTAGTCTTCCTGTTATAATAATTGTTATTATAATTGCACTTATAACTTATTTTGAAAATACATTGGCAACGATTTTATTGTTTTTAATGTATTTTATAGCATGTTTTTTTATACCAGAGTTATTGTTGTTTGCTACACTTATGTGTTATGATATTTTTAATAAAAAATATTTCTTTGTTATATTTTTATTGATTATTCCTTATGTTATTTACCTTGATAATTTTAAAGGAATTGTATTAATGGCTAATTTTATATTATTAGTGGTTTCATTTTTACTAATGAGAAGAACAACAGAGATTACTAGATTAAGGTATGAATATATTAAACTTAGGGATAATGCTAAGGAATTATCCGATAACCTTAATATTAAAAATAAAAATTTATTAGAAAAAAATGAGTATGAAATTAATCTTGCTACTTTAAATGAGAGAAATAGAATTGCAAGGGAAATTCATGATACAGTTGGGCATTTATTATCTAGTTCAATATTGCAGATTGGAGCACTAATTGCTATTTCTAAAGATAATCATGTTAAGGAAAGTCTAAGGAATGTTAAAGATACACTAACAAAAGGGATGGACAGTATTCGGCTAAGTATACATAAATTACATGAAGATTCAATTGATTTGCATTCAGAGCTTACGAAACTGACTAAAGAATTTGTATTTTGTCAGGCTATTCTTGAGTATAATATTACAACAGATTTAAAGGTGCAAGAAAAATATGCAATTATTTACATTTTAAAAGAAGCTTTAGCTAATGTTATTAAGCACTCGGATGCAACTAAGGTTAATGTTGTTTTACATGAACATCCAGGTTTGTACCAGTTTATTATTTCTGATAATGGCAGTTTGAAGAAAATAGAGGGTACTAAGGGTATGGGAATAGAAAGTATAAAAGAAAGAGTTGAGAATCTTGGAGGTCAGATAAATATTAATGAAAAAGATGGATTTAAAATATTTATATCTATACCTAAAGTTTTGCAAAAATAGTTGATTGAAGGTGATATCTTGAAGGTTTTATTAATTGATGATGACAAATTGGTATGTCAGGCTCTAAAAACTATACTGGAATCTAATGAGGGCATTGAAGTTGTGGGAGTGGCTTATGATGGTATTGATGCTCTTGAATTATTTGAAAAATTCAGCCCAGATATACTATTAATGGATATTAGAATGACAAAAATGACAGGGCTTGAGGCAGCAGAAATAATTCTAAAAAAATATTCCAATGCTAAAATTTTATTCTTAACCACTTTTGCTGAAAATGAATATATTATAAAAGCATTACAGATAGGTTCTAAAGGATATCTATTAAAGCAGGATTTTGAAAGCATAGTCCCTGCTCTAAATGCTGTAATGGCTGGACAATCTGTTTTTGGAAATGAAATAACTTTTATAATTCCAAAAATAATGTCCGATAATACTCCTAATTCATTAAAGAATTATAATTTGAATGAAAAGGAAATTGAAATTATTACGTTGGTGGCAGAAGGCTTAACCAATAAAGAAATTGCCGGAAGGCTTTATCTTGGTGAAGGGACAATAAGAAACTATATAAGTGTTATATTAGATAAGCTTGGTTTAAGAGACAGAACACAGTTAGCGATTTTTTATTATAAGGCATCACTTTGAATGCCAGCTTTGCTACAAAAGTAAATCTCCCATTAATGTGGTTGAATTAAGGTTTGGGTACTACGTACGCATTGCCATTTAGGTACTGCCCCCTCAGAGTAACTTTAGATTCCATGAAAAAAGCAGATAAGCCGAACATTCCAATGAGCCTATGAAAAACCTCATAGTCTCATTTCCATGGCTTATAATGCTTTTTTCATAGAATCTAAAGTTACTCTCAGGGAATATAGCTAGTGGAGGCAAAGCTGTGATTCAAAAGGGTTTAGTTTAGAATCAATAATAGAATATGACTGCCACCAATTTGCACTTATGGAAAATTCTTTATCATAACCATTCCATGACCATGTAATGCCCCAAGCCCCATTATTTTGCTGAGAGTTAATAATTAAATCACATTCTATATCACAAAGCAATTCATTACCTAAGTAATAGATACTTTCTTTAGATTTAATAAAATATGAAGGCATACAGCAGTAAGTGGCAGACCATTTGTCAGCATCTTTTTCAATAGAATATTCAATATCATTTTCAATTTCAATTTAAATTCATCCATATTTTTCAACTCACATATCTGAGCTAAATCACAATATTCAACAAAGTCAACAAAACAATGTATTTCATGCATATCTGATATATGAGACGATAAGTAATAACATAAAGCTTCATCTGCAACTCTTAATGCCATTTCATATAAATCATCATTTACATCAGCAAAGTTAAGAATAAATAAATCCACCATCTTCATTCTGATAAGCTAAAAGTGCTTCAAAACCCCATCTTTTGAACCATTTTCAAAATAAAACTGCCAATACCACAACCAACCTAACAAGAGTACACTTGTTCAAAAATAAAAGTAATATCCTAACAAATATGGTATAAATAATTTTTTTTTGCAAAAAATAAAAAAACAAGAATAAAAAAATGTAGCATACCAATTTAAAAAAAATTTAAAATCCCAGCTTTGCTTCAAAAATTAAATCTCCCCAAGATGTGAATTATCATGCTGTGAAAAATCATTAAGTGCCATGGAAATGAGACTATGGTTTTTTCATAGGCTCATTGGAATGTCTGGCACTTCTGATTTTTCACAGCATGATAATTCACATCTTGGGGTCAATAACCTAAAGGTAAAGCCCCCCATACAAATAAAGAAAGAAGTGATCATATGACAACCACTCAAGAAATAGACATAACCGACCCTGAAAAAGCCAAAATCGATCCAACCAAACTTGAAGAACTAGGCAATTTTATAGAAAGCCTAGAAACCACAAAAGGAGCATTAATTGAAATACTTCACAAAGCACAAGAAATCTTCGGATACCTCCCAAGGGACGTCCAGCTCTATGTAGCCAGAAAACTAGGAATCCCATGTGCTGAAGTATTCGGGGTAGTAAGCTTTTACTCCTATTTCACAATGAAACCAAGCGGAAAACACACCATAAGTGTATGTATGGGAACCGCATGTTTCGTAAGAGGTTCAGACAAGATTATATCTAAAATAAAAGAAAAACTAAATGTAGAATCAAACGAAACAACAAAAGATGGCATGTATACACTAAAAGATGTTCGATGTGTAGGTGCCTGTGGTCTGGCACCAGTAGTAATGGTTGATGACAAAGTTTTTGGAAGAGTAACAGAAGATGAGATTGATAAAATTTTTGAACAATTTCACGAGGAGAATAAAGATGGCAATTAAATCACTGGATGAACTAAAAGAAATAAGAGAACAGCATCAAAATAAAACAGCACTTAGATATAGCGGAGACCTTATTAATAACCATACAGATCATATAGAAATACTAGTAGGAATGGCAACATGTGGCATAGCATCAGGTGCAAGAGAAACTTTAAATGAGCTAACAAAAATTATATCAGAAGATAAAATCGAAAATATAAGAGTTATTCCTGTTGGCTGTATGGGATATTGTAAGGAAGAACCAATTATTCAAATAAATATGCCAAATAGTGAACCTGTTATTTATGGGCATGTAAAAAAGAATAAAGTAAAAGAAATAGTAGAAAGTCATATTAAAGAAAAAAAACCTGTGGAAAAAATGATTATTCATGTTGATTTTGACAGAGCATAAATGGGAGGTTTATTATGTCGGCAGTACGTTGTAATGTTTTAATTTGTGGAGGAACAGCCTGCTTATCAAGTGATAGTGATAAAATTGCAAAAATATTTGAAGCAAAAATCAAAACAAAAGGTTATTTTGATGAAGTAAAATTAATTAAAACCGGCTGTTTTGGATTTTGTGAACAAGGTCCAATTGTAAAAATAGAGCCTGATAATGTTTTTTATGTAAGGGTAACACCGAAAGATGTTACGGAAATTATAGAAGAACATATTATTAAGGGAAGAATTGTAGAAAGACTTTTATATGTAGAACCAACTAAAAAAGAAAAATTAGTAAAACATGAAGATATGCCTTTTTACAAAAAGCAATTCAGGGTTGCACTTAGAAACTGCGGTTTAATTAATCCAGAAGATATTTATGAATATATTTCTATGGGTGGATATGAAGCACTTGGTAAAGTATTAACATCTATGACATCAGAAGATATTATAAATACAATAAAGGATTCGGGACTTAGAGGGAGAGGAGGCGGAGGCTTTCCTACAGGACTTAAATGGGAAATAACACGGAATAATCAAGGAGATAAAAAGTTTATTATATGTAATGCAGATGAGGGTGATCCGGGTGCATTCATGGATAGAAGTATATTAGAAGGAGATCCACAATCAATTATTGAGGCACTTGCCATTGCAGGATATGCCATTGGAGCAAATGAAGGTATTATTTATATTAGGGCAGAATATCCTCTTGCCATACAACGGCTAAAAACTGCAATTAATCAGGCAAGAGAACTAGGCTTACTTGGCAAAAATATATTTGGAACTGATTTTAACTTTGATATTTCCTTTAAATACGGAGCAGGAGCTTTTGTCTGTGGAGAGGAAACCGCATTAATAAATTCATGTGAAGGCAAAAGAGGAGAACCTAATTATAAACCACCCTATCCTGCTGAATCTGGTTACTGGGGGTATCCTACCTGTGTAAACAATGTTGAAACTCTTGCCAATATTCCGGTTATTATAAATAAAGGTTCAGACTGGTTTAAAACAATAGGAACAGAACAAAGCAAAGGAACAAAAGTATTTGCTCTTGCAGGAAAGATTAATAATGTGGGTCTGGTGGAAGTACCTATGGGAACAACCCTTAGAGAAATTATATTTGATATTGGGGGAGGAATTAAAGCCGGTCGAAAATTTAAAGCTGTTCAAACAGGAGGGCCATCAGGGGGAGTAATTACCGAAAAAGATTTAGACACACCGATAAACTATGAAAATTTATTGCAAATCGGTTCTATGATGGGATCTGGCGGAATGATTGTAATGGATAACACAGATAATATAGTTGAAATAGCAAAATTCTATCTTGAATTTACAATGGATGAGTCATGCGGTCGTTGTACCCCTTGCCGTGTAGGAACTAAACGGTTATATGAATTACTTAATAAAATTACAGAGGGAAAAGCAAGAAAATCTGATATTGATTTATTACAGCAGTTGGCATTTATGGTAAGAGATGGCTCTTTATGCGGTCTTGGACAAAGTGCACCAAGTCCAATTATAAGTTCACTTAATAATTTCTTTGATGAATATCTTGCATTTATAAAAGAGGAACCAGATAAGGAAGAAAAATTTGTGGCTGAAAATAGTCTTGACAATAATAAAAATACAATCATGTAAAGGTGGATAGATAAATGGAAATGGAAACAAAACTTATTAAAATTACAATTAATCACATTGAGCAGGAAGTTAATGAGGGAATTACAATTCTTGAAGCGGCAAATCAGGTTGGTGTGAAAATTCCTACATTATGCCATTTAGATCTCCATGATATTAAAATGGTTAATCAAACTGCTTCTTGCAGAGTTTGTATGGTAGAGCTTGTAGATTCTAAAAATAACAGAAATAAAATAATACCTTCATGTGTAACAAAAGTATTTGATGGAATGGAGGTAATTACAAACAGTAAAAGAGCCTTAACAGCAAGAAGAATGTCAGTGGAATTATTACTTTCCAATCATCCAAACGCCTGCTTTACATGTCCTAAAAATTTGGAATGCGAATTACAATCCCTTGCAGCAGAACTTGGCATTAGAGAAATCCGCTTTTCTGGAGAGCGAATGAATTACCCACTTGATTTTTCAAGTGGAGCATTAATAAAAGACGCAAATAAATGTATTTATTGCAGACGTTGTGAAACCATGTGTAACACAGTTCAAACATGTGGGATATTATCAGGAATCAGCAGAGGTTTTAATTCTTTTGTTGGCCCAGCCTTTAATATTCCAATGGTAGAATCTTCATGTACTTATTGCGGTCAATGCATTCAAGTATGTCCAACAGCAGCACTTACAGAGGTAAATCATATTACTAAAGTATGGGAGGCAATAAATGATCCTAACAAACATGTAATAGTACAAACTGCCCCTGCAATAAGAGTTGCACTTGGAGAACTATTTGGCATGGAAGCAGGTACAATTGTCACAGGAAAAATGGTTACCGCACTTAGAAGAATAGGATTTGACGGAGTTTTTGATACAGATTTCGGAGCAGATATTACAGTAATGGAAGAAGCAACAGAGTTAATACACCGAATAGAAGAAAACAAAACATTACCAATGCTTACAAGTTGTTGCCCTGCATGGGTAAAATTTATAGAACATCAATTTCCCGAACTATTAGAAATTCCATCAACTTGTAAATCTCCTCATATAATGTTTGGTGTTATTGCAAAAACCTATTATGCCAATAAAAACGGCATAAATCCGGAAGATGTGGTTGTAGTTTCAGTAATGCCATGTGTGGCAAAAAAAGCAGAAGCAAAACGTCCAGAATTAACTAAGGATGAAAAAGAGAATGTAGACATTGTAGTAACAACCAGAGAACTTGCAAAAATGATAAAAGAAGCTGGCTTAAAATTCGACACACTGCCAGATAGTGACTTCGATATGCCTCTTGGTGAATCTACTGGTGCTTCAGTATTATTTGGAACAACAGGAGGAGTAATTGAAGCCGTTGTAAGAACAGCCCATGAATGGTTAACAGGTGAGGAATTAGAACTGGTTGAGTACGAGCAGTTAAGAGGAATGGATGGTCTGAAAAAAGCTACCATAAAAATAGGTGAAAAAGAAATAAATATTGGTATTGCAAGTGGTCTTGGAAATGCAAGACTACTACTAGAAGAAATTAGAGAAGGCAAAAGCCAATATACCGCAATAGAAATAATGGCATGTCCAGGAGGATGTATTGCAGGAGGAGGGCAACCCTATCATCATAATAATTATGAGATTGTTAATAAACGCCAACAAGCGATTTATCAGGAAGATAAAAATAAATCTGTGAAAAAATCACATAAGAATAAGGAAATTCAGAAATTATATGAAGAATTCTTAGGAGAACCATATGGGGAGCTTGCTCATAAGCTTTTGCATACTCATTTTGAAGAGAGGGAGAGGATTTAGTATAACTTTACTATGTAGATGATTAATTAAAAATGTCGACAATTTATGACGATTTTTGTCGTTTTAATAAACTGGTTTATTTATTCTCTACATGTTAATATTAATTTACTTTACACATCACTTTAATACACTTGAAAATTGATATCATTCTCAAAAGATATTGTTATAACATTATGAAGAAAGGAGGATTTATAGGTAGAAGCATATTACCATGGGAATAAATTTAGACCTTTTCATGGTGATAACAAGAAGAGTGGAATTACTTTATTAGAAAGGTTTTATTCAAAACATTATCTTTTATCATAATTATTTTAGAACTTAATTAATCAGAATTGACTGATGATTCTATTTATTACAAGAATTTATTGTATTTTCAAGGTATTAAGTTGAAGATTTAAGTTGTAAAGTTTGAGTTAATTATTATAAATTATATTAAAAGGAGGATGTAAAAATGTTTAAAAAACTAGCAGTTATAGCTCTTTCATTATTATTAATAACAAACATTTCACTTATGGCTAATGCTTCTGAAATTAAATTAGAAAATAATGAAAGCACTATGAGTATTGATACCATTAGAAAAGAATTAGAGCCATACCAAGAGGTTATTGATAAAATTAATGCAGAATATGGAAGCTCTATTGGAATTTCAGAAGAGAATTTAGAAAAAGTGTATAATAATGTAATCAATATGAGTTTATCAGATTTTGAAAATAACGTAAGAACTCACTATTTAGAAGCTTTAAACTTTCAAAAACAAAGTCAAAATAAAGTACAAAGTCAAAAGATAGTTCAAAGTCAAGAAGACACCGCTTTTGAAGGTCGTGAAAAGGGTTTAAAACCAAAAACAGGATTGCAAAGTATTCGTGAAACTATTTCACAAACGGCTGAAGTTGGGAATGCAACAATATGGATGGATTCAGTAGTATTTAGTCCTTATGGTTATGCAGGAACATATATTTATTCCCAAATAATTGATTATGGAAGTATGTATTCTACTGTACACAATTATTTTTCAGCAACATCAGCAACCCATTCTCTTTCTTCTGATAAAAAAACTTGTACTGTAGCATTAAAAGGGAAACTTATGAGCCCGGAAGGTTACGATTTATTAGTATCTCAGAATGTTACCGTTTATTTTTTTGCAAATTAAAAATTTATAATTAATACAAATAGCTACTCACCTTATTAAAAAGAGTATGAACTGTGCTAAACATTCAGCACAGTTCATACTCTTTTTATTCTACACATTCAAATAAATTTTATCACTAATTCTAAATTTTATACCTATTCAAAATCTCATGCATTTGTAGAACCTGTTGATTAGTATCAGCACTTAAATTAGCAAACTCTCCGGCAGCTTCAGTATTTTTTTGTACTGCCATAGAAACATCGGAGATAGAATGATTAATATCAGTAATTGCCTTTGCTTGACTATGAGTTGATAAAGCAATTTGACTGATAATTTTTGCTGTACTAACAGTAGTGTCTACTATACTTCCAAGAGATTCTTTAGTAGCTCGTGCCATTTCAACACCTTCTTTAGCACGAGAGATTGTTTCATTAATAAGTTCAGAGGTTTCTTTTGCAGAAATAGCACTTCTTGAAGCTAATTGTTTTACTTCATCAGCAACTACAGAAAAACCTTTTCCGGCACTTCCAGCTCTTGCCGCTTCAACAGCAGCATTAAGAGCAAGTAAATTAGTTTGAAATGCAATATCATCTATTGATTTTACAATTGCTACAACATTTTGAGATGCAATATTAATATTTTCAACAGCATCCATAAGAAGGTTCATCTTACTCTGCCCATCTAATGCATCTTTTCTGGAAGTCTCAGTAAGTGCATTTGCCTGATCTGCACTTTTTGAGTTTTCCCAAGTTTGTTCGTTAATTGATGAAATTGCATTAGAAATATTAGAAACAATACTTGCTTGTTGGGTAGCATCCAAAGCCATATTAACACTTCCGTTAGAAATTTGTTCAGAAGAATTATAAACGCTTTGAGAGGATTCTTTTATTGAAGATACAAGTTCAGTTATTCCTGATACAGTTTGATTCATACCTTCAACTAATTCTCTATAATTCCCCTGATATTTTGATGGGTCAACTTTAACTTGTAAATTGCCATCATTAACAGCTTTTGATAATGATCCCATATCAAGAGTAAGACTTTTTAAAGTATTACAAACATTAGCAATGGCATTAGCAAGCATTCCAACCTCATCTTTTGACTTAACAGAAAAAGTAACATCCGTATCACCGGCAGCCAGCTTATCAGCGACTTTTGACAATATAGTAATTGGCTTAGCAATGGAATTAGCAACAAGTATAAACACAATACAAAGTAAAATAAAAACCATAACAAATAGCCAAATAGTCCACGACCTAACAGAATCTACAGATAATAATGCCTGATGGTGAGGAACGATTAACTGTAAAGACCAAGGATTGCCAAGTTCTAAAATTACAGGCACGAACACAATATATTCTTTTCTAAAAGAACCTTCTAAAGTTACTTCAGAAAACACCTTACCCTCTTTTATACTACTTAAAGTATTTTGATCTGAAATACTTGTTTCGTTTAAATTGGTATTAGATGTTGCAATAATAATTCCCTGATTAGAAATAAGACTTGACATTGTACCTTCAACAGGTTGTATTGATGAAATTAAAGCATTAATAGCGTCAGTAGAAATATCAAAAACCACAATGCCTAAAATATTTTCATCTTGTTTAATCGGCACAACAACATTAATCTGACTAGCATTGCTTATTGGTTCAAAAACAAATGGCTTACCTGTTTTTTTGGAGTTGGCAAGTAGTTCTAAATCAGCATTGGAAATATCAGGTTTAGCAGAATCAGTAGTAATAAACTGCATATCACTACTAAGAACATTTTCATCTAAAATAGCCCAAATTCGTATGTAACTGGAACTTTGATTAAAAGTTTTTAATAATAAATTTTTAATATTTTCACTAGACAATAAACCGTCACTTTTTTGAGTTGTAATACAATTAGAAATAGTTGTTGCTGAAGCCACTATACTAGTAATTTCATTGTCAATTGAATTTGCATAATTCATAGCAGTTTGATCAAGCTGACCATAGGTTGCTGAACGTATTGCATCATTTGAAAGTTTAGAAATAATAGCAATAAGTGGAATAAAAGCAATAACAAGTACGACGGAGATATATAAAACCATTTTAGTTCTCAATTTCCTCATAGAAGCACCTCACTTTAAAATAATTAAAACTATTATAGCATGTATTTATTAATAATAAAAGTGCATTTTAAATTAAAACTAAAAATATTAAATAAGTAGTATAAAGGACTAGTCCATGTTATAAAATTAAATAATTAATTACAAAGGTGTAAAGTATGTTAAAAAAAATAATAGCATTTGCATTAGCGTTCATGGTGTGCTTAAACATAGTACCACTACATATTTTAGCTGAAAATTCTTCCAAAGAAAAAAAATTAGATGTTTATGCTAAATCAGCATTACTTATGGATGCTGACAGTGGAAGAGTTTTATATGAAGAAAATGGATACAATGTTATGCCGATGGCAAGCACAACAAAAATTATGACTTGTATACTTACTTTAGAAAACAGCAACTTAGATGAAATAGTAAAAGTTTCAAAATATGCTGCGGGTATGCCAGATGTACAGCTTGGAATAAAAAAGGATGAAGAATACTACCTAAGAGACTTAGTATATGCATTAATGTTAGAATCATCAAATGATGCAGCAGTTGCTATAGCAGAACATGTTTCAGGTTCAGTAGAGGCATTTTGCGATGAAATGACAGCAAAAGCAAAAGAACTAGGCGCAGTAAATACAACTTTCAAAACCCCCAATGGTTTAGATGCAAAAGGTCATGAAACCACATGCTATGATCTTGCCATAATATCTAAATATGCCATAGAAAACGAAGAATTTATTAAAATTACCAATACTGTCAGTTGGACTTTTAAAGAAATAAAATCAGGTAAAGAATATTTTGTATCAAATAAAAATAGGTTTTTGGTATTAATGGATGGTGCCTTTGGCATAAAAACTGGATTTACAAATGGAGCAGGTTATTGTTTTGTAGGAGCACTAAAAAGGGATGATAAAACATTTATTTCAGTAGTGTTAGGTTCTGGATGGCCCCCAAATAAAAACTATAAATGGCATGACACACAACTGTTAATGAAATATGGAATAGAAAATTTTAACAAAGTTCAGTTAGTAGACAAAAACAAACTATTTGATAAAGTATTTGTAGATAAAGGAAAAACAGATTATGTAGATTTAATCCAAGAAGATAAAGAAATAAGTGTATTACTAAAAGAAAGCGATCAAACCAATATAGAATATGATATACCAAGTATGTTAACAGCTCCTATAGAAAAAAATACAATAGTAGGCTACGCTAAATACTATATAAATAACCAACTATATTGTCAAATTCCAATCAAAGCTAATGGTAGTATAGAACAAATTGATTTTAAATTTTGCTTGGAAAAAATACTTCAAAAGTGGTATGTAAAATAATTAAATATGGCTGTGAAAAGACATTAAGTTCTTGGAAACAAACTATGGTTTTTAGTTACTATTCAAAGCCAATGTCGCTGAATTAGGGTTTTTGTCCTACTGACGCTTTGCTTTTAGTCTTTTGACTCTTTACAGCCATATAATTTACATCTTGGTGCAAATAGATGAAAATACATAGATTAATATTTAAAAACGTAAATTTAACCAAATTCAACAAAAGATTGCATAAAAACGCTTGTTTTAACTAATATATATTAATTTTATACAAAAATTACAATTTTACAACATTTTTAGAATATTGACAGTAGATTTTTATAATGTTATACTTAGAGATATATATGCAATATGCACAATTTTGTGTAGAAAAATACTATAAGGAGGATAATTTATGAAAATTAAAAAAATATCCACAAGGGTATTAATTACAGTTTTGCCAGTAGTATTTATAGCAACAATTGGATTAACAATGTTAAGCTACTTTAGCAGTAGGAATGCAATAGCTAAAGAGGCAGAAGAAAAAATGGAATATCTAATTGGAAGAGAAATAAATAGGATTCAGATGGAGGTAAAAGAATCAGCCAATATTGCCTCAAGCTTATCTCAAATTATTTCTTCTTTAGGAACAATAAATACAGTAGAAGAATATACAAATACTGCAAAAAATCTATTGTCAAAGAATGAGTACACTTTTGGTACAGGTATATGGTTTGAACCATATAAATTTGATTCTAACAAAAAATATGTGGGTCCTTATTTATATAAGGAATCTGACCAAATTCAGGTAACACATGAATATGAAACGGATGAATATAACTATCCAACAACTGATTGGTATATTTTGGGTAAAAATTCGCAAAGTACAGTATGGTCACAAGCATTTTTCGATGAAACATTGGGCGTTGCAATGGTTTCAGCGGTTTCTCAAATTTTAGATTCTAATAATCAATTCATGGGTGTTGTAACTTCTGACATGAATTTAAGTAATATTCAGAAGATGATTTCTGAAGTGAAAATTGGTAAAACGGGCAAGGCATTTTTACTTGATAAGGATGGTACATATTTAGTAGCGGCAGAACAAAAAATAATGAAGTTAAAAATGAATGAAGATCCAGATCCTAACATAGCAAAGTTAGGAGAAAAAGTTCTAAGTAATGGAAGTGGACATACTGTTACTAAAATGGGAAATAAATCATATATTATTTATTACCAAAAAGTACCAGGGGTAGATTGGACTATTATTGCAGCTATAACGGAAGCAGAGTATTATGAGGAATCTAATGGGTTAATTTTAAAAATGGCTATAATTACATTGTTTTCAATATTAATAATTACAGTTTGTGTTTTTATGTTGACTAGATATTTAAAGAAAAATATTTTAAAGGTAAATCAATTTGCTAATTTGGGTGCTGAAGGAGATTTAACTGGTCATATAGAAATAAAATCTCATGATGAATTTGGACAAATGGCAAATCATTTAAACAAAATGATTTCAAATATGCATCAGATAATTACAATGTTAAAATCTAATGCAGAACATATTACTTCTTCAAGTAATCACTTATCAGAAGTTACAGAGAAAGCTTCTCACGAATTTTTATTGATTGATGAATCAATAAAGAATATATCAGACAGTGTACAAACATCAAGTGCAGCTACTGAACAAGTATCAGCAGCTACAACTGAAGTAGGAAACAGTGTTACGGTATTAAATAAAAAATCTAAAGAAGGAAGCATGGTTTCTCAGGAAGTATTAGATAGTGCTAATAAATTGAAAAAGTCAAGTCAGGAATCTAGTGATAAGTCTAATATGATTTACAAAGAAAAACAAGCAAGAATTCAAGAACTTATAAAACAGGCTAAAGTGGTAGATGAAATTAAAATTATGGCTGATAGTATTTTTAGTATTTCTGCCCAAACCAATTTATTATCCCTTAATGCTTCAATTGAAGCTGCCAGAGCTGGTGAACAGGGTAAAGGTTTTGCTGTTGTAGCAGAAGAGGTAAGAACTTTAGCAGAACAAAGTTCAGAAACAGCCAATACTATAAAAGGTACAATTGTAAGCATTCAGCAAGTTGTTGCAAAATTATTAGAAAGTAGTCAAGATTTATTAGGTTTTATTGATGATACAGTTCGTCTTGATTATGATATGTTTGTAAAATCAAGTATTCAATATGGTAAAGATGCAAACAGTATTAATTCAGTATCAGATGACATTGCTGAAATGGCTACTAATATTAATAAGACTATGGAGGAGGTTTCTAATGCAATTAATAGTGTTGCAGAAGAATCTCAGGCAACAGTTGAAAATACAAATCAAATTGTTGATAATATTGTAAAAGTCTCTGACTTATTAGTGGAAGTTGGCAAAATGTCAAATGAACAAATACAAATGGCAGAACAATTAAATGAAGTAGTTAAACAGTTTAAAGTATAATAAAAAAGGAGCTATATTTTATAGCTCCTTTTAACGTTGTATGTCAAGTGTATTAGTTATAAGCCAATCATTAAATAAAGATAAACTTTATATGAAGATTACCTAAAATTCATAAATGTCTTGAAAATTTTTCGTAAAAGTTGTACAATTATAATGGAATATTTTTTCTTTTATATTATTAAATAAAGTAAACGGAGGGTCAAATATGAGCAATATGGCACAACTATCAGCAAAAGAGAGAATAACTTCTTTGCTTGATGACTATAGTTTTGTTGAAATTGGTGCGTATGTAACAAAAAGAAATACTGATTTTAACTTATTAGAAAAAGAAGCCCCTGCCGATGGCGTAATCACAGGATACGGAGTCATTGACGGTAATCTTGTTTATGTCTATAGTCAAGATGCAACTACACTTGGTGGAACTATGGGAGAAATGCACGTTAAAAAAATTCTTAGAATTTACGAACTTGCATTAAAAGTAGGAGCACCGGTAATTGGATTGATTGATTCAAAAGGCATTAGATTACAAGAGGCAACTGATGCATTAAATGCATTTGGAGAAATGTATTTGCAACAAACACTGGCATCAGGAGTAATACCTCAAATATCGGCAATATTTGGAAGTTGTGGAGGAGGAGCTGCTTTAATTTCGGAACTATCTGATTTTACGTTTATGACTGAAAAAACATCAAAGCTATTTGTTAATTCACCTAATGTACTAGATGGTAATTATATTTCTAAAAATGATACATCTTCATCAAAATTTCAAAGTGAAACTGCGGGTAATGTAGATTTTGTAGAGACAGATGATTTGGCAGTACTTAATAAAATCAGAACATTAATTTCATTAATACCTGCAAATAATGAAGATGATCAATCTTTTGGTGAATGTGAAGATAATTTAAATAGACTGGTTAATATTTCCCAAATTAATGATACATCAATAATACTAAAAGAGATATCAGATGATAATTTCTTTATGGAAGTAAAGAGTAATTTTGCAAAAGAAATGGTAACAGGCTTTATAAGACTTAATGGAAACACAGTTGGAGCTATAGCTAACAGATCAGAGATTTTAGATGATGAGCTTAAATCAAAGGTAAAATTTGACACTGTTTTAACAAGCGGTGGGTGTGAAAAAGCATCTAAATTCCTTAGCTTTTGTGATGCATTTAATATTCCTGTTTTAACACTTACTAATGTAGTGGGCTTTAAGGCTACAGTAGAGGAAGAAAAACATATTTTAAAGGCTTGTGCAAAACTTACACATACTTTTTCTAATGCTACTATTCCAAAGGTTAACTTAATTATTGGAAAAGCATATGGCAGTGCGTATATAGCCATGAACAGTAAACATATAGGTGCAGATATGGTATTTGCTTTTGAAGATGCAGAAATTGGCATGATGGATTCAGAATCAGCGGTAAAGATTATTTATGCAGATGAAATTAACAATTCTAAAAATATACCAGATTCAATTAAGAAAAAGGCAGATGAATATAAAACTATTCAATCAAGTCCTCTAAGTGCAGCAAAGAGAGGGTATGTGGATGATATTATTGAAGCAGATCAAACCAGACAGCGTTTGATATATGCTTTTGAGATGTTATTTACAAAGAGAGAAGGGCGTCCAAATAAAAAACATAGTACCAAATAAAAAGAGGTGAATAATATGACATTTTGGGAAATAGCAGAAAAGGGTACATTAAACACCATACTTGGTATGGGTACAGTTTTTGTAGTATTAATACTGATTTCATTATTAATTGGATTATTTAAATATATACCAATGCTTGAAGAAAAAATTAAGAAGAAAAATGAAATTAAAACAATTTCTCCAATTGCAATGGATAATGCCATATCACATATAATTCAAAACGAGGAAGAAGTTGTAGATGATTTAGAATTAGTGGCAGTAATTATGGCAGCACTAAAATGCGTTATTGAGGAAGAAAAAAATATAACAATACCTAATAATGGTTTAGTTGTTAAAAGTATTAAAAAAGTTAATAAAAGTAAATGGCAAAATGCCTAAACAGGAGGATATATATGAAAAAATATAGAATTACAGTAAATGGAAATGAATATGATGTTGAAGTTGAAGAATTAGTAGAAGGAGCAGTTTCAACGCCAAATGCAGCTACTTCAACACCTAAACCAGTTTCTAAACCAGTACAAAAAAAAGAGTCTCCTAGTACAGGAAATGCAGGAACTACAAAGATATCATCCCCTATGCCTGGAAAAATACTTCAAGTAAAAGCAAGTGCTGGCACAGCTATTAAAAAGGGACAGGTAATTTTAATATTAGAAGCAATGAAAATGGAAAATGAAATTGTAGCACCAGAAGATGGAACAATAGCTAGTATTAATGTAACTGTTGGGCAAACGGTAGAAGCTGGCGAGTTATTAGCATCATTAAACTAGGATTTGCAGAGCTTACATTGCAATTTATTGCAATTATAAAAATGTAAAATCCCCAAATAATAACGGGAGGTTAACAATTAAATGGATTACATTATAGAAACATTTCAAAATCTGGCTTCGCAAACGGCATTTAGTAATCTTACTGCTGGAAATTACATAATGATTGCAGTAGCATTAGTTTTTTTATATTTGGCAATTGGTCGTGGGTTTGAGCCATTACTATTAGTGCCAATTTCATTTGGTATGCTATTAGTAAATCTTTTTCCAGGAATTATGGCTGCACCATCGGTAGATTCATTTGGGAATGAAGTGGCAGGCGGATTATTATATTACTTTTATTTAGGAGATAAATGGGGAATCTGGCCATCTCTTATATTTTTAGGCGTAGGAGCCTTAACTGACTTTGGTCCACTAATTGCTAATCCAAGAAGCTTTTTACTTGGAGCAGCCGCACAATTTGGTATATTTTTTGCATACATTGGTGCATTGTTTTTGGGATTTGAAGATGGAGCAGCCGCTGCAATATCAATTATTGGAGGAGCTGATGGACCAACTTCAATATTCTTAGCTTCAAAACTAGCACCTCATTTAATGGGGCCAATTGCGGTGGCGGCATATTCTTATATGTCATTAGTTCCGATTATTCAACCGCCAATTATGAAATTGCTTACAACTAAAAAAGAAAGAGCTATTAAGATGGAACAATTAAGACCTGTTTCCAAGCTTGAAAAAATATTATTTCCAATTATCATAACTATAGTGGTTGTATTATTATTACCAGAAACAGCACCGCTTGTAGGTATGTTAATGCTTGGTAATTTATTTAGAGAATGTGCATCTACAAAACAATTAGCAGAAACAGCTTCAACAGCACTTATGTATATAGTTATAGTATTGCTTGGAACATCAGTAGGTGCAACAACAAGTGCTGAAGCATTTTTAAATGCATCAACACTTAAAATAGTAGTATTAGGATTAGTAGCATTTGCATTTGGTACAGCAGCAGGAATTTTATTCGGAAAATTAATGTGCAAATTATCAGGTGGTAAAATTAATCCGCTTATTGGTTCAGCCGGTGTATCAGCAGTTCCAATGGCAGCCAGAGTATCACAAAAGGTCGGTGCAGAAGAAGATCCAACCAACTTCTTATTAATGCATGCAATGGGGCCAAATGTTGCCGGCGTTATCGGAACAGCAGTTGTAGCAGGTGTGTTCCTTTCTATATTTGGTGTATAAACTAATTCAGGAGGTAAAAAATGTCAGAACAAGCAAAAAAACCAGTATTAATTACTGAAACTATATTACGTGACGCACATCAATCCTTAATTGCAACAAGAATGACAACAGAGCAAATGCTTCCAATAATTGAAAAAATGGATAAGATTGGATATCATTCAGTTGAATGTTGGGGAGGTGCAACATTTGATGCTTCACTTAGATTTTTAAAAGAGGATCCATGGGAAAGACTGAGAAAATTAAAAAATGGATTTAAAAATACAAAATTGCAAATGCTATTTCGAGGACAAAATATTTTAGGATATCGTCATTATGCAGATGATGTGGTTGATTATTTTGTTCAAAAATCAATTGCAAATGGTATTGACATAATTAGAATTTTTGATGCATTAAATGATCTTAGAAACTTAGAATCAACGGTAAAAGCATCTAATAAAGAAAAAGGTCATGCTCAAATTGCTATTTCATATACTTTAGGTGATGCATATACACTTGATTATTATGTAAACATGGCAAAAAGAATAGAGAGCATGGGTGCTCATTCCATATGTATTAAAGACATGGCAGGATTATTGGTGCCATACGAAGCAACAAAATTAATCACAGCACTTAAAAAAGCTGTAAAAATTCCTATTCAATTACACACCCACTATACAAGCGGTGTTGCGGCAATGACTTATTTAAAGGCAATTGAAGCCGGATGTGATGTAATAGATACGGCAATGTCTCCATTTTCTATGGGAACAAGTCAGCCGGCAACAGAAGTTTTAGTTGAAACATTTAAAGGAACACCATATGATACAGGATTTGATCAAAATCTTTTAGCTGAAATTGCAGATTATTTCAGACCAATGAGAGATGAAGCATTAACATCTGGTTTATTAAATCCAAAAGTAATGGGTGTTGATATTAAAACCCTTTTATATCAGGTTCCAGGCGGTATGTTATCAAACCTTGTTTCACAATTAAAGGAACAAAAAGCAGAAGATAAGTATTATGATGTTTTAAAAGAAATTCCAAGAGTACGTAAAGATTTTGGAGAACCGCCACTTGTAACTCCATCAAGTCAAATAGTTGGAACTCAGGCAGTATTAAATGTAATTGCCGGAGAAAGATATAAAATGACAACTAAAGAAACCAGAGATGTTTTAAGCGGTAAATATGGCCAAACAATTAAGCCATTTGATAAAGAGGTTCAAAAGAAGGTTATTGGAAATGAAAAACCAATTACATGCAGACCTGCTGATTTATTAAAACCTGAATTAAAGGAAATCGAATCAAAAATGATTCAATATAAAGAACAGGATGAGGATGTTTTAACTTATGCTTTATTTCCACAAGTTGCAGAAGAATTTTTCAAATACAGACAGGCACAAAAAACAAAAATTGATTCAGCATCAGCAGATTTTAATAATAAAGCGTATCCTGTATAATTTTCAAAAATACACCAACAGTGGAATATGATTCTAGTGTATTAAATTAATTTACTGCACATAATAACTTTGTAACAAAAACAACAAATTATTTGAAAGAGTTTTTATTCTTTCTAAATGAGAATTGGAGGAATTTATTATGGCAAGTAATAATAATAACAACACATCAGTACCAGAAGCTAGAGAAGCGATGAACAGATTTAAATATGAAGTGGCATCTGAAATTGGAGTACCTTTAAAACAAGGTTATAATGGAGATTTAACTTCTTATCAGAATGGTTCAGTTGGTGGTAACATGGTTAAGAAGATGATTGCTGCTCAAGAAAGAGCTATGGCTAATAATACTTCTAATCTTTAGTTAGAGAAAAATCATTGGGGTTTACCTGATGATTTTTTTGTGCTTTTTAAGGTGGGTGTTGTGAAAGTGACGCTTTGCATTTTTAGTTTTTCGATTCCAAGATGTGAATAATAGGTGCATGTTGATTTTAAAAATGCTTCATACACCAATTCTGCATTCTTATTTTTACCTGCCGAATACCCTATGATTTCTCTATTATATAAGTTTATTAGTATACAAATATAGTTCCATTTTCCTTTTACATTTACATATGTTAAATCGCTTACTATTACTTCT
>JAVBPB010000122.1:0-11181 GCA_031549965.1 Mobilisporobacter sp. | reverse complement strand
TTTTGAATTTGAAAGATTAATAAAAACAGGGTTAATGCTTAATGAAAAAGAAATTGCAAGTGTTATAAAATATGCAAGCGGGGGTAATAGAATTATTGATGAAATAATAGAATCACTAAATACTATTCAAAAAAAGTATTTGTTTTTAATGGATATAATAAATATTTCAGCAAGAAATACTTCTGTCTCCCAAGAAGAAAATCAATCAATTTCCATATTTGCAGAGCTATTGAGTATAAATGAAAAAGAAAAAAAGTATTTAAGTGAATTTATTGATTATGCATTTTCAAATCAGAAAGATAAGTGTTTAAAAGTATTTAGCAATATGATTGTAATGGAAATGGATATAACAATGTCAGAATTAAAATATTATATACCGGAAATTGAACATGTAACTTCAATAGAAAATAAGATCATAAAAAAAGGCTCAGATTTAAAACTGGTTGATAATTGTGAGATACGAGAAACAATTATTGTTCCAAGTGGAAGTACTCTTCAAATCATTAATTGTAAGGTTAGCATGTATGGAACGATAGTTGTAGATGGGGGAAGCATTGTAATAGTTGATAGTATTTTATCTGCCAAAAATATTAATGAAGAAACTTTAATAGTAGTTAAGAATTTTTCTTATGTAGAAGTTATGGATTCTGTTATTAACTGCAATAGCAGATGTGGATTTATTAAACAGGAAAACGGAAATCTAAGAATAACTAATACTAAAATTAATGATTGCTCAAAATCTAGTGCCATAAGATTTTGGGGAAAAAATTTTCTTGTTGAAGATTCAACTTTTAAAAATTGTTTTTCTATAAAAAGGGGAGGGGCAGTCTATTTTGAAAAAGGAGATGCAAGAATTGAAAACTGTACTTTTGATCATTGCGAATCAAAAAAAGGAGGGGCTATTTACACCTTATCAAATGAGCTGATTGTTAATAGAACCAATTTTATACAGTGCAGGGCAATTGAGTATGGTTCAGGAATTTATTATACCGGAGAAGTAGGCACAAATGTTACTGAGTGTAAATTCATTGATTGTTATCCTGAAGAAGGAGTGATACAGTATCTGGGAAACCAGCTTCCAAGAATAATAAAAAATGAATATAATATTAATGTATCGACAATACTTGAACAACGATTAATAGTTCAGGAAATTGGAACACTTAATATTATTAATGCAACTGTTTATATTAATAAATCCATTGAAGTTGTAGGCAAATTAAATATTTTCAATTCTAAAATCGTCGCCAATAATATAGAAGACAGGGATTTGTTTTGTATAGTAAGGGCGAAAGTATGCAGAGTGGAAAATTCGGAATTTGATGGAAAGTTGAAAACAGGAATATTTAAAGCATCTAACACAAAAATGATAGTAAATAATTGTATATTTAGAAATACTGACAAAGGTAGAGCTATTTTTAATGCATATGAGCCAGAAATTAATAATTGTATATTTTCATATTGCTTAGAAGGAGCAATACATGTATGTGCGGGCAGAATATATCAATGTACTTTTATTAATTGTAGAGATGAAAGTGGTGCAGGTATACATATGTATGGTCTGAAAGGTGAAATCAAGGGTTCAAAATTTATAAGATGTGTTGCAGATTATAATGGCGGAGGAATAGGACTCACGGGAGGGCATATTATAAAACAATGTGAATTTGAAGAATGTAAACCCAATAATATATTTTAATAAATTAATATACTGTATCAAAAGGACTTTTCAACTAGTTTATATGGCGAGAAGTTCTTTTTTGTACATATCTAAGGTCTCCTAATATATAATCATTAACATATATATAATCATTAACATTTAAGAATTTATAGTTTTTTAGTTTATAAATTATGAACAAATTGTTTATAAAATTTTAACATTTTTTAAATTCTAATAATATACTATTGAAATTCTAGGTCAAAAGTAGTAGAATGTTTTTGAGTGCATCATATACTATTTGGTGTAATAATAAAGGAGAATGATAATGCGTAAAAAATCACATATTAAGTTGGCTAGTTTCTTAATGACAAGTTTAAATAAAGAAGAACTTTATGGACATAAGAAATCATTTTGGATAGGGAGTATATTACCAGATTGTACTCCATCATTTATAACAACAAGGCATACCATTGATGAGACATTTAACATATTAAAAGAAGAAA
Source organism: Mobilisporobacter sp. (assembly GCA_031549965.1). GTDB lineage: Bacteria > Bacillota > Clostridia > Lachnospirales > Lachnospiraceae > JAVBPB01. Next base: position 9,024 of record JAVBPB010000122.1, on the reverse strand, counting down.
TAGAAAATCTTTTATTTGATTATGATTATGAAAAAGGAATGACAAGAAAGTATTGCAGAAGGCTTGGAGTAGTTTCACATTATTTAGCTGACTATTGTACTTATCCCCATAATTCAATATTTGAAGGTAATATGAAAGAACATTGCGTGTATGAAAGCGATCTAAAAAGAGCTCTTTCAGAATACGTTAAATCACCATTTGCTAAAAAAGCTAACCAACAAATCATTAATTTAAAAACTGCTGAAGACATATGTGAATATATAAAAGAAAAACATAATGAATATTTAAAAGCAATTAAAACGGTACAAATAGACTGTATGTACATTGTGGAGCTTTGCCATTGTGTAATAGATGCAATTATACGTATATTTGAATTAAGAATTAATACAAACTCATTAAAAGTGGTAACGGCATAACTTAGGACTGCAAAAAGTTTTATACATCATAATTTGGGCATTAAACATTGTTTGGTTTAATGCCCAAATTGGTTACTAATTATCAATATAGAACTAAAGAAATGCTATTATTTAATCTTCGTCCTCGTTGCTCATATTCATAACCTGTCTTTTACGGGCAAGTTCATCATTGTCTAAATACTCATCATAAGTTGTTTGCTTATCAATTAATCCATTATTTGTAATCTCCATAATTCTGTTGGCAGTAGTTTGAACAAATTGATGATCTTGTGAAGTAAATAAAGCTACACCAGGAAATTTTATTAGTCCATTATTCAATGCGGTAATAGATTCCATATCTAAATGGTTAGTAGGTTCATCTAATAATAATACATTGGCACCCGTGATCATTAACTTAGACAGCATACATCTAACTTTTTCACCACCAGATAATACTTTAACCTTTTTAATCCCTTCTTCACCAGAAAAGAGCATTCTTCCAAGAAATCCACGAACATAAGTAACATCTTTTTCTGTAGAATACTGCATAAGCCAATCTACAATAATATCTTCAGATGAAAACTCCTTGGTATTATCTTTAGGAAAATAACCTGTTGTTGTAGTGATCCCCCACTTATACTCTCCTTCATCCGGTTCTAATTCTCCTGCTAAAATCTTAAATAAAGTAGTTGTTGCTATTGTGTTTGGCCCTACAAAAGCTACTTTATCCTCCTTATTAATCGTAAATGATATATTATCTAAAATCTTTTGACCATCAATTGTTTTAGATATTTTGCTTACTGTTAAAACTTCATTTCCAATTTCACGAAGTGGTCTAAAATCAATATATGGGTATTTTCTACTAGATGGCCTAATATCATCAAGCTCAATTTTTTCAAGGGCTTTCTTTCTTGAAGTTGCTTGCTTTGATTTAGAAGCATTAGCACTAAATCTTTGAATAAATTCTTGTAATTCTTTGATTTTTTCTTCTTTTTTCTTATTGGCATCCTTTAACTGTTTAACCATTAATTGACTTGATTCATACCAAAAATCATAATTTCCTGCATAAAGCTGTATTTTAGCATAATCAATATCTGCGGTATGTGTACATACCTTGTTAAGAAAATATCTGTCATGAGAAACAACAATAACAGTATTTTCAAAATTAATTAAAAACTCCTCAAGCCATCTGATAGCATCCAAATCCAGATGGTTAGTAGGTTCATCTAAAAGTAAAACATCAGGATTACCAAAAAGTGCCTGAGCAAGCAGTACTTTAACTTTCTCGCTACCGTTTAATTCTCTCACAAGTTTGGTATGTAATTCATTTTCAATACCTAAACCATTTAATAAAATAGCTGCGTCTGATTCAGCTTCCCAACCGTTTAAGGTTGCAAATTCTCCCTCAAGCTCGCTGGCTTTAATTCCATCTTCCTCGGTAAAATCTTCTTTTGCATAAATAGCTTCTTTTTCTTTCATTATATCATATAATCTTTTATTACCCATAATTACTGTACTAAGAACATCATATTCATCATACTTGTAATGATCCTGTTGCAAAAAGGACAGACGTTCACCAGGAGTGATAATAATGTCACCCTTTGTAGCTTCAAGCTGACCGGATAAAATTTTTAAGAAGGTTGATTTTCCAGCACCATTGGCTCCAATAAGCCCATAGCAATTGCCACCAGTAAATTTAATATTTACATCTTCAAATAAAGCTCTTTTTCCGATTCTCAATGTTATATTACTTGCACTTATCATTGTTATATACCTTGATTATAATGAAAATTAAACATTATAATCACACCTTTCTAAATAAATATATTAATTATCATAATATATTTTACCGTATTTTTCATAATTTGCAAGATGTTTATTGATTTTTTATTAATATTTTAAAACTTTTATTTAAAATGGTATGATTAAAGTTCATATGCCCTTTTAATTAAAATATGATTTTTAGTACAAATAGATAAACTATTTGTAAGATTAAAACACTTATAGTATAATAAATAAAAAATTATACGGAGGTATACTATGAGAATTTTAAAAGAAGACACAATGGCAATAATAATTGACTTTCAGGAAAGACTGGTTCCTGCAATTTATAACAATGAACAATTAATCAAGAATAACCAAATATTAATTCAAGGATTAAATGCACTCAACATACCAATGGTAGTTACACAACAATATACTAAAGGAATAGGTATGACAGTAGAAGAAATAAAATGTAATTTTTTAGATGAATTCGAATATTTTGATAAAGTTACTTTTAGCTGCGTTGATGATGAACAAATTTTAAGTAAGGTTCAAGAAATTGACAAAAAAAATATTATTGTATGTGGTGTTGAGGCACATGTATGTGTTTTGCAAACTGTAATAGATTTAAAAGAAAAAGGTTATAATGTAATTTTAGTACAAGATTGTATCGGTTCAAGAAAAGAAAATGATAAATTAATAGGAATTGAAAGAGCGGCTAATGAAGGAGCTGTTATTTCAACATATGAATCAATTTTATTTGAACTTACAAGAAAAGCTGGAAATGATACTTTTAAAACAATTTCAAAATTAGTAAAATAAATAAACTAAAAAGCTGTTTAACTAAGTAATTCATGCTAATATTATAGTCTTTAGACTTATATTAGTAAATTATTAGTTAAATAGCTTTTTTATTAAAAATAACTAATCTACATAAATATAAAAAAATATTTGGATTTGTAAAATGTTGCACGATTATCAATCACATAAATTGAGGCAAAATAAATTGGTTGAAAAATGAAGTAAAATAGTATTGACAAATTTATAAATAAATAATATAATTTTACTAAATTAGTAATTTACTAAACTAGTAAGAAAGGAAGATTAAAATGAAGATACCAACTACATTAAAACACAAACCGGTAATAGTATCAGAAAATTATGAAAACATAGATGGCAGAAATGCATATAACTCGGATGCAAAGGGCCTGTCATTAGGATTAGCCCAATGGAATGATAGAGGAAAGGTTGACATTTCTGCTAAAGTATGGCGATACACAGGTGAAAAATGGTCCAGACAATCCGAAGAGTTGCCACTACACCGTGTAATAGATCTATCAATATTAGCCTTAAGAGCTAAACAACACTTCCAAGAAGCCTACCGTTATCCTAAGATGTATGATCCGAATCAAACTGTCATTGATAGAATAGGACTGCAAGGTGATGCTATGACAGTAGAAATCTGCACAGATAATGAAAAAATAGATGAGGATATTATACTATTTAGCAAAGCTTTAAGTGAAGATGATGAAATGTTAGGGGAGCGTCTAAGAACCCTCTCAAGAATATTAAAAGAAATGGGATACTAATATGGACAGAAGAAAAGAACTAAAGGAGCAGTATAAGTTAAGAAAACCACCAATGGGAATATATGCCATCTATAAGCAAGATGGTAATAAATGGCACATTGAATCTAGTTCCGACACTCACGGTGCTCTAAACGGAGCAAAATTCAAGCTAGAGCATAACTCATATCCAAACAGGGAACTACAATCTGAATGGACAAAATGCAAAGGAGAAGGCTTTGTAATTGAAGTAATAGAAGTCTTAGAATACGACAAAGAAGACATAAAGACAGACTACACAAAAGAGCTACAACTTTTAAAAGAAATTTGGCTAGAAAAAAAGCAAAAAGAAAACATACAAATATACAAAAGATAATAATACAAAAAATATTACAATTTTTACAAACCTACACAAATAATGTATTGACATTTTAAATTATTAATGTTAGAATGTATCTTACTAAAGGGGAGTAGTCGCCCATCTGGAATATATGTCGTCATCACAGAGAAAACATTCTCTCGGCATATATATTATATGTATTTATTTTCTAAACAGTGGTATAATAAATTAGAAAATAGATAATATAATTGACAAGACCTTTACCATTTTTGGGGTAGAGGAATATATAGAAAACATTAAGCCTCTATCTATGTGATAAGGGCTTTTTTTAATATAATATTGAAATTTTCTAAAAATTTCCATTATATTAAAACAATCCAGTCAGGAATCCCATTCATGGAAAGAAAGATGTTGCAAAGCAACTGTCCATAATTTGGGAAGTAAACTCTTTGTTTAGTAATAAAAAGAAAGGTGGATTATATGAATTTTTATAATGAAGAAATATCAAAAGTATTAGAAAAGCTAAAAACAAATGAAAAAGGTTTGACGACAAACGAGGCAAAAAAGAGATTAGAACAAGATGGAAGAAATGTATTAGAAGAAAAAAAGAAAGCAACATTATTTCAAAAGGTAATACAGCAAATTAGTGATCCAATGATAATTGTTTTAATTATAGCAGCAGTTGTTTCAGGATTTCTTAGTGAAATTGCTGATATGTGTATTATTTTAGCAGTAGTTGTTGGTAATACAATAATGGGGCTGGTACAGGAAGGCAAAGCTGAAAAAGCAATTGAAGCTCTAAAGAATATGTCTGCTTCAACGGCAAAAGTATTTAGAGATGGCAAATTAGTTCAGATTAATTCAGAAGAATTAGTAGTAGGTGATATTATTTCATTGGATGCCGGAGATTTAATACCGGCAGATATGAGACTTATGGAGACTTCAAGCGTTAAGATTGAGGAAGCATCCCTAACAGGTGAATCTGTTCCGTCAGAAAAAGACGCGAATACAATATGTGAAAATAACTCACCTATTGGAGACAGACATAATATGGCATACTATGGAACAAGTATGACTTACGGTAGAGCAAAAGGTGTTGTAACAAGCACTGGCATGAAAACAGAAATGGGTAAAATTGCCAACATGATTAATAACACTGAAGATGAAGCTACACCATTACAGAAAACCTTGGCTGAAATTGGTAAAATGCTTACATTTATTGTGCTTGGAATCTGTGTGGTTATATTTGCTACAGGAATAATTAAAAACGGTGGTTTTACACTTGATAACACATTGGAATCCTTCATGATTTCAATTAGTCTTGCTGTAGCTGCAATACCGGAAGGTTTACCAGCAGTAGTTACAATTGTTATGTCTATGGGTGTAACTAAAATGGCACAAAGAAAAGCAATTATTAAAAAACTTCCGGCAGTAGAAACACTTGGATGTGCTGAAATTATTTGTTCAGATAAAACAGGTACCTTAACACTTAATAAAATGGAGATAAAAAATATTTATCTTGATAATAAAATATATACCAGCAATGAGTACGTTCAGACAGTAAAGTCACAAATGTTAACTAATATTATTTATTTGTGTAATGATTCAGAAATAACAAATAACGGTGAAGAAATTGGTGATCCAACAGAAACAGCTCTTAAAAGATTTGTTTTGCAAAATTATGGTGCTGATAAACAGGTAACCTATAAAAGAATTAAAGATATTCCATTTGATTCTGAACGTAAGCTAATGTCTACAGTAAATGAAACTCCAAATGAAACATTAGTATTTACTAAGGGAGCACCTGATGAGCTTTTAAGAAGATGTAGCAGTATAATTATAAATGGTGAGGTAAGAGCCATTTCCAAAGAAGATAAAGATAACATAATGAAAACAAATCATACTCTTGCAACAAAAGCTTTAAGGGTACTTGGAGCAGCCTATAAACCATACAAAGAAAATGAAGAATTAGAAGAAAATTTAATATTTGTTGGACTTGTAGGAATGATGGATCCACCAAGAACAGAGGTATTTGATGCAATTAAACGCTGTAAGAGTGCTGGTATTACTCCAATTATGATAACGGGTGATCATAAGGATACTGCAATTGCAATTGCCCGTGAAGTTGGAATCCTTGAAGATGAATCGCAAGCTATATTTGGGATTGAACTAGATGGTTTAGATGATAAACAATTAGATAAAAAGGTAGAAAATATACGTGTATATGCCAGAGTTTCACCGGAGCATAAAGTAAGAATAGTTCAGGCGTGGAAAAGAAAAGGTAAAATAGTTGCAATGACAGGTGATGGTGTAAATGATGCACCAGCTCTTAAGATATCCGACATAGGTGTTGGAATGGGTATTACAGGTACAGATGTATCAAAGGGTGTATCTGATATGCTGTTATCGGATGATAATTTTGCAACTATAGTTAACGCAGTTGAAGAGGGAAGAAAAATTTATACTAATATTAGAAAAGCGGTTCAATTTTTATTATCTTCAAATATAAGTGAGGTTGTTTCTATATTCATTGCTACATTGTTACTACCAAGCGGAGTAATATTTTTAAGCCCGGTTCACATACTTTGGATTAATTTGGTAACTGATTCTTTGCCTGCTGTTGGTTTGGGAATGGATAAAGCCGAGGACAACATTATGAAAGAATCCCCAAGAGATTCCAGAAAAAGCTTTTTTGCGGATGGTCTTGGAATTAACATAGTAATACAAGGAACGATACTAGGTGTTGCTACATTAATTGCATATTTTATGGGAAAATCAACATCTAACGAAGTGGCTACAACAATGGCATTTACAACCTTATCTTTAGCGGAGTTAGTTTACTGCTATACAATACACAGCAAGGCTAATTTTATATTTAATAAAAGATTATTTGAAAATCGATTTTTAAATATAGGTATTATAATTCCTATGTTGCTGACGTTGGTATTAATTTATGTACCTTTCTTAAGCAAAATATTTAAGTTAGTTCCATTGGGAGGAAGTCAGTGGGTTTGTATATTGGGAATATTGGCGGTTTTACTCTTGATTATAGAAGTGATTAAATTTGTCCAAAGGAAATTTAAAAGATAGTTTTAAGGGTTGCATTTAGCAACCCTTAAGTTTTTTGACAAAACAAAACACCCTTATAAAAGGGTGTTTAAAGGGGAGTTTTATGAAAAAGTTTCTTATTGGCTTTCTTATAAATTTATTATATACACTAAATGTGAATTCCCTGTGTTGAAAATAAGAACAAAGTAAGAACATTTTGAAAACATTTTAATTAAATCTGTTATAGCAAGATACTATTGAATATCCCAAAACAAAGTGTTAAAATATAAATAAAGAATAAAAGGAGTAGCTTATGATAACAACAATAATATTTGATATAGGAATGGTTCTTGTTAATTTTATTAAATTTGAATATTTAAAAGGGTTTGGGTTTAGTGATGAAGTATATGATGCAGTTTTAAACGCTACTTTTGAAAGCACTACTTGGAATGAATATGACAGGGGAGAACTTAGTGATGAAGAATTATTGCAGCAGTTTATTTCTAATAATTCTAAGTATGAAATAGAAATAAGACAGATATTTAATAAGATTACAGATGCAATATATGAATATGATTATTCGGCTGATTTATTAAAGGGATTAAAAGAGAGGGGGTATTATATTTATCTATTATCCAACTATCCAAAAAGTAATTTTGAGTACGCAAAAAAAACTATGAATTTTTTTGAACATACAGATGGTAGTGTAATATCTTATGAAATTAAAAAGATAAAACCAGAACCTGAAATTTATAATTTCTTAATAGAAAAATATAATTTAATACCAAGTGAATGTGTATTTTTAGATGATTCTAAAAATAATATAGAAATGGCAAAAAAATTAGGATTTAATGTAATACATTTTACAGACAAAGAAAAGGCCTTAGAAGAATTGGAAAATTTATTAATAATAATATAAAATATGGCAAGATAGTGCTTGAAAAATGCACAAATTTCGACAAGTTTTTTGGTAAAAAGCTACATAGGACTAAAATACTAGTGCCTAAATTTTGTTTATATTATAACATTTATATAATTTTTAATAGGTGTTTTAGCGATTATTAACAAAAATTTTATAAATTGTACATGACAACTTCACAAAAGTATACTATAATAATTACATAAACTAGCATATATACTAAATTTAAACATAACAATATTTGGAATAGATTTTATTTTGTTAAGTAACATATAGTATGAGACTGATTAAGTGAAGGAGGTTGTTTATGAAGTACACAACATATCAGGAAGAAGATCAGATAATTAGCCGTACAGATTATATCAACGAAAGAAATAAGGTTAATAAATCTGATGATAATGAAAGTATCAATACAACAATACTGAGAATATTATTATTTGACAGCAAGAACAATAATTTTGAAGACGAAAATATATTAATAGGCAGGGAACAGAACAAGGATATTTATTGTATTTGCATTAGAAATCAAAATCTAAATGAAATATATCTTGAAAAAAAAGGAAACCGTAATGGCGTTATTTATAAGACTTTCGTATTAATAACTAGGGAAGAATGTGAGAAAATTCTTACAGGTGAAATTGAATGGCTTAAAAACCATGAAATTCAAATATTTAACGATTTGTATTTACAAATAACAATAAATCAATTAATTCCAAAGACAATAGTAGATTATAAAAGAGAAATTCATAAATTAAATGATAAGAGCTTTGTAGTTTTTGACAAATCAATAAAAACTGCTAGAGTTGAAGGCTTAAATTTCTTTGATTCCAAATTGGTGTTAGTAGAAAAGCTTTCTAAGGGAAGTATTATATTAAGATATAAACAAGAATTGGTTATACCAAGCGTAGTTTCAAGCATATTAGCTTTAAGTGAAAGTTTTAAAACTAAATTAGCATTTTCAATATAATATTTTAAAATAAAAGTCTTCCTTGT
>JAVBPB010000007.1:0-18253 GCA_031549965.1 Mobilisporobacter sp. | reverse complement strand
AAGTAATACCATGAACTCTAGTGCAATATTCATCAAATTTATCATTTGGATTTACAAAGATACTTAAGTCTGGATATATATTCTCTTTTGTTAGACTGTTTCTTGAAATTAATCCAATTTGACAGATACTCTTATTCTTGTTGTTAGCAAATTCTACATCAAAGTAGACAAAATTTTTCATTGTTATTTCCTCGTTTTCCTCTATTTTTTATAAATTTGAAGTAAGTCATTGATATAATCGATGGCTTTTTTTTGTCCTTCAGTTGTTAATTGTTCAAACATGTCTTCAAAAATACTTATGCTAGATTCAACACTCTCTATAGTACCATAGACTAAGAAATCAACAGTAGTATCAAGTGCCTTAGCTATTGCTTGAATTGTATTAATTTTTATCTTATTTGGATTTGTTTTACTATCAAAAATATTATAAATAGTACTAGTGTTTATTCCGGTTATCCTACATAAATCAGCTTTTTTATAATTTTTTTCATCCATTTTCTCAAGAATTCTATCTATCATAGTCATATGATCACCTCATAATAATTCTATTTTAACACCATTTATTCATTTATACAAGAACATTTTTCTATTACAATGGAATAATTTTCTAAAAAAAAGAAAAAAATGCTTGATTTTTCCATTTCAAAGGAATATAATAAAAATAAATTCCATTGTAGTGGAATAAAAAGGGAGGTAAAACATGAGAAAGACAGTCAAAAAGGAATATGCAATTTTAAAGTCTGAAATGTTCCTACAAGGGATACCTATTGAAGCAATTGCGGAATCACTTAATAGAACAATTGAAACCGCCAGGTTGAAGATAGACGGTAAAGTGGGAATAACAATTGAAGAAAGTAAAAAGATTGCAGGTTGTTTTCCAAAAAATAATTCATTGGATCATTTATTTAAAAGTTCTTAGATTCAAAAAGGGAAATCAACGCATCAACAGAGGATGTTGCGGCAACAATCATCCTCAAAAAATAAGGAGGTGAAAATATGTATAAAACAATAAATTTAACATGTGAAGAAATTTCAGTAACGCTTGAGGCAATCACCTATCAAATTGAAAAATTTAATAACACTAATGAGCTTGATGAAAGTTGTAAAATAAAACTAAGCATTTTAAATAATACAAAAGACAAATTAGAAATAATCAAGGCAGATGATAATTTAATAAAATTAAGCAATGAACTTTGTAAGGTCATTGCTAAAATTGCAATAGAAACCATAGATGATGATAGTAACTTTGATGATATATATGCAGAGTATAAGCATCAAGTATTTGATGGAGATTATCAAAGTTTTAAATTGTATATCGAGTGTCATCATCCAAACTTAAATGTTGAATTCAATAAAATTATTTTTGAAATTAAAAAAAATAAATTTTATGAAAATTTATTTTATCATGGCAAAAATTTATAACATTGTACGCGTAAAAAATTGTTTTATATGAGGAGGAGGCTAATTAATGTTAGAACAACCTTTAGTATCAGAGGTTAGATTAAAGGAAAAACTTTTAATTCAAATGAATCTACTGTTAAAACAGTGTTGGAGTGTTTCTGACGTAGCACTATATTTTGGTGATTCAGAAAATACTGCAAGAAAAGCAATTGTAATTGCATTAAAAGAATCTAATGAACCTAAGATTGATAAAGATAATAAGGTCAAGCAAAAAGCCCCAGTTGATGCAATTATAAAAGTTAAAGGAGGCGTTAGTCAAAAGGATGAAATAGATTCAAAGAGTCGCATGTACAAAAATTTATTTGGATAAATAGGAGGGACATGCAATGAAAAATGTAGTGAAAAGTTTTTACAAACCAATATTAACACGAAATGAAATTGTTTTAGTACAAGCTGCAATCGAAAGAAATATTTTTTGGTTTGAGAAAGAGTTAAACATTTGTCGCAAATCTGAAGCATTAACTGAAGCAGTTGATTTTTATTCAAGTGAAATAAAGGCATTAATGGAACTAAAAGAAAAACTAATTAATACAAAAACTGAATACGCGGAGGACAAGCAATGAAAAGCATATTTAATAAACATACTGTATTACCATGGATAGCTTTAGTAATATCAATAATAGCTTTGGTAATAGCAATATGTTAATGAAGTTTCAAACTATCGACGGACAAGTATTAGTCGATGATATAAAAAAAATAGTTGCAGAAGGCTGCAACGTAGTTTGTTATAGTACGGATAAAGAAAGATATGTTGTTAAAGCATGTGAAAGTAATGAAAAAGCATTGGAGTCAATATCTCAAATCAGTATGTCACAATCACAATATGATTTTAAGTTGATTCCTAATTTAAATTCACAAATTGTAGAAGAAGATAATTCACCAGATCCTATTATGATGAGCATTGCAAGGCTACTATAAATTAACTCTTTGAAGTACAAGAAACAATAATTGCAATGATAGAAATGAGCATTGCAAGAAAGGCAATCCAATTCGAACGCTTACTATTTTTATTAGCTATTTTAGAAAATCTATTAGCCTGCTTAGAAATATCATTAGAAGCAGCAGCCAATATATTTGATTCTATAGATAATTGGTTGGCATCTTCAGATTTTTGATTTGAAACATGAGCTATTTTATTAGCTTCATCAGCTAAATTAACAGCCTTAATATTATATGTAATAGTATTTTCTGGAATTATTACTTTATTGAAGTAATCAATAGTCTTTCTATGGCCGTATTTAGTTAATGAATAATATGTACCATCATCTTCAAATATTTCTAATACGTAGTTTCGTTTTATACAATTGGATAAAACTATACCAGAATTTATCTCTAGTTGAGGTATATCCTTATCATCCATTTCAAGATCATTTTTTATATATTCTACCCATTTGCTTCTTAATTCATCACTATTACGTGCAATCTTTAATAAAAAACTTAGTAATACATAATTATGATAGTGAAGTAATTCCTTATCTTTGTCTTCATCTTCATACATAATATCGCTCTCCCTTTTAGGGACATTATACAACAAACTACAAAAAAATAAAACATTAGGAGGAAATAACACAATGCAACAAATTAAAAACAATAATAACCAGTCACAAACGATCATCTTAACACCCGAAGAAAAGGACTTGTTAAGACTAACCTTAACTCAAGAGTTGGACGATAATATAGAGTTATTAAAGAAAGTAAAACATTCAGCATCTGATGAAAAAATCATTAAAAAAGAAAATGAACATATAAAATCTATCCTTATCAAGTTATCGGAGTAAATTATGCCAAGATATAAAGACTTGCTGCAACAGCAAAAGAAAACCCAAAAGGATCTATTTGAAGTAGTATATGCTGCTGATCCAAGAGTGGACAAGCCATTAATCAATAAAATGGTAAATGGGATATGTTTACCTACACCAAAACAAATAGAAGTAATATGTAAATTTCTAAATTGTGAAATTACTGAACTATATTCAGCTCATGAATTGTTAACAATCCCTGTAGTAGAAGCAACTAAACCGATAAATAAAAGAGTTAGAGAACCTAATGAATTTAATTTAAACGTAAGGATACGACGTGATTTAGTTAATAAAGTATTCTCAAAAGAAAACTTAAAAAAACTAGGTTATCCAAGCATGGCTGATGCAATAAGAAGCTTTGTCAAAGGTCTTGAAAAACAATTAGACCGATTAGATATTGCTGAAAAAAAAGAAACCTCATAGGAGATTCCAAATGTTAGGACAATTAAATAAAGGCATAAAAAAAGGAGTCACTCGCCAAAGTCATCTCCTAAATAAAAGTATATTTTTATTATACCAAAACAAGGTAAAAAAGTAAAGATATATCAACAAAAATTATGCTATTAAACTGGCATAATTGTCCTAGTAATTAGTATTATCTTTTCAACAAGAGAAAAAGAAAGATATTGATATCAAAGGGGTTTGGGGGAATGTGTCCCCCATTCCCTGTACGAAGTACAAGATATTAATAGTAAAGATAAGAACAATATGGAGGTTACATGAAGTACAGTATCAATGAGAAGGAACTAGAGGAAATTTACACCGCTGCCGAAATTGATATGATGAGACTAAAAGATAAGTCACTTATACTGTATTGTACCAAAACAATTAAATCTGGAGATATTTTAGAAAATGAATGTTATCCAGTTTGGAATACAAGAAACAGCGTAAGGAAAGCCAAACAATCAATTTCTCGTGAAACACAAATACACCTCAATCGCAATAACGCAGTTAAAAAAGCAATTCGTTTAATAAATACTAATTTTACTAAAGCAGACATATGGGCAACCTTCACTTATTCGGATGATAAATTACCTGAGTCACGTGAAGCAGCAGCTAAAGAAATGGTCAAATATATCCGTCGCTTAAAAACATATGCTGTAAAAAATAAATATCCACCACTTAAATATGTCTACACTACCGAAGGTGATAAAAAAACAAAAAGATTTCATCATCATATAATCGTTAATTTTCCCGACCGGGATGTAGCTGAAGATTTATGGAAGGGCGGAAAAAGGAAGAATACAAGGCGGTTGCAACCTGATGAAACAGGGCTTGAAGCACTAGCTAGATATTTAACGAAAGAATCTACTAAAGATAAGAATAAGCAACTTTATGTATGTTCTAAAAACCTTATTAAACCAAAAGAAACAACTTCATATTTTAAAGTAACACGAGCTCAAGCTCGTAAGATTGCAAATGGTGATTTAGATCCAATGAGGTTGTTTCAAAAGGTTAATCCAGGATATGAATTTACCGATATTAAAGTAAAAACAAGTGAATATGTTAGCGGCTGCTATCTATATGTGCGCATGAGGAGGTTTAGAATTTGATGCAAGAAGTAAAATGTTTTAACTGTGGGAAGGTAATCCCAAAGGAAAGTATTTGTGGCGAAAGGTATTATTGTGATTGTGGAGCATCTAACACAATCACCAATGACGGACTAAGAGTAGTTGACGGTCATATAATTGCAGAAAATACGGAGGAAAAAGAAGTATGCAAATAAGTAAACAAAATATTAATAAAATTCCCGAATTGGAATTTATAAAATTTGAACCAATTGATAATCAAACAAAGATTACTGCATGGAATAATAACCATCTAGTGGCAGAGTTTGCTATACCAGGAGAAATAAACAAAAAATGCATTGTTGCTAAGAAAACAATTCAAATGTTAAAACAATTAATTGATGATAGTACAAGCATCGATGCAACATCAACATTTGATATTAAATCATCAAAGGGAAAATACAAAGGTAGCTTAATTAGCGATGAACAGGATTTGACATTTACTTTCAATGAATCTTCAACGCAAACCTTTGTGTATAATAACGAAATAATTGCACGTGCATTAGAGTATGTTGCGACCAAAGGAACAATAACCAAAAATATCCACGGAGTAAATGTTGGTGAAAATGGAGTGGTTGCAACCGACAATGCAAAGGTCTATTTATATGGACAACCTAATGATGATGTAAAAAGTATAATTATTGAACCGAACTTTTTAAAGTTGATATGCAAAAAGAAGTTTACTGAAATAATTGCCAATGAAAGGCAAGTACTAATTACTGATGAGGATGATATTAATTGGTATGGAACACTTATTCAAGGGAAATATTCACCACTTAATAGATTGATGACTGCTAAAGGTGATCCGTTGAAAATTGATTTTAAAGAGATATTACCATACGTAAATATAGCCATTTCCTCATTAGATGTTTTAAATAATAAAGAGCTTAGTTTAATCGGTACAGTTACGATTAAATCCTCTAAAGGAAGAGTAACAATCGCAACAGAAAATTATAATGTTGAAGTAGGTACTTGTGAACAGGAATTCAAAATGTCTTTTTTTGGTAATATTCTTCAAACTATGATAAAGCACGATATTCAAGAAATTTATTATAAGTCTACAGGTCATCCTGTTTTCACTAAGATAAGTGATTCAGAAACAACTATGTATATGCTAAAGGCTGAATAAGGAGAGAAAACTATGCCAAATTATGATATTTTTGGAAATCCAATCTATTCCAAAGAAGAACTTGTAGCTATCGAAAAAGAAAAACAAGATAAAGAAAAAGCTGCTGAAGTATTAAAAACTAGAAGAAAAAATATAGAAGCATCAGTTAAAAAAATTATAGAAAATGGATTTAAAAAAAATGATGCAGAGGTAGATGATTCTGATGAAACAACTGAAGTGGAAGATTCATTAACTGAAGATAATTCAGAAGAAAATGAGGAGAATGGTGAAGATGACAATGACGATGAAGAATAGTAAATCATTTTATGAAGATTTGTTAGTTGAAGTAAAGAAAGCATCAAATGAAAGACTAAATGAAATTGAAGAATTAATTAAAGAAGATTTAATCGCTGCAAAAAGTGTTGAAACAACTAGAGCAGCAAAAAAGGCAAAAGCCCAACAAGCTAAAACAAAAGCAGAACAGGAAAAGAAAGTTCCAAAATACAAATATCCTTTTACAATCCATCTTGCAGGAAAAAATTTGGAAACTGATCATATCTTTAATGCAGACAAAGAATATAAAGAAGATGAAATTAAAACCAAGATGCTAGAACATCAATACTATGATTTTGCTGGTAGTGTTAGTTTTACGTATATAGAAAAAGAAAATGTTTTGTTACCCGTATTCCAACAACACAAGAAAGGATAGTAACATGGAACAAATAGAGTTCTATCAGTCTTTTATTTTCATAGTCATTGGATGTGGTGGTATTGGTGGAAGTGTCGCATCTGAATTACCAAAATTCATTATGAATAGTCGCCACAAGATGCTTATAATCGATGGAGATATAGTAGAAGAGAAAAATTGTAAAAGACAACCATATCAAAATCAGCACATTGGATTGAATAAGGCTAGAGCATTGGCCAAAAAAATAAATTCATTTTATAACATAGATTGTTTGTTTTATGATAAGTATTTAACAGACTGCGAATTAGATATATTGGCTAAGAAATATCATGAATATATACCGATTTTTGTAGGTTGTGTTGATAACGATGCAACGAGAAAATTAATTGAGCAGACATACAATAAACAAGACAGATCTATTTTAATTGATGGGGCAAATAGTGAATATGAAGGAAATGTCTATGTATCATATAAAAAGGACAATGTTTTAAGAGGTCCAATACGTGGACAAGTTTATGATCTCAGTAATGATATAAACCCTGGATTAAAAGGGTGTGAGCAACAAATAGCTGAAGGGGCAATTCAATTTCTAATAACTAATAGGAAAGTAGCTACAGTAATGCTTGAACATATTCACGCTATATTAACAAATCAAATAAAGGTAGGTGTTTCAGTTGTTAAGAGATTTGAGACAATTCATTACTAATCTCAATGATCTTCTACCTAATGTTGTGATTACAACTAAACCAGAAGACGAAGTATCTGCTATAGCATATTTAATAGCAAATAATTTCCAAGATTATACAGGTACAGCTAATAATCTTGCAAGGATGCTAACAGATGAAATATTTTTCGAGTCAACGTTTGTACCACAATATCATCTAGAAGATTATGAATTAGGTGATTTATTTATTATTCATCTTGTATTTAATTCAATTCTTCCTGATTTTGATATTGATACAAACTGTGTATATGTAAATGATGCATCCGATGATGACGATGAAGAAGTTGAAAGAGTTTTAGATGATTATAAGGAATTTTTCGATAAATTAATTAAGCAATATAATTTGGAAGCTAATGCTTTTGCTAGCCAAATTGATTTTTTTGCTAGAAATTTGATAGGAGATTTAGAAACTTTCTCATATGTCATTCAAAGTGAATATCTAAAGAAAATATACCAAGATGAGGAGATAAGAAAAAAATTTAGTAGCATTTTTGGAGATACATTTGTTACTGAAACAATAATAGTGAATTCAATGACATATTATGATATGCCTCCAAGAGAATTTGAGTATGAAGATGTTATTGAATTAATTGAAATGATTAAGTCTAAAAAAATATTTGATGAAACATATTTTGATAATGATTTAGAAGCAAAAAAAACAAAACTTATTGATGGTAGTAACTCAATGTTTGAAAGTATAAAAATGATTTTCAAAAACGAAACAGAGGTGATTTTCTGATGAAAGAACTAATTATTAGAATTAAATCAGATAGCGAAGATGCAGAAGTATTATTTAATGATCTGTTTGCTGAAGAGGTTACTGAAAAAAGTATCTCAAGAGAAGCATTAATGGAGTGCTTAGAAAGATATACTAAAAAAGATGAAGTTAAATTACCACTTAAACTATTTGAAAAAAATGTTATTGGTTATAACCGAAATAAGGAATTAGAAATATTTTTGGTAAATCAGGCATCACACAGTAGATATGTAACTTATTCTATTGGTAAAGAGGAAAAAGCAGTTAAAATAAACTTTCCCAACAGCATTTATCTAATTCAAGTTCGAGCATCGCTAGTAAACAGAATAAGCGCATATATGTATTTTGAATGGCATGATGAAGAAACTGAATTATATAAATATGCAATGCCAAATATGCTTTCGGGTGATTCTATTTGTATGGGATCAGCTAATAAAAGGATTGATGGTAGTTTAATGCAAACTTTAGAAAATATTATTTATGCGCCGTATTCGCATGCTGAATTAAATAATATTAAAGGTTTTAGAAGTACTAAAAGTTATTTTGAGTACTTAGAGAACAACCATATTTTAGAAAAGCATTTAACAAAAACAAATTTTAAATTAGCTAAATTATTGGAAGGAGATATATAAAATGCCAAATAAAATAATATTAACCTTTGAAAAGGTAGTAGATATTCTAAGCAATTCAAAGCATTATTTATATGAAGTTATTGATGGCTGGTTTGGAGATTTAAAAGATTTAGATAAAGAAAATGGTTTTAATTTTGCAACTGATGAATCTTGGTATTTCCGCAAAGGTGATTCATGTGAAATAGATATAGATACAGGTTATATGGAAGTAATAAAGCCGAAAAAGGTAGTATATGAATTTGATAAACCAAAGAATTGCTTTAAATGTAAATTAAGAACCGGAAGCATCGAGCATCCATTTCAGTGCACTGCATTAAATGAATCTTTACCAGAGGAATACATTTATAAGGTTTTACCAGATTATGATATCTTAGAATCTTGGCCAAAATGTTGCCCATTAAAGTTAGCAAAGGAGTGATTGTATGAAAAAGGCAATAAGCACTATTTTAATATTAACAATATTTATACTTTTAGCTGGTTGTACTGAATATGAAACCAAAGTAGTTAAAGGTGAAATAATCGATATTTATGAAGTAGAAGAATATGATCGCTTTCATAGCACTGAAAGATATGCAGTATATAAAACCATTTGTTATATATCAGTAAAATATAACGGACAAGCATATAAAGAAGAAATAGATAAAAAAGATATGAACCTATATAAAATAGGTGATACATATGAAATTAAAATCACAGTAGAAATTAACAAATAACAGGAGAAAAAAATGACATTATTAATAATAAGTATAGTTTTAAGTGTAATAGCAATTCTTGCTATTCTAGCAGGAGTTTTATACATGATAAGTGAAGATGAATGGAGCAAATGGAGTTTATTGCTAACTCCCCTTGGCTCAATATGCATGTTGATACTATTGTTTGGCTGTTTTACTAAAGTATCAGCCAATGAAGTAGGTATTATTTATCACGATAAAAAAGGTGTGCAAGATGAAGTAAAATATGAAGGTTTTCAATCAAAAAGTGTTTTCGAGCATATTACAAAAATATCTACCACAAACAAAACTATAAAAATAGTTACAACCGGTCAAACAAAAGATACAGTATATGCGACAATTGAACTTACTATTGTTTATAGAATAGAAAGCATTAACGCAGGGAAATTCTATCGTATAACATCTGGAAAAGATATCGATGAGACACAAATGAATTCGCTTGTTAAAGAGATACTGCAATCTAGTACAATTCAATACGATGTTTATGATTTACTAGGAGAAAAATTAGAAGATGCTAGATTGTCATTTGTTGAAGATTTAACAGATGTACTAATGAATAGGTATTTCATAACAGTAGTAAGTGCATCATTTGATGATGTAGATGCCGGAGATCGTATAGAACAAATAATTCAAACAAAAGCTGAGGCACAGCAAAAAATAGAAATAGCAGAGCAAGAGAAAAAACAAGCCCAGGTAGAAGCACAAACAGCATCAATACGTGCAAATGCAGAAGCTGAAGTAGCAAAAATAAAAGCTAATGCTGAAGCCGAAATAATTAGAATTGAAGCAGATGCAGAAGCCTATAAAACCGAAATAGAAAAAACAGCAATTACTGACATGATAGATTCCTTATATAACACATACAAAGACACATTATCTTATAGTGAATGTGCTGCAATAGTACTTCAAACTTTTTTCTATGAAAAATGGAATGGACAACTTCCACAAGTTTTAACATCGGATAGTTTATCAGCATTAATAGGAAGTTTAATAGGTTAGCAAATGAAAAATAATGTAAAGAAGGAGAAAATAACTAGATCCTAGTAGACTAGGTTTAATTAAGATTAGTATGGTTAATTAATTAGTAAAATAAAGCGGAGTGGCTGTGCCTGACTAAGCACTTAATAATGCATCCAAGCCGATTACTTTATTACCACAATGACTAGAAATAGTTTAGTGGTTAGTTATGAAACACATTATAAGTTTAAGTGGTGGAATAGGAAGTTATGTATCACTACTTAGAGTATTAGAGAAAGAACACAAAAAAGATGTAATTGCAGTATTCTGTGATGTATTAAAAGAAAATGGAGATCTATATAGATTTCTAAATGATATAGAAAAAACATTAGATATTAAAATTATAAAACTTTGTATTGGAAAAACACCTTTTCAGCTGCAACTTGAAGAAAAATTTATTTACAATTCACGAGTAGCAAATTGTAGTAAAAAATTAAAAGGAGATTCTTTTAAAGAATATTTGAAAACAATTGAAGATGATTATATTGTTTATCTAGGTTTTGATTGGACAGAAATGCATCGCTGCGAAAATGCAAGAAAAATATATGCTCCGCACGAAGTAAGATTTCCAATGTGTGAAGCACCATATTTTACTAAAAAAGACATGTTTGAAATTTTAAGTAAACAAAAAATAAAAATTCCATATCTATACACAATTGGCTTATCACATAACAACTGTGATGGCCAATGTGTAAGAGCTGGAATTGGACACTATATCAATTTATATTACCAGGATAAAAATAGATTTATGATTGCTGAAAATGAAGAATTAATGTTGCAGCAACTTTTAAATTCCAAACATACGCATCTTAAAAGAAATGGACAACCTTATAGTTTAAAACAATTAAGAATAAGCCTAGAATCAGAAGTTGATTTATTTAACTTTGATGAGGTAAATGATATAGGTGGCTGTGCTTGTTTTATTGATTAATGAAGCGTCTAATCCATAAAACAATTTTTGCCAAAGGATGTACTGAACTTACTGACGCTTTAGTTTCGGTACATTTATAAGTAACAGAGATGCCTTTGCTACGTATTTTAATAGTTTTTCTTTTAATCTTTGTTTCTATTTTCATATTATTTTACCTCGCCGCCTTTTAAGCGACTATATGAAGTGGATGTTTGTATATTTTTATTACATCCTACTTGAATTATAACACTATAAAAAACACAATGCAAAAAATAGAGGGGTAAAAATAGCCTCTAAATTTCATCATTAAAAGCAATAAATATTAACATTGATATTAATTGCTCCAGTTGGTCCTAAACTAGTTGGTAGTAATACAAAACTAATTTTAATAATATAGTTTTCATTTGCTGAACATCTACTTTCTAATTCTTTATGACTTTAGAGAGCGAAATGTCAAGTTTTAATATAAAAAGGAGTGATAAAATGCCGAAATTTAAAATAAATGATTTGATTTTTGACGGACTAAGAGTTTGGAAGATCACAGATATAAACGAAGCTAATTATAAATTGATAATATTAGGTGCAACATATGGACCAATCGAGGAACCTGATAAAACATATAAACTTAATCAAAAACACATTGATGATGTTGCAAAACTTTGGGATGAAAAACTATTGAAAGAACATGGACGAGCCTTTGTATTATGTGAACAATGCAGAAAACCAATTTATGAAGGCGAAAAGTACTATTATAGTTATGGAGATTACTATTGCAGTCAGGAATGTTATTTAGAAAAAAATGATATACCATATGGACCATTAGAAAAAGGAGATTGTACTGATATCGAGTATCCTGTAATAACTTGGCTTAATACTAATATGGAGAAAACCAATGGCAACATCTAAACGTGATTGGAAAAGAAAAATAAAGAATTTTAATGGCCAACAAGCAACCCAACCACTCAAAGATAAAAAACAAATAAATAAATTGCTTTATTATATGTTGGATAAAGTAGAGTTAGCTAAAACAGATGTGAAAAGAAATCAAGCTGATAGAAACTATATGCTACTAGTTGTTGGATTCAACACAGCATTTAGGGCAGAAGACATATTGCAACTACGTGTAAAAGACTTGAACGGTTATGTACATATAAAAGAAAACAAAACAGGCAAACCTCAAAATTTCCCCATGAATAAACAATTTAAAAAAGAAGTGGACGAATATGTTTTGCGTCACAATTTAACAAAGAATAGTTTTCTCTTCATGGGCCAAAAAAAAGAAGTCAACGGCCAAAAATACACTGATCCAATTACTCGCCAACAATTTTATAGAATTGCAAATACAGCAGCAAAAGCTATAGGAATAGATTATACATTCGGTCCACATAGTTTGAGGAAAACATTCGGATATCACTATATGAATGATGGAGGTAATCTTATTACTTTAATGCAAATGTATAACCATGATTCTCCAGATGTCACTTTATTATATGTTTGTTGGGGAAAAGAAGATATAGAAGCTAATAGAAGCGAAATTTATATTGGTGTCAAAAGCGGTGGCAGCAAGAACACGAGGAAGGACTAAATGGAAAGCAATTTAATAACCGTTTTAGAAAAGTGTCCATCTAATATTGTTATCTTTGATTCGTTTTGCAAAACAGATGCAACAGTTCCACAGTATAACGAGGTTTTAGTAGCTGTAAGCGGTGGAAGTGATTCCGATATAGTTGTAGATATATTTAAACAATTATTCTGGGACATGAAAATACACTGGGTATGGTACGATACAGGAATTGAGTATAAAGCCACCAAGGAACATTTAGACTATTTGGAAAACAAATATAATATAACGATACAAAAAGTAAAAGCAATCAAGCCGATCCCAGTTAGTTGTAAAGAATATGGACAACCTTTTATATCGAAATATGTATCAGAAATGATTTCAAGATTACAAAAACATAATTTTAAATTCAAAGATAAATCATTTGATGTTTTATTAGAAGAATATCCCAATTGCAAAGTAGCTCTATTATGGTGGTGTAATATGAATGGCGATGGCAGTTCTTATAACATATCCAGAAATAAGTTATTAAAAGAATTCATTATTAGCAATCCACCTAATTTTAAAATTTCTAATGCTTGCTGTCAGTGGGCAAAAAAGAAAGTAGCACATAAGTACATGAGCGAGAATGGAATTAATCTAAATGTAGTAGGCGTTAGAAAGAGTGAAGGTGGTATAAGATCAACTAATTATTCATCATGTTTTAGTAGAGGAGAAATAGTATCTGATTTTAGGCCTATATTTTGGTATAAAGACAGTGATAAATTAGAATATAACGTTCACTACGATGTTATAAATAGCCTTTGCTATAGTGGGTATGGATTAAGTAGAACAGGCTGTGCCGGATGCCCATTTGGACGTGATTTTGAAGAAGAACTAAAAATTATAGAGAAGCATGAGCCAAAATTATTGAATGCTGTAAATAATATTTTTGGTGAAAGTTATGAATATACAAGAGCATATCATAATTTTAGAATATATGAAGAAGCCAAGCAAAAATAGGCTAAAAACATGAATTTCACGAGATTGAGAATTATGTAACATTTTTTAATAAGATTATTGATAGAAAAGTAGGAAAAACAAGGCAGTTGCAAGGGAAAGTTGGTGTGTGAAAAGTTAGAAAAAAATGTGACACAATTAGGGGTTATGTAACATTTATTTAAGAGGTAGTAAAGGGAACTAGGTAGTGATTGAAATTAAAGGAAGGAGATTTAAAATGCCAAAAATAGAAGGCGGAGACAGTATAAAGTTTGGAATCAAATATTGTACCGTTAGTGGTCGTAAGAATTTATTAAATAAAACAATAAAACTTACTCCACAATGGTTTGAAGAGGATAACGGACTTTATTGCTACGAGAGTTGTTGTCCAGGAATATGGAATGAAAAAGAAAAAGAAGCAGATAGCGTATATCATCTATTTGGAAATGATTTAGAGGATTTAATGGATTGCAAAATAATAAAAGGTACTGAGCAAGATAAAAAAGACTATAAAAAAAATATTGATGATCGTAATGATGAAATAACAAAAGGTTATGGTGATATGGCAGATTATTTTATAAAACAACAGGAGGAAAAGCAATGAATAAATATCAAGAAGCAATAAATACTGTTGAATTTTTATTAGAAATGGCACATTGTACGGCTGATAAATTACCAGTGCATATTGATAATTTAAAAGAATTAGTTGATAAAGCAATTTCTAAAAAACCTATACTATGCGACAAGGATTTCCAATTTAAAGTTTTTAACAATAGAATTGATTTGTGGAATTGTCCTAAATGTGGAAGTAGATTAAATAGGAATCGTATTGATGAAAAATCTAAATATTGCACTGAATGTGGACAAGAAATAGATTGGAGATGATGGATAATGAATAAATATCAAGAAGCGTTAGACAGTTTTATTTTTAATAAACGAGGTGACATATTGAATGATGCCTATAGAAATGATATAGGGACGTTGCAAGAGCTAATAAACAAGGCCACAAAAAAACGCACTACTTTAGTAGAAGAACAAAAGTTCGAAGATGAATTAAAATGGTCCGATAGCAAATATGCGAATTGTGATATGTGTGGGGATTATTATCATTGTAAATATTGTAATAAAAATCTAACATATCCATGCGCTAGAGCAGTTAGAAAATATAAAGAAAATGAACCAGAAGAATATAAAAAGAGGAATTAAATGGAGTGCCTAAGCAAATGCCATTGCACATTCAAACAGGTGTAGTAAGAAAAGCACCTTGTAAATGTGGAAGTGGTAAAAAATATAAACATTGTTGTGGAAAATAACAGGAGGAAAATCATGAATAATTATATTTCAAAGCAATTAAAGATTGCTATTAATAAAGATATTAAAGAGAATGATGCACTTATTAAGGCATTAACAAAAGATAGTGAACAATACGGGGATGATAACAAAGTTAAAATTGATAGATTAAAAGACATAAATACAAAATTAAAAGACTTATTAAAGTAGAATAGGAGAAACATAAATGAAACAATTCCAAATAGCAATTGCAATTTCTTATTTAATATCTTTAGTTCTTATGGTTATATTATCATGCATTCAATTAATAATGCTCTTATTTAAAATAACACGAGCAACATCAATATCGTGGATTGCAACATGTATACCATTAATAATATTGTTATGCCTATTCCCATTTCATTATATATTAAAAACAATAGTTGAAGGTGACACAAAAGGAAAGAGGGGTAAATAATGCCAAAGATAACTGAAAGCAATTCGCAGTATTCAAAAACTATAAAGCCTGAATTAGATAATATTGAGAAATATTGTAGATGCGGAGTTACAGAAAAGCAGCTTCAAGCATTCTATAAAATATCTAAATCCCAATGGCAAAAATATAAAAAGCAATATAATGAATTGCAAAATGCTA
Organism: Mobilisporobacter sp.; assembly: GCA_031549965.1. GTDB lineage: Bacteria > Bacillota > Clostridia > Lachnospirales > Lachnospiraceae > JAVBPB01. The sequence continues at coordinate 2,395 of JAVBPB010000007.1, read as the reverse complement.
TTAATGCAGGCAATGCTGTTTTTAAAACGGAATTGGTAAACAAATCGTATGAACTAGCAATTGGTTTTACATACGAGGAAGAAACGAAGCAATACGCAAGAGGCGAAGACGGACAAGAAATATTAGTGTCTAGGAAAGTTACAACAAAATACATTAAGCCCGATCCTAACATATTGATGTGGTTATTAATTAATAGATTTCCTAATGAGTATGCTAGGGATCCACAAACCTTACAATTAAAGAGAGATGCTTTAGAAAAAGATAATAAACCAACTACTGAAGGTGTATAAATGTATAAGTCAGTAGCAGAGTTCTATTGGTCAAATGAATATAAAAAGTTTGCACGATATGCCAAAATAAAATCCAATGGAAAATGTGCGCATTGTGGAAACGTATGTGCATACAGTTTTTTAAGAGCACATCATACAATAGAGCTTACATTGGAAAATGTGAATGATCCTACTATAGCATTGAATCTAAAGAACATCGAGGTTATATGTCATGACTGTCATAACAGAGTCCATAGAAGATATACATCAATTGAGCATAAGGTATATTTAGTTTGTGGGGCACCTTTAGCAGGTAAAACAACATATGTGGAAACAGTTGCGACACGTTATGATTTAGTATTGGACTTGGACAAGATACATGAATCAATATGTATAGCAACACGTTATGATAAGCCAGCAGCCACCAAATCTATAGCGTTTGATATCAGGCAACTGATTCTAGATAGAATCAGAATGAGGAAAGGTGAATGGGAGAATGCATATATAATTGGTTGCTATCCAAAGTTGTACGAAAGGGATACAATAATCAAATTGTATGGAGCTGAAGTTATTCATATAGATACATCAAAAGATGTTTGCATTAAGAGAGCTTATGAACGCTCTGATAATATGACGATAGTCAATAATCAAATAGATTACATTGAAAAGTATTTTAGTGATTATAATTGATGCCCCCCACTAAAAAAATCATTTCGATACTCTTCCCTACTCCTTAGTGGGCCTTTCCTTAACACACACGTAAAATTTTGAATTTTTTTTGAAAATTTCCTAGAAAATTTTTAAGAGGTATTTATGAAAGTAGAACTAACTAAAGAACAACTTGCCAAAAATGAATATGATAGGTTAATAAATGCTTTTAAATCAACGAATGTTCCAGAAATAAAATTAATTATTAATGATAAATGGATAATGAAAATTGCTGAACTATATGCTGATTTAGAATTAATAAAAAACCTTAAGTCTATTATTTGGTCGAGTAAAAATCCTGATGATATGAAAGAAACTGCAGCATCTAAAGCTAGAATAAAATATATGGCACAGTATTCATCAGCAATGCAAAAAATTAATAAGGTTCTACTTAGTGACACGCCTTCTGATGATGAGGAGGATGACATGAGTGAATACGACGATTAACGAAAAAAACACATTTGCAACATGGGAAGTTATTAATCCAACGATTATACCTATTACATGTTGGGAAGTTTTGTCAGAAGAAATTGATGGAGAACATTCGTTTTTAATTGAGTATTATAAAAAATGTAGGAGAGGACAAGCACCTTACATCGTTGGTAGAGAATTAGCCACACAATTAGAGGGATTAATACAATTGATTATTAATCCTCCTGGTGATGTAGTATTTAATTTAGACAGACCACATAAAAGAATAAAATTTATTGAAAGTGAAATAAAACATTTTGAAGCTCCATTTGCTGGAGATCCATTTATTCTATCACTATGGCAAAAAGCATATATCGAAGCATTGTTTGGATTCCTATATCTCGAGGAAGAAATAGATGAGTACGTTAATTTATTTCAAGAGTCAATACTACTTATAGCACGTAAAAATGGCAAAACACCATTTATTGCTGCAATTGTTTTAGCCGATTGGTTTTGTGGTGAAATGGGATATAAAGCCCTATGTGCTTCAAATAACTATGAACAAGCTTCGTTATTATTTGATTGTATAAATTATTTCCGTGAAGAATCAAAGCGCATAGAAAAAGTAACCAGAGCAAATATTAAAGGAATATTTTTTGGAAACCCCAAACAAAAGAAAAAACACGGTAAGCATACACGACAAAATAAAGGCTCTATTAAAAAAATGTCGGCTAAAGGGACCGGACGTGAAGGACGAAACATTAAGACAGCAGCCGCTGATGAAATACATGAAGCTGTTGAAAATACAATGTTTTTACAAATTCAAACATCTTTAAGCACCCAAAAAAACCCACTTTATATAGAGATTACTACGGACGGTACTATTAGGGAAGGATATTTAGACCAACGCAAAGAATACTTTCGTAAGATATTGACTGGAGTAGAAGTTAATCGACGAATACTTATATGGCTTTATACACAAGATTCAGAAGATGAAGTTTATAGAA
>JAVBPB010000033.1:0-25738 GCA_031549965.1 Mobilisporobacter sp. | reverse complement strand
GAATACAAGAACAGTACCCAAAGAACAGATATATTTTGTAGATTAATTGATAAGATAAGTGTATTAAGAAAAGAAAGCATTAAGGTATCAAATGAAGCAAATTAATGAAAATGATAAAAAAGAAGTCAGTGAGCTGTTTACCAACCTATGGAATTTTCTCAAACAAAATTACCAACCAGAAAATGATGATGATTGGGCAGAACTGGTAAGGTCAGCAAGGTTATTACCAACTGGAAAAGAAGACACACCTTTGTATAAATTGGGTGTAAACATGGTATCAGATATAATTAATTTTATTGAGGAAAACAATAAGTTAATATCAAAAGAAAATACAACCCTATAAGGGATAAACTATATGATTCTATCTTACAGGGAAAGGAGTTGTTAGGATGGCAGTAGATAAAAATGGTAAACAATTACCAAAAGGAATAACACTTCGTAATGATGGGCGATATATGGGTAGATTCACTTATCAAGGTGAAACCTATACATTATATGACAGGGATTTAAAGACTTTAAAAAAGAAATTAAACGACCTGCAGTATGAAGTTGAACATGGTGTATTTGCAAAAGAAGAAAATATCACGATAGAATCATGGTTTAATACATGGATTAACGAATATAAAATGAATAGTGTCAAGCAAGGTACAATTGTAAGCTATAAGGATTGTTTTAATTATTATATTTTACCAACCCTTGGTAAGAAAAAACTTAAAGATTTAAGACCAGAGCAGATCCAAAAGTTATATAATGAATTGGTGAAAAAAGAATATTCGAAGGCTACTATAGAACTGGTTAGCATAATTATAAATAGTATGTATAAACAGGCATATAAGAATGGTATCGTACAAAAAAATCCTGTGGAAATGACTACACTACCAAGGGAAAAGAAGAAAATAGAACGTAGGGTATTATCACTAAATGAACAAAACTTATTTTTACAATATGCAGAGGGCAGCAGAAACTATAATCTTTACAAAGTGGCTTTATTTACTGGAATGAGAAGTGGAGAGCTTAGAGCCTTAGAATGGGATAACATAGGCTTTAAAAATGACTTGATTTATGTCAAAGGAACTCTAAAACACTTTGCTGAAAAAGGACATGTAAAGGACACTCCAAAGACAATGACAAGTGAGCGAGAAATACCAATGCTTGACGGCATTGTTCAAATATTAAAAAATCAAAGAATAGAGCAAAAAAAATTAAAGTTAGCATTAGGCGATATGTGGCAACCTAATATCGGATTAGAGAATTTAGTATTTACATCAGAAACAGGAAAACCAGTAACATCCACATCTTTATTTCGTAATATTAATAAAATTATAAATTTAATAAATAAAGATGAAAAAACAAAAACGGAATGGCACCTAAAGTAATGCAAGAAATTTTAGGACATAGTACCCTTGCAATGACAATGGATTTATATGCTCATGTTTTACCTGACACTAAAGCAAATGAAATGAAAAAAATAGCAAATTTATTCTAAGAAGAATGGGCGCAGAAATAAGCGACTTTTTTCTTTTAAAAAAATCTTGTGTCAAAGTTGTGTCAAAATCACATAATAATATTTGGAGCATTCCTTAAAACCCCACATATACAACTAAAGCTATCTCATCAAATTTAAATCAAAACTTAATAAAAAATTAATAAACTCACATCAATATAAGCTTGTTAATATTTATGTGTTAATATATAATTAAGTAAAGATTTTGAAAGATTAGAAATTAACAAATTTAATATATAGACTAATATTAAGGAGCATCTACATGGAAAATAAAGATTCAAAATATGATGAAAATCATAACAAAGACGAATATGAGGAGATTTGTTATATTTGTAGAAGGCCTGAAAGCAAAGCAGGGAAGATGATGAAACTGCCAAACAGTATTTGCATTTGTTCAGCATGCATGCAAAAGACTTTTGATACAATCAATACCGGTAATTTTCAAAATTATGATTTTTTAAATGTCCCTCCGAATATGATGAATTTTAAAGATATGCAGGCAGAAATTCCTAAGAGGCAAAAATTAAAAAAGAAAAAGCCTGATGAAGAAAAAAAGGTTTCAGCCATAGATATTAAAAAGATACCGGCACCTCATATAATTAAAGAAAAATTAGATGATTATGTTGTAGGACAAGAGCATGCAAAAAAAGCAATAGCAGTAGCTGTATATAATCATTATAAAAGAGTTGCAACTAATACAATGGATGAAATTGAAATAGAAAAATCCAATATGCTTATGATAGGGCCTACAGGAAGCGGAAAGACATATTTAGTAAAAACTTTAGCTAAATTATTAGACGTACCACTTGCTATTTCAGATGCAACAGCGTTGACAGAGGCAGGATATATCGGAGATGACGTTGAAAGTGTATTATCAAAATTACTAGCAGCAGCAGATAATGATGTTGAAAAAGCAGAGAATGGAATAGTATTTATTGATGAAATAGACAAAATTGCTAAGAAAAGAAACACACATTCAAGAGATGTTAGTGGGGAATCAGTACAGCAGGGAATGTTAAAATTACTTGAAGGCAGTGAAATAGAAATTCCTGTAGGTTCTAATTCTAAGAATGCAATGGTGCCATTAACTACAATTAACACAAAGAATATATTATTTATTTGCGGAGGAGCCTTTCCTGAATTGGGCGATATCATAAAAACCAGATTAAATAAACAATCATCAATTGGATTTATTGCAGATTTAAAAGATAAATATGATAATGATGTTAATATATTGCAAAAGGTTGCCATAGAAGATCTTAGAGAATTTGGAATGATACCAGAATTTATTGGTAGACTTCCAATTATATTCTCTTTAGAAAGTCTTAATAAGGAGCTATTAATAAAAGTTTTGAAAGAGCCAAAGAACGCAATACTTAAGCAATATAAAAAATTATTGGAATTGGATGAAGTTAATTTAGAATTTGAGGAAGGTGCATTAGAGGCAATTGCTGAAAAAGCACTTGAGAAAAAAACAGGTGCTAGAGCATTAAGGGCAATTATAGAAGAGTTTATGATGGACATAATGTATGAGATACCAAAAGATGAAAACATTGGATGTGTTGTTATTACAAAGGAATATATTCAAAACACCGGTGGACCGAAGATAGAGATGAGAAATTTTTTACCATCTATATAGGTAGAATTAGATATTCTAGATGGTTTAAAAATTAGAATAAGGACAATTTGTCATTGCATAAACTATTATAGTTCCTAAAACTATGATAGGAGGAAAGATATGCCGACCAATAATATTAGAACTATTGGCGAGAATTGTAAAGAAGCTATTACGTCTGAAAATTATTTGGATTTTATTGTTGAATATAATGGAAATATTTTAGATTTACAATCAAGACTTAATCCAGATTGTATTCAGGTTATAAGTAACAAATTCGCAAATTTATTTTTTAGAAGACAGACAATAAATTTATATATAATTGAAAAATATGGATACAAAATTATACCCCATTGCTATGCATTACTGGATACTTCAAGCATGGAAGAATCAGGAATAATAAGATTACAAAGAGAACCTTATTTGCATCTACATGGAACTGGTGTTATGATTGGATTTGTAGATACGGGTATTGATTATCTTCATCCAGCTTTCGTTAATGAAGATAATACAACAAGAATTTATTCAATTTGGGATCAAACTATAGAAGATGGCATTCCGCCAGAAAATTATGCATATGGAGCAGAATATAGAAGTGAGCAAATAAATGAAGCACTTAACAGTGAAAATCCTCTAGATATAGTTCCAAGTGTAGATGAAATAGGTCATGGAACCTTTCTTGCAGGTATAGCAGCAGGAAACCAAGATATTCGGAATGAGTTTACAGGTGCGGCACCTGAGTCTACTATAACAGTGGTAAAATTAAAGCAAGCAAAAAATTATTTAAGAAACTTTTATTTTATTAATGAAGATGTTCCATGTTATCAGGAAACAGATATAATGACAGGAATTAATTATTTAATATCCAGAGCTAAGGAAGCTAATATGCCTTTAGTTGTTTGTATTGGTCTTGGTACTAATTCAGGAGATCATGAAGGATTAGCTTCATTAGGAGAATATATTAATATTGAAGCCGATAATATTGGTCAAGTATTTGTTATTGCTGGAGGAAATGAAGTAAATCTTGGGCACCATTTTGCAGGGCAAATCAATAAAGATTTAGGTTATCAAGATGTAGAAATCAGAGTTGATGATAATGAGAGCGGTTTTACCTTAGAACTATGGGGAAGTGCACCAGATGTGTTTTCAGTTGGTTTGATTTCACCCAGTGGCGAATATGTAGAAAAGATTCCGCCAAGATTAAGGCAAAGCGATTTTATTACATTTATATTGGAAGATACAAAAATTGCAGTTAATTATAGATTAATTGAGGCAAAAACAGGAGATGAGTTAATTATTATGCAGTTTGACTCACCGACTCCAGGTATTTGGATAATCAGAGTGTTTGGAGATTTTGAAATAAGTGGACAATATGATATGTGGCTTCCGGTGAATGGTTTTATATCATCAGGAACCTATTTCATAACACCAGATCCTTTTGTAACATTATGTTCACCTTCAATAGCCAGTGTACCAATAACTGTAAGCACATATAATCATAGTAATGGAAGTCTTTTTATTAACTCAAGCAGAGGATATACCAGGGAAGGCAGAATAAAGCCGGATATTGCAGCTCCTGGTGTAAATGTATATGGACCTCTGGCAGGGGGAGGATATGGAACGAAGACTGGTTCAAGCATAGCTGCTGCCCATGCGGCAGGAGGAGCTGCCCTTTTAATGGAATGGGGAGTAGTCAGAAGAAATGATCCTTCATTAGACAGTAGGGAGGTAAAAAAGTTTTTTATTAGAGGGGCCAGCAGAAGCAATATAATTTATCCAAACAGAGAATGGGGATATGGAAAATTAGATATGTATAATACATTTCAGGCAATTAGAATTACAGTTAGTTAATATAGAAAGGAGGCGTTCTATGGCGAAAAAGGTACCAGAAATAGAAGGCGTATTAAGAAAACATATGTTAAAAGTTCCAGAGATTATTGAAGAGGTCAGCGGAATCAGAATATTTGGGAGACTAATAAAATCATTAGTTTTTACCACAGATATTGCCATAATTCGTAATTGTAATGCTGATGCAGTAATAGCAGTTTATCCTTTTACTCCACAGCCTGTAATAACACATTCATTAATTAATTGTGCTGATGTGCCAGTTTTTTGTGGAGTAGGAGGAGGAACAACCAGAGGTAAAAGAGTAACAAACCTTGCTGAAGATGCAGAGTTTCAAGGTGCTGTGGGAGTAGTGGTTAATGCTCCAACACCTAATGAGACTTTAGAATATTTAAGACAAAAAATAGATATTCCAATTGTTATAACAGTAGTTTCTGAAAAGACTGATATTGGGAAAAGACTGGAAAGTGGAGCAAATATATTAAATGTGTCAGGGGCTGGTAAAACTGCTGAAATAGTGGCAAAAATAAGAAGAGAATTTCCTGATGTACCAATTATTGCCACAGGAGGACCTTCAAAGGAAAGTATCTTAAAAACAATTGAAGCAGGGGCTAATGCAATAACATATACCCCTCCTACAACAGGTGAGATTTTTAAAAATATGATGAATTCATATCGTCAAGCAGAAGATATTGTATAATATTTTAAATAAAAAATAAAAAACTTAGGAGGAATTTGTATGGATTTTTTTGATGATTTAGTAAAAAAGGTGTCAGACAAAGCACAAAGTGCGGTTAAAAAATCAGGTGAGGTAATTGAGATTACAAAACTGAAAACAAGAATTGTAGCAAATCAAAAAACAATTGAAGACAATTATTTGGAGATAGGAAAAATTCTTTACCAAAGATATTTAGAGGGAGAGAATGTGGAAAGTCAAATCAAAAATTTGTGTGAAGAGATTAAGAGCAAAGAAGAAATTATTAAAAGTATAAAAGAAGAAATAATTTCTCTTAAAGGTTCAGTTGAATGTCAAAAATGTCACGCAGTTGTTGAAAGAACATCTTATTTTTGTCCAAATTGTGGCGAAAAATTACCAGAACCAAAAGAAACAGAAGTAGAATCAGAAGGTTTTGAAGAAAACCAAGCGGAAGATAACAAAGAAGAAACAGCAGAAGCTAAAGAAGACGATGCAAAAGTAAAAGAAGAAACAACAGATAAAAATGAATAATTGAAAGGGGTAAACCAATGATATCAAATAAAATGGTAGGATTTGTTCAAGGAAGCTCAATTATTAGAGCTATGTTTGAAGAAGGGAAAAAACTTGCAAAAATTCATGGAGAAGAAAACGTTTTTGATTTTAGCTTAGGCAATCCCAGTGTAGAACCTCCAGAGGAAATAAAAAAAGCAGTAATAGATATTATTACAAATGAGAGTGCAAATTTAGTTCATGGATATATGAATAATTCAGGTTATGAAGATGTTAGAGAAGTTATTTCAAGCTTTATAAATAAAAAATTTGATACTAGTTTCACAAATAATAATATTATAATGACAGTTGGTGCAGCAGGTGGATTAAATGTTATATTTAAAACTTTGCTAAATCCTTTAGATGAAGTCATTGCTTTTGCTCCTTTTTTTGGAGAATATAGAAACTATGCTTCAAATTATGATGCAAATTTAGTTGTTATATCACCTGATACAAAAACTTTTCAGCCTAATCTAACAGAATTTGCAAGTAAGATAACTAAACAAACAAAAATTGTATTAGTTAATTCACCTAATAATCCAACAGGTGTTGTTTACTCAGAAGAAACTATAATGAAATTAGCTGAAATTCTAAATAATAAGAGTAAGGAATACAACACATCAATTTATTTAATATCGGATGAACCTTATAGGGAATTAGCATACGATGGAATCGAAATCCCTTATTTAACCAAATACTATAAAAATACCATCGTAGGCTATTCATTTAGTAAATCATTATCACTTCCTGGCGAAAGAATTGGATATCTTGTTATTCCAAATGAAGTAGATGATTTTGAAAATGTAATAACTGCATGCAATGTAAGCAATCGTATATTAGGTTATGTAAACGCACCATCTTTATTTCAAAGGGTAGTGGCAAGATGTATCGATTGTGAAGTGGATATTTCAATATACAACAAAAACAGAGAATTATTATACAATAACTTAACAGAATATGGTTATGAATGTGTAAAACCAGAAGGTGCTTTTTATTTATTTGTAAAAACTTTAGAAGAAGATGATAAGGCATTTTGTGAAAAAGCCAAAAACCATAATATTTTAATAGTGCCAGGAAGTGCTTTTGGATGCAGTGGATATGCAAGGATAGCATATTGTGTAGATTATGGTAAGATTGAAAAATCATTATCAGGATTTAAAAAGCTATATGATGAATATAAATAATTTGGAGGCTTGATGAAAGTGTGGAAAGATAATATACGAAAGGTTAACCCATATGTTCCGGGAGAACAACCGGACAAGCCGGACATGATAAAACTAAATACTAATGAAAATCCTTATCCTCCATCGCCCAATGTTATTAAATTTATAAAAGAAATTAATGAAAATAGATTTTCACTTTATCCAGATCCAAACTGTAAGATATTAGTTAATGAAATTGCAAAGTTTTATAAAGTTAATCCAGATAAGGTATTTGTAGGAGTAGGCTCGGATGATGTATTGGCAATGGCCTTTTTAACATTTTTTAATTCTAATAAGCCAATAATATTTCCAGATATAACCTATTCCTTCTACCCTGTTTGGTCAAACCTTTACAAAATACCATATATTACAAAGCCTCTTAATGATGATTTTCACATTGTAAAAGAGGACTACATAACTCCAAATGGAGGAATTGTAATAGCTAATCCTAATGCACCAACAGCTATTTTTGAAGATCTAGAAGTGATTGAAGAAATATTAATTAATAATCGAGATGTTATTGTAATAGTAGATGAAGCTTATATTGATTTTGGAGGTAGATCTGCTTTAGAATTAACGGATAAATATGATAATTTATTAATTGTTCAAACATTTTCTAAATCTCGTTCAATGGCTGGCATGAGAATTGGTTTTGCAATTGGTAATAAAGAATTAATAGAAGCGTTAAATATTATAAAGCATTCCTATAATTCCTATACAATGAATTATCCTTCACTTGTTTTAGGTGTGGAGTCTTTAAAGGATGAAAAGTATTTTAGAAGTAATTTACAACGAGTGATGGACACAAGAGAAAGGACAAAAATAGCATTAAGTAATTTGGGGTTTGTATGTACAGATTCAAAGGCTAACTTTTTATTTGTAACTCATCCTAAAAAGAATGCATCTGATATTTTTCAAGCACTAAGAGAGGCTAATATTTTTGTAAGATATTTTAAGCAGGACAGAATAGATAACTATTTGAGGATAACTATAGGAACTGACCAGCAGATGGATGAGCTTTTGAGGTTTCTTAAAGGATATTTGCTTGGTAATTGATTTTAGACTTGCCGTCAGTTTAAGATTTTGTGACACGAGCTGGCTTTAAGAGAGTATAATAGAACTGCTATTTATAGAAAGATTGGAAGATGAGTATGAATGAAAAGATTAAGCTGGATAAAGAGACGAAAGATGATTTGATTAATAAGGTTAAGGTGTATTTTTCGGAGGAAAGAGAAGAGGATTTGGGAGATTTGGCGGCAGCATTGATTGTTGATTTTATTACTGATGAATTAGGTCCTGTATATTATAATAAAGGGGTATTTGATTCATATACATATATTGAGGAGAAAATACAAGATGTACTAGAAATTCAGAAATAGTGACAAAAATTATTAAATATTAAATCGAATAGATGTAGAATTAATATTTTATTGCGATATTAAAACCTTTTAAATGTTATATATCTCTTATATAATTATTTTGAAATCAGAGATGATAAACTTTAGGAGGTTATACATATTATGAAAAATTTAGAGTTAATTGGGACAAGGAATTTAATGGTTTGTACAGATAACGTAATACTTGAATATTATCTTGTGGAAGACTACAAAGAATCTGTTCAGGATAAAAAGCTGTATGGAATCCAGCTTAATAAGTCTATTGGTAATGTAATCGAAAAAGAAATTATTGAAGCTATAACATATTCAAAGGAGATTACAATGAAAATAATCAGCAAACTTATTTCTAATGATGTTACTCCTTTTGGTATGGTTGAAGTAGTAGATGATTTAGTAACAGAATACTTATGTAGTTGAAACAAATCTATTGAAAATAGTACACTATATTAAATTAAAAATTCTTAAATATTGATACTCAAATTTTAGATGACAATTATCTGTTTTAGTGAATTGTGGCTGTACTTTTGCTACTTTTCAGACAACTGGATAAATAGTCATCTAAAATCGCCTTTTACCAAATAAATTAAAGGAGAAATAAATGTCAGACATTCACAAATGCGTATACATGGGTGGCACAAAAGAAATTGTTGAGAAAAAATCAAGATTTATCGGCAGTATTATGAATGTTAACACAGAAGAAGAAGCAATTGAAATAATAAATCAAATAAAAAAGAAAAACTGGGATGCAGCCCACAACTGTTTTGCATATATTATTGGACCTAATAACGAAATACAAAAATGCAGTGATGACAAAGAGCCAGCAAAAACCGCAGGAAGACCCATACTAGATGTACTTTTAGGCGAAGAATTACATAATGTTTTAGCAATTGTAACAAGATATTTTGGAGGAACTCTTCTTGGAACAGGTGGCCTAATAAGAGCATATTCAAAGGCAACTCAGGAAGCACTAAAAGAATGCACTATAATTAATAAACTTTATGGACTAAAAGTAAAAATTGAGACAGACTACAATTACATTGGAAAAATTCAATATATAACATCCAAGTTAAACATAAATATTTTAAAAATTCAATATTTAGATATAGTAATACTCCATGTATTAGTAACTAGCGAAAATATAACTAAATTAAAAAATGAAATAACAGACTTGACTAGTGCTAAAGCTACAATAGAAGAACAAAATTGGATACATTTTGCACAACTTGATAATGATATAATTACATTTGAAGATGATAATATTTAATAAATGAACAACCTACATTAAGGACTTTTTCGAGACCAATCTAAACAAGGAGTGAATTGTAACTTTTTTATAAAAAACTAGTAAATAAGTCCTATATACCTATTGATTTATATTTCAGAATGTATTATAATATATTTTATTCATAATGCATCAAAAGGTACAAGCATTAATTATAACATATATCAATCAAATAATTATAAACGAAAGAGGTTAGGTCTATGAAATTAGTTGGAATTCGTAATTTGAAAATCGGGGAAGCTTTAAGCTCTCCAATCAGAATGTTTGATGGCAGAATATTATTACCAAAAGGAGCTGTTTTATCGGAAAAATTTATAAATCGTTTAAAAGGAATCGGAGTATTAACAGTTTATGTAGACGATGCAAATTTTGATGATATTGATGCAATTGAAGTTATTACTGACGAGACGAAAGCATTTGCATTTAACCAAATTAATGCAATGTTTGTAAATTCTGATAAAGGAAAAGAATTTGATCTTGGAGATTTAAAAGAGGTTGTAAAACAAATATCAGAAGAAGTACGGTCAGCAACCAGACCATTAAGTTTAGTAAACACATTTGCAATTGAAGATGAAAGAGTATTGCATGCATTTAATGTGTGTGTATATACAGTAGCAATGAGCATTACTCAAGGTTATAATTTGGACGTAATTGAAGAATTAGGTCTTGCAGGAATTCTTCATGATATTAAACTTAAAAACCAAAATGACGATTTGGTTAATAAAAAACATACAGAAGAAGCATTTAGATATATTAAAGAGGAGAGAAGACTAAGTGCGAAGCTTACTTCAACAGTTTATAATCATCATGAATATAGGGATGCATCAGGTTTCCCAAGAGGAGTTGCAGTAGATGAAGTTTTTGCTGGGGCTGAAATGATGTCTATTGTAGATATGTACGAAAGTCTTCTAAACGGTTATTGGTCAAAGGATCACGCTCCAATGCGTCCGGATCAGGCATATAAGCAAGTTTGCAGCATGGCTGGAGGAAAATATTCATTAGAAGTTATACAATGCTTTATGAAGAGTATTACAGTATACCCAAATGGTGTTATGGTAAAATTAAGTACAGGCGAAAAGGGAATTATTTTAAGACAAAACGAAAATGATCCAACAAAACCAATTGTAAGGCTTTTAGATGGAAGTAAAAAAGAATTAGACCTATTAAAAAATCCTAAAATATTTGTAGAAAACGTTGAGATATAAGACTATATACCTATGGCTTTTTGTGAATTAATACATTGTATAGATGTAACTTCTTTGATATACTAAAGTGGTGATTATATATATCGAAAGGAGATATTTATGCAAAAAAAGCTATTTAAAATATTATCACTAATAATGGTAATGATACTAGTGATTGGCAGTATTACTGCTTGTGATGCAAATAAGATGCCATCAGAACCAAAAGATATAATTAAACTTATTCTTCAAAATAGTGCTCAAATCAAGAATATGGATAGTGTTACCAATATCGAAATGGAAATGACCACTTCAGGATTAAGTATGACTATTAAGTCTGAACAAAATATGTCTGTATTTTCGGATCCATATAAGGCTAAAGTTGATATGAATATGGATATGGCAGGTCTTGGAAACATTGAGACACAAGTTTATCTTGGTGAAGTAGATAGCAAATTTTATGCTTTTACTAATTTAGACGGATGGGCTGCTGAAGAATTAGATGATAGTATGATTAGTAAAATGAAAGAACAATACAGTTCGGACGCAGGATTTGATGTATATTTAAGTAATGTTGACAGCTTTAAAGTTGTAGGAACTGAAGAAATTAATGGTAAAGAAGCTACTAAACTGGAAGGCACTATCACTGGACAGTCATTAAAGGATTTTGTAGAAAAAACTGGAGCAATGGATAATCTTGATATGTCAGAAGTTCCAGCAAACTTATTTGATGAATTAGAAGATTTAAATATAGCAATATGGATTGATAATGAGAATAAAATACCAGTAAAAATGACAGCCGATATGGCTGGTATGATGCAATCTATAATGAGTAATATTTATGAAAGTGGAGAATTAGAAAGTGAAGAATTATCTCAATTAGGTAATATCACAATAAGCAAATGTTTACTGGAAATGACATATAAAAATGTTAACAGTGCTACTGATTTCGAAATCCCACAAGAAGCTAAAGATGCAATTAACAAATAATTAAATAACGAATACAGTATATTAATAATCATTTTAGGTTATGTTTATACTTAAAAGAGCTTGCCTAATTAAGATTTTTAAGGTAAGCTTTTTTAGGTGTATATGTATATTAATAAACAGTCAAATAAAATATTAAAATTCCAAGGAGTGTAGTAGCAATGAATATTATAATTGTTGGGGATGGTAAGGTTGGATATACACTGGCTGAACATTTGTCCAAAGAAGAACATAATATTACAATTATTGATAAGAATATCGAAGCTCTAAAAAGAGCAGATGAAACTTTAGATGTTATGTGCGTTAAGGGTAATGGTGCCAGTGCTAACGTATTAATAGAAGCAGGTGTTTCGGAATGTGATGTAGTAATTGCAGCTACCTCAAGGGATGAAATGAATATGATATGCTGTTTTATAGCAAAAAAGCTAGGAGCTGTAAAAACAATAGCAAGAATTAGAGATCCTGAATATTATGAAGAATTTACTGTACTTAGAAAAGAAATGGGAATTGATATGGTTATTAATCCTGAAAGAAGCTGTGCACAAGAAATAGCTAATATACTTCAATTTCCAGCAGCTATGAACATAGAGCATTTTGTTAATGGAAAAGTAAGAATGGTTGAATTTAGGGTAATGGCTGATGACAAAATAGTAGGAACCAAGGTATCAAAGCCAGGTATTAAACTTCCCCAAAATGTATTAATTGCTGCCGTTGAAAGGGACGGAGAAGTTTATATACCACGAGGTGATTTTACATTTGAAGAAGATGATAGAGTATATGTAATGGGACAGTTGACAGGAGTAATCAATTTTTTTAAAGAATTGGACAGATATGTACAAAGAATTAATTCTGTGTTGATTACTGGTGGTGGAAGAATGTCTTACTACCTTACAAAGATTGTTTCTAATTTTGGAATGAGCGTTAAGATAATTGAAATAGATCAAAATAAATGTGAAATTTTGTCTGAAACACTTCCAGAGGCTATGATTATACATGGAGATGGAACAGATCAAGATTTATTGGAAGCAGAAAATATGGAGGAAATAGATGCCTTTGTAGCAATGACTGGAAGAGATGAAGAGAACCTCATCACGGCAATGTATGCAGTAGAACAAGGTGTCCATAAGGTTATTGCAAAGACTACGAGAGTTAATTTCCCAAGGGTTATTGATAAGCTGGGATTAGATAGCATAATTAGTCCTAAGATGACTACAGTAAGTTATATAATTGGTTATGTAAGAGGATTGCAAAACTCAGCAGGAAGTGCGGTAGAAACTCTTCATAAAATAGTGGATGGAAATGCGGAAGTACTTAGCTTTATTGCTAATGAAACTACAAATATTACCAATATTCCAATTAAATCACTTAAACTAAAATCTGACTTATTAATTACATGTATTGTACATCGTAACGAAGTAATTATTCCACATGGTAATGAGATGATTCAAAATGGGGATAGAGTCTTTGTAATTACAAAAAGCGATCATATGATTAATGAATTAAATAACATAGTGATATAAATTTAAAAAGTTGAGTCATATATTGGCTATTAACTAGAAAGAAGATATTTATGAATTATAAATTGGTTTTTCATATTTTAGGAAAGGTATTAGTACTAGAAGCGGCATTAATGATTCCGTCATTATTAGTATCATTAATATATAGGGAAAAAGATGCTACATCATTTTTAATTACTATTGTAATTCTTTTACTTTGCGGTTTTTTATTTACTTTTTTAAAGCCAGAAAAGGTAAAAATGTTTCCCAGAGATGGGGTAATGATTGTAACATTAGCTTGGATACTTATGGCTTTATTTGGTTCGATTCCATTTTATATAAGTGGTGCAATTCCAAGCTTTGTAGATGCATTTTTTGAAAGTATGTCAGGTTTTACAACTACAGGTTCTAGTATATTAACTGACGTGGAAGCATTGCCAAAGGGAATATTATTTTGGAGAAGCTTTACACATTGGTTTGGAGGAATGGGAGTATTAGTTTTCTTCCTTGCACTGATTCCTTCAATGAGCGGTACTACCCAGCACCTTTTAAGAACAGAAAGTACTGGTTTATCTCCAACCAAATTAGTACCTAAAATAAAAGATACATCAAAGATATTATACACAATATATAGTGTTTTGACTGTTTTATGTGCAATTTGCTTATTATTAGCTGGAATGCCTTTATATGATGCCGTGGTACACGCACTTGGAACAGCAGGAACTGGTGGATTTGGTATTACAAATGCTAGTATAGGTGCATATAACAGTGTTGCCATAGAAATAATTCTTACCGTTTTTATGCTGATTTTTAGTATTAATTTTACAATATATTTTAATATTTTAAGAAAGAATTTTAAAGAAATAAAACATAATGACGAGTTAAAGTTCTTTATTGGTGTGGTAGCTTTAGCAATGATTCTTATAGCATTAAATATTACTAAGATTTATGGCTCATTTTGGCAGGGACTTAGATATTCTGTTTTTCATGTAGCCTCGGTTGTTACTACAACAGGCTATGCTACAACAGATTACAATACCTGGCCTACATTTAGTAAAATAATTATAGTAGGATTAATGTTTGCAGGAAGCTGCGGTGGATCTACCAGCGGTGGTATAAAACAAATAAGAATCTTATTAATGATAAAAGCTGTGTTTAAAACAATTAAACAAATTACCCATCCACGTTCAGTAATTTCTGTGAAAGTAGAGGGCAGGGCTGTTACAGATGATAAAATAATAAACGTTGGTGTATTTTGTTTTGCGTATTTTATTATAATGGGATTGGCAGTACTCTTAATTTCCTTGGAAAATTATAGTTTTGAAACTACTTTTACAGCAGTATTATCTTCAATAAGTAATATAGGACCTGGGCTTGATATGGTTGGACCAGTAGGAAATTTTTCGTTTTTTTCACCTTTTAGTAAGATTATTCTTTCAATTTGTATGCTAATAGGAAGACTGGAAGTTTTTCCAATATTAATATTTCTTTGGCCTAGCTCATGGAAAAAAGCTTAAAAGTTTTTAAGGGATTTATGATATTTAAAAAATACTTTATTATTACAATCAATGCCAGTGTAATAAGAGTTATTACCAATGGATTTTAATAATATATTTTTATCCAAATTCCAATATAGGTAATTATTTAATTTATCAAATAATTCAAGAGTAGATTTTGAGGAATTATTAAAAAGGTCAATAAATGAATCTTTTTTAACTATTTTATTATCCCATGGTAGATACCACTGTTTATGGGATTCATTTAAACAGTCATTTTTATTTGGGATATTATTAGTGTGAATTAAGCTTGTAATAATTGGAATTTTAACAGTTTTATTTTCTATATAAGAAAGCACCACTTTTTTTCTTCCAGTTTTATTTTGCAAAATTTTACTTTCCTGCCTTGCAGATAGAATAATATTTTTCAAATAATTTTTAGTAATATCTAAATCATAGGTTTTATTTATAGACTTTACCATAAGTGGATATAATGCACTAATATTTTCTCTGGGAAGTTTAAATATTGCAGATTGATTAAAATTAGAGGGCTTAAGCCCTCTTAATTTTTTTAAAAGCACAGTATCAATATCAGTTTCTAAAGTCCTGTGCATTGCCCCATATATATTGCTTTCATCTTTACCAGTAGTAGAAAAACCACAATGATAATAAACAAATGGGTGAGCGGTGGCATCTAATACATAATGACATAGAAAGCCACAAAGATATGAAATTGCAATTTCCTTTTCCCTTTTATCAAGGGTATTCATGTAATCTATATAAACATTGAAAAATCTACCTGTACGCTCACTATGCATAGTAGAACCTATATTAATAGTATTCTTTCCAATTAAGGAAGGCAAATGATAAAAAAATATATCAGGTCCTGGCAATCCGAGATTAAATGCACTTCGATTTTTCAATATTATATTTCTGATATTATTTTGAGGCAGATGTTCTTTCATTTTTATATACGCTTGTAAGCTCATTTTATCCAGTACATCATAACCTAATAGATAATGTGTTATTAAACCTGGCATTTTAATTCTTCCAATCAATTTATTTTATGAAAAGAGTATTTGTCAGATTAATAGTATATATTCTTAAAGGCTCGTAGTAATTTTTGTTAAAATTTTAGTAGACTAAATATTGCCATTTATTTGACACAGTGATATACTATACTCCATGAAATGGTAATAAAAAGGAGCTGATAAAGTGGATATTAGAGAATACTTAAAAAAATATAAATTAATATCAGATGGTGCAATGGGTACTTATTATAACCAAATTACTAATTCACATCAAATGTCCGAAATGGCAAATATTGATAATAGTGAGATTATTAAAAAAATTCACATAGAATATATAAATGCAGGTGCCAAGCTAATAAGAACAAACACTTTTGGGGCTAATACATTATCCCTTGGAATTGATAAAGAAGAACTAAAAAAAATTATAATATCAGGATACAATTTAGCAAAAGAATCTGTACTTGTATCAGGAGAAGAAGTATTTGTTGCCGCTAACATTGGGCCAATCAGACAAAATACTTTAACAGAAGATTTAAATATTTTAGAAGAATATAAAGAGATATGTGATATATTTATGGAATCAGGGGCAGAGATCGTATTATTAGAATCATTCAGTGATTTAAAATATATAAAACAACTGGTAAAATACATAAAAGAAAAAAAAGATATATTTATAATTGTTCAATTTACTTTAGATAAAAATGGATATACCAGTTTAGGTATAAGCGGACAAGGTATACTTGATGAGGTTTCGAAAATACAAGAAATTGATTCATGTGGTTTTAACTGTGGAGTTGGATCTGGACACATGTATCAACTGATTAAAAAAATCATTTTTCCAGAAAATAAATATATTTCCATCATGCCAAATGCAGGATATCCTGACAATCTGTACAGCCGAATGGTATATCAGGATAATGCCAGTTATTTCGCAGATAAATTAAAGGACATGAAAGATTTAGGGGTTGATATTTTTGGAGGATGCTGTGGTACAACACCAAACCATATAAAAAAAATAAATAAATCAATAACTAAAGATAATATTAAAATTTTATATAGAGATAATATTAAAACAGATAGCACAAAAAAAGAAGTTTTGAACAATGAATTTTTATCTAAGCTTATGACGGGTAAAAAAGTAGTTGCAGTTGAATTAGACCCACCTTTTAATGCTGACTCTAATAAAATTATGGAAAATTCCCATAATCTAAAAAAATTGAACATAGATATGATAACATTTGCAGATTCACCTATGGGACGCTCAAGAGTAGATTCCATTTTAATGAGTGCTAAAATATTAAAAGATGTTTCTTTACCTGTAATGCCTCATGTATGCTGTAGAGATAAAAATATGATTTCAATGCGTTCTACTATACTTGGAGCTTATTTACATGATATTAGAAATTTACTAATAGTAACTGGTGATCCTATACCAAGTGAAACCAAAAGTACAACTACCAGTGTTTTTGATTATGATTCCATAAGATTAATGAATTTTATAAATCAAATGAACAAAGAGCATTTTGAATCAGATCCAATTTGTTTTGGAGGTGCTTTAAACTACTCAAGAAAATATATAGATAAAGAAATCGAGCGTGTACATAAAAAAATAGAAGCAGGGGCAAAGTACTTTTTAACACAACCCATATTTTCTGATGAAGATATTGAAAAGATAAAGTATATTAAAGAAAAAACAAACACCAAAATTTTGTGTGGAATAATGCCTTTAATCAGCTATAAAAATGCTTTATTCATTAAAAATGAAATATACGGTATTAATGTTGATGATGAAATTGTCAACAGATATAATCCTAACATGACAAGAGAAGAATCAGAACAGACAGGAATTACTTTAGCAGTTGAAATAATAGAAAAATTAGGAGAATCTGCTGATGGTTATTATTTTATGCTTCCATTTAACAGGGTTAGTTTATTAGATGGAATACTTAACGAAATAAGGAGATAGGACATGACAAAAGAAGAATTTAGACAGCTTACCAATAACAATATAATATTACTGGATGGAGCAACCGGCACAAATTTACAAAAAAAAGGAATGCCCACAGGAGTATGCCCTGAAAAATGGATTCTTGAAAACAAAGAAGTTTTAATGGAACTGCAAAGTGAGTATGTAGAGGCTGGAACCAACATAATATACGCCCCAACCTTCTCAGGAAATCGAATAAAACTAAAGGAATATGGTTTAGAAGATAAAATAGAGCTGATTAATAAAGAACTGGTAAAAATATCAAAAAAAGCCGCAAATAATAAGGCATACGTTGCCGGAAATTTAACAATGACCGGAGAGCAATTAGCACCTCTTGGAAACTTAACCTTTGAAGAACTAATAGACATATACAAAGAACAAATAGATTATATAACCCAAGAAGGTGTAGATTTATTTGTAGTAGAAACCATGATGAGTCTCCAAGAGACAAGAGCAGCAGTCCTTGCAATCAAAGAAAAGACAGACTTACCAATCATGGCAACAATGACCTTTAATGAAGACGGCAGAACCCTTTACGGTACAGATGCAAAAACAGCAATAGTAGTACTTCAAAGCTTAGGAGCTGACGCCGTTGGAATTAACTGTTCCACAGGGCCGGACAAAATGCTTACATTAGTAAAAGAAATGAAAAAATATGCCAAAGTACCAATAATCGTAAAACCAAATGCAGGGCTTCCAAAATTAGAAAACGGACAAACCACCTACGACATGGACACCAAAACTTTTTGTGATGAAGTAGAAAAACTAATCAAAGAGGGAGCAAGCATAATAGGAGGATGTTGCGGAACAACACCAGAATTTATAAAAGCAATTAAACAAACCATAAAAGAAAAAAACATTAATAAAAAAGAAAATAAAACCACAATTAAATCTGCAATAAGCACAGATAAAAAAACAGTAGATATAGATCTAAACGGAAGATTTATGATAATTGGAGAAAGAATAAATCCAACAGGCAAAAAAGCCTTACAAGCTGAGCTTTTAGAAGGCAAACTAGACATCATATCCAAAATGGCAATAGAGCAATCAAACTGCGGAGCAGACATTCTTGACATTAATGTAGGGATGAATGGAATAGATGAAAAAGAAACAATGATAAAAGTAATAGAAAAAGTAACAAAAGAATCAGACACCCCAATAGCAATAGATTCCAGCAACATAAAAGTCATTGAAGCCGCCCTAAGACTATATCCAGGCAGAGCCTTAGTAAATTCAATATCACTGGAAGAAGAAAAATTCAATAAATTACTTCCAATAGCAAAACACTACGGAGCAATGTTTATATTACTCCCACTATCAGACAAAGGTTTACCAGAAAACCTCCAAGAGAAAAAGGACATAATCAACACCATACTAAAAAAAGCCTACGAATTAGGCTTCAAAAAAGAAGATATAATAGTAGACGGTCTTGTTACAACAGTAGGAGCAAACAAACAAGCTGCCCTTGAAACCTTAGAAACAATAAAATATTGCAAGGAAGAACTAAAAATCTGCACAAGCATAGGGCTTTCAAACATATCTTTCGGACTTCCCCAAAGACAATATATAAACAGCACATTTCTAAGCTTCGCAATAAAAGACGGCTTAACAATGGCAATAGCCAACCCATCCCAAGATTTACTAGTAAACACAGCCCTTGCCTCTGACCTATTATTAGCAAAAGAAGGCTCCGACTTAAGATATATAAACGAAGTAAAAAATATAGAATTTAACACTAAACAAGAAACATTACAAAAAAAATCCTCACAACTAGAACAAAAACCAAAAATATACGAAGAAGTATTAAAAGGAAACACAGACACAATAATACAATCCGTAAAAGAAACCCTATCAGTAGGCGAAAAACCAGAAGACATAATAAACAACATGCTAATCCCCGCCATAGACCAAGTAGGAAAACTTTTTGATGAGTCAAGATACTTCTTACCCCAGTTAATATCCAGTGCCAACGCCATGGAAAAAGCAATAGAATACCTAGAACCAATGATTGAAAAAAAATCAGATAAAAAAGAAGCAATAACCATAGTAATAGCAACAGTAAAAGGAGACATACACGATATAGGCAAAAATCTGGTATCCCTAATGCTAAGAAACTATGGCTACAACGTAATAGACTTAGGAAAAGACGTATCCGCAGAACAAATAATATCAACCGCCATAGAACACAACGCCCAAATAATAGGACTATCCGCCCTAATGACAACAACAATGCAAGAAATGAAAACAGTAATATCCCTTGCAAAAGAAAAAAACGTAAAAGCAAGCATAATAATAGGTGGAGCAGTAATTACTGAATCATACGCAGAAGAAATAGGAGCAGACTATTCAAAAGATGCAGCTGGAGCAGTAAATCTAGTAAAAAAACTATTAAGCAAAAATATATAAGAAAATAAAAAAACTAATTAAAGTACAAAAGAATATATGGCAACTGAAAAAGTCCTTCAATAAATTATATTATTTTTCAGATGAATATGAGTGTATATATATCCAATTGTGCAGACCGGCCGACGAAGCGTTTATGTTTTTTACAAGACTTTTTAAGGCTTGTAAAAAACATGCTGAAGGAGGGTAAGGCAAACAATTGGATATATATACACTCATATTCATCTGAAAAATTCGACAAACTAAAAAAAGGACTTTTTCAAGCCCAGACAACCTAAAGGCAAAGCAAAGAAAAAGGAGCGTGAACATTTGATAGACATAGTAATCCCCACCTACAAACCCGACGAAAAATTTGAAAAACTAATAGACAGACTTCTAAAACAATCCATAAAGCCAAATAAAATATACGTAATAAATACAGAAGAAAAATATTTTAACTTTACAAAATACAACAATATAAGTACAGTTGATATAAGACACATATCAAAAGATGAATTTGATCACGGAAAAACAAGAAACTACGCAGCCTCCTTATCAAGTGCAGACTTTATCCTCTTCATGACTCAGGATGCCACTCCAGTAGACAATCATCTTATAAGTGAAATCATCAAGCCTTTTGAAGATGAAGAAGTATGGGCAGTATATGGCAGGCAGCTTCCAAGCAAATTTTCATCCGAAATAGAAAAATACACCAGAGAGTTTAATTACCCTGAAAATGACAGCAAAAAATCCATTGAGGATATAGAAAGACTTGGAATAAAAACATATTTTTGCTCTAATGTTTGTGCATGTTATAGAAAGAAAAACTATGATGAAATCGGAGGATTTGTTTTAAAAACAATCTTTAATGAAGATATGATATTTGCTTACGAGATAATAAACAGGGGCGGTAAAATATATTATGCATCTAATGCCATGGTAGTTCATTCTCATAATTATTCATATATGGGACAGTTAACAAGAAATTTTGACTTGGCAGTATCCCAGAAGCAATATAGTAAGATATTTTCTGATGTTAAATCTGAGAATGAAGGTATTAAACTGGTTAAAAGTACAATTAAATATTTAATAAGCATAAAGAAATTCTACTTAATACCAGACTTAATTTTACAAAGCGGATTTAAATATATAGGTTATAAATTAGGTTTAAAATATGACAAACTGCCTATTTTTATTATAAAAAAATTAAGTATGAATAAATCTTACTGGAAAGATTACGAAAGAAGGAGAAATATTTGAAAGCTGATAAAAGTGTTGATATTATTATGGCAACATATAATGGAGAAAAATATTTATCAAAGCAAATTGATTCAATATTAAATCAGACATATGAAGATTTCTTTTTGACCATATATGATGACAAATCAAGTGATAATACGCTAAATATTTTATATGAT
Source organism: Mobilisporobacter sp. (assembly GCA_031549965.1). Taxonomy (GTDB): domain Bacteria; phylum Bacillota; class Clostridia; order Lachnospirales; family Lachnospiraceae; genus JAVBPB01. The sequence continues at coordinate 3,669 of JAVBPB010000033.1, read as the reverse complement.
TATGAAAATAAGTATCCAGACAAAATAAAAATTTATGTTAACAAAGAGAATTTAGGAGTTACAAAGAATTTTTTTAATGGGGTTAAAAATACCACTAGAGATTATATTATGTTTTGTGATCAGGATGATGTCTGGCTTTTAACTAAAATTGAAGATAGCTTAATGGCAATGAAAGATGCAGAAGATGAAGATAAGATACCAATTTCTATATTTACAGACGCATATGTAGTTAATGAAGAACTTAATATAATTAATCCTTCTTTTCATAAATATAGTAGACTAGATACAAATAAAACTGATTTGCCCCATTTATTAATGGAAAATAAATTAATTGGATGTACAGTTATGATTAATTCAGAAGTTAAAAAATATATAACTAAGTATTCCAAAAGTATAAGATATCATGATTGGTGGATTGCACTTATTTGCGGAAGCTTTGGTAAAATACGATATTTAAATAAGCCTACTATTTACTATAGACAGCACCAAAATAATGTAGTTGGCAGCAACGGTTTTTCAGGCTATTTATTAAATCGTGTAACAAATATAAAAAAACAGAAAAACGTCTTATTATTAATTCAAAAGCAAGCTGAATTTTTCTATCAATTATATAGCCAACAACTAACTAAAGAAAATAAGCAAATAGTATATAGATTTGCAAATCTTTTTAAATACAACTTTGTTTATAAAAGGTATTTAATTTTAAAATATGGTTATCTAAAAACAGGTGTACTAAGAAATTTAGGCGTACTTCTTCTAATATAAAAATTAGAGGAATAAAAACTTAATTTACTATAAAAACAAAACCAGAGGAATGATTATGAAAAAAAATAAGAAATCTAAAAAAGGAAATGTAGTTTTAATGGGATTCTTAGTAGTACTAGCTATTCTTACAGGATATGGAACGGCAAGGGCTAACTTAGGAATTAACAATATGCTTGATAAAATGGACAGAGATATTGCTACCGGTCTTGAAACAGTTGATGTGGATACTAGTAAACTTAATTCAGATAATAAAATCGTTAATGTTTTACTTGTAGGTGCTGATAAGAGAGAAAGCTGGAAAGAGGCGGGAAGATCCGACTCTTGTATGATAGCAACCCTTGATTTAAAACATAAAAAATTAAAACTTACCTCACTTATGAGGGATATGTACGTCACTATACCAGGATATAAGGATAATCGTTTTAATGCGGCTTATTCTTATGGAGGAGTAAGTTTACTTTATCAAACAATTGCAAATAATTTTGAATTAAAATTAGATGGATATGTTGTAGTGGATTTTGCAGCATTTAAAAAAGTAGTAGATACATTAGGAGGAGTAGAAATTACCCTAACTAAAGAAGAAGCTAAATATTTAACCACAGCATATAAAAAAGGTTCTGTTCTAAAATTAAAAGAAGGCTTAAACAATATGAACGGAACTCAGGCTCTTGCCTATTCAAGAATAAGACAGGATAAAAAATCTGATTTTGGAAGAACTGAAAGACAAAGAACAATATTGTCATCAATATTTACTAAAGCTAAAAAATTATCATTTAATGAATTAGTAAATTTATGTGAAGAAATTTTACCATATTTAACAACAGATCTTACCAATGGTGAAATTAAATCTTATATGACCTCAGTTTTAACAATGGGAACTACTACAATTGATCAATTTAGACTGCCAATTGACGGAAGTTACACACCAGAGTCTATAAGACAAATGGACGTTTTGGTAATTGATATTGAAAAAAATAAGAAGGCTTTAAATGAATTTATATTTGAGCAAGGAAGTGAAAATCCTTGACAAATGTGGGAATAATTGTTACAATACAAACAATTGATTAGAATTTGGCTAGGATTAACAGGAAGGAGCTAATTTAATGAGAAGAATTGTATTATCTATACTTGTAGAAAATACATCTGGTGTATTAAGCCGTGTTTCAGGGTTATTTAGCAGAAGAGGGTACAACATTGACAGTTTAACAGTTGGTGTGACACAAGACCCTAAGTATTCAAGAATGACTGTAGTAGCAAGAGGCGATGATCAGATTTTAGAACAGATTGAAAAACAATTGGCAAAATTAATTGATGTGGTAGAAATAAAAGAATTAGCTGATGGAGAATCTGTATGCAGGGAACTTATTTTGATAAAAGTTGGACTTGAAGAAAAAGACAGACAGGCTCTTATTGCTATTTGTGATATATTCAGGGCAAAAATTGTTGACGTTTCCAAGGAAACAATGATGATTGAGCTTACCGGCAATCAATCAAAATTAGATGCGTTTGTTAATCTTTTAGATGGATTTACTATTAAAGAAATTGTAAGAACAGGTATAACAGGACTTCCAAGAGGTTCAGCAGACATTGGTGGAGATTTTGAGGACTAACCTCAGTTCATTATAAAATTTATTTTAATATTCTAGGAGGAATAAAAAATGGCAAAGATGTACTATCAAGAAGATTGTAACTTATCATTATTAGAGGGAAAAACTATAGCAGTTATTGGATATGGAAGTCAGGGACATGCACATGCACTTAATGCTAAAGAATCTGGTGCACATGTTATTATTGGTTTATATGAAGGAAGTAAATCATGGAAATTAGCAGAAGAAGCTGGTTTTGAAGTTTATACAGCAGCCGATGCAGCAAAGAAAGCTGACATGATTATGATTCTTATTAATGATGAAAAACAAGCTAAATTATATAAAGAATCAATTGAACCAAACCTTGAAGCAGGTAATGCTTTATTATTTGCTCATGGTTTTAACATTCACTACGGACAAATTATTCCGCCAGCAAATGTTGACGTATTAATGATTGCTCCAAAAGGACCTGGACATACTGTAAGAAGTCAATATCAAGAAGGAAAAGGTGTTCCTTGTTTAATCGCTGTTCATCAGGATGCAACTGGAAAAGCTCATGACATAGGACTTGCTTATGCCTTAGCAATTGGCGGAGCTAGAGCTGGTGTTCTTGAAACTACTTTTAAAGAAGAAACTGAAACTGACCTTTTTGGAGAACAAGCTGTTCTTTGTGGCGGTGTAACTGCACTTATGAAATGTGGATTTGATACTTTAGTTGAAGCTGGATACCAACCAGAAAGTGCTTATTTTGAATGTGTTCATGAAATGAAGTTAATTGTTGATTTAATTAATTCCGGTGGATTTGCAATGATGAGATATTCAATTTCTAATACTGCTGAATACGGTGATTACATAACCGGACCAAAAATTATTACAGAAGAAACTAAAAAGGCTATGAAAGGTGTTCTTAAGGATATTCAAGATGGAACATTTGCAAGAAATTGGCTGTTAGAAAATCAAGTAGGTTGTCCAAACTTCTTGGCAACTAGAAGAATTGAAGCTGAAACTCAACTTGAAGAGGTTGGAGCAGAGCTTCGTAAGATGATGAGCTGGTTGAAGAAATAATTGTTTATTTAGGGCTGTTGAGAGATCAATGGCTCTTTTTTTATTTATTGAAATACACCGGTAATAAAGGGAGACACTGAAAAAGTCCTTGATTTAGGTTGTGTAAATTTTTTAGATGAATATGAGTGTATATATATCCAATTGTTTGCCTTACCATCCTTCAGCATGTTTTTTACAAGCCTTTGCTATGCAAAGTCTTGACAAAACATAAACGCTTCGTCGGACGGTCTCTCGATGTTTAAAAAAACAAGAA
>JAVBPB010000008.1:0-46970 GCA_031549965.1 Mobilisporobacter sp. | reverse complement strand
TTTGTCAAGACTTTGCTTGCAAAGGCTTGTAAAAAACATGCTGAAGGAGGGCAAGGCAAACAATTGGATATATATACACTCATATTCATCTAAAAAATTAACACAACCTAAAATAAAAATACAGTTTGTGTTTATAAATATCTCATTTCGCATCATATTGAATGCATAAAAGACAGGAAATCAAAACTGATTTTCCTGCCTTTTTATTCTTAGTATTTACTTGATCCTTCTATGTATTTAAAATCATTTGAACTTAATTCAATCTTAGGTTTTCTGCTTTTATTAGAAGCATTGGAATAGTTACTTCCATCTCCCTTAAGTTTAAATTGTGAAATTAAATCTTCAAGTACTTCAGATTGATCTCTTATTGTATCCGCTACGCCAGCACTTTCTACTGCTGATATTTTATTTTGATCAATACTAGCTGACACTTGTTTAATTCCCTGATTAATATATCCTATTTCATTAGTCTGAGCTTCTGAGGACTGTGCAATAGCTGAGACGATAACTGTACTTTCGTTTATTCCTGCAACTATTTCATTCAAGCTTGATGAAGTCTCTTGAGCAATTTGAGCACCTAATTGAGCTTTTTCCATAGAGTTAGCAATTAAAACGCCTGTATCCTTTGCTGCCTCTGCACTCTTAGCAGCTAAATTACGTACTTCTTCTGCAACAACTGCAAAGCCTTTGCCATGTTGACCTGCCCTTGCCGCTTCAACTGCTGCATTAAGTGCAAGTATATTTGTTTGAAATGCAATATCATCTATAACCTTAATTACTTTGCTGATTGATTGACTTGCTTCATTAATTTCTTTTACTGCTTGCATCATATTATCCATATGATAAGAACCCTTTTCTGCATTTGACTTAATGGATTCTGCTAATTCTGCGGCGTCATTGGCCATGTTTGAATTTTCTTTAGTTTTTTCCAACATGTTAGTAACTGCTGCTAAAAGATTTTCTACTTCTATTGCCTGTTGAGCTGCCGACTGTGCAAGCTGATTACTATCACCAGATATTTGAACTGCTCCATTAGATACTTGATTGGTAGTGTTTTTTATTTTATTCAAAACTAAATTAAGAGTATCAATCATCTTATTTGTAGCAATATTCATAGCATCCTTATCACTTCTATTAGATACAGCTACTGTTAAGTCACCATTTGCCATTGCTTCGCTTGTATTTTGAAGTACCTTACTACTACTTATTATCTTATTGAAAGCTACTACTAATCTTCCGATTTCATCCTTAACATCATAATTTATATCCACGTCTAAATTACCTAGAGCTATTTCTTTTGCTGCATTTCCAATGTTATCAAGTGTTGAACCCATTGAGCGGCTAATAGTTAACACTAAAGCAGTAGCACAAACAATAGCTAATACACAGAATATAACTAATATAATTAATGAACGTGAAGCAATTTGAGTTATATCATTTGAGTTTTCTCCTGCAACTGTCATATTTTGTGAAAACATATCATTTAATATTCCTGTTAACTGTGCACCATATGGAGCAAGTACTTTATTAATCGCAAGCATACCATCAAGATCTTTTGCTTTGGCACATTCGTACATGGTAACTGTATTTGGCGCATAAGCATCATTAATTGCTGATTTAAATTCATTAATACCTTCTATTTCTGACTGGTCTACTCCTGCTTGAGTAATTCTTGTAAGATGTTCCTCAATAGAAGTTCGTAAATCTTCAAGTTGCTTTTGATTATTGGTATTGGCTGTTTCCACAGCTTCTAAATCACCGTAAGCCCCACGTAACATAAGTACTGTTTGAGTTAAACGTAGTCCTGCATAGTTTGCCTTAACTTTTTCAAGGGTTTCCAAAGGGTATATACGCTTAGCATAAGTATCCTGACTGGAATTATTAATCTGATTTACAAGTACTATGGAGATAATTCCTGCTGCAAGCAAAAATATTACCAGTGTAAAAAAAGATAAAAATAACTTCGTTTTAAATTTTGTTTTTTTGAACATACCATCCATCCTTTTTGTTATTTAAAGTGTCGTATTGTATTATAGTTGTATTATAAGATTCTTGAACTATAATCCTTTTTATATACTCTAAAATTAATATACCACACTTATTATTTTTTTTCAATTGATCTCTTTAATAAAAAATTTTATTTCATTAAAATTACATTATCTATATAGGCGACGTTAAATCCAATATAAAATTCTTAAAATTTAACTCCGAATATATTAATACAATTATTTAAAAGCAAATTCTAAAAATATGGGTGTTAACAATGTTGTAGCAATAACTGCAATAATGATCGCAGGTAATAACGATTGAGAAGCTACCCCCATAGCCACTCCTTTACTTGCTACAATTAATGCAACTTCACCTCTAGATATCATTCCACATCCTACTTCAATGCTTTCCTTATTACTAAATTTACATAATTTTGCACCCAAACCACAACCAATAAATTTTGTAGCTATAGCTATTATTGTAAGAATAATTGTAAACCATATCATAGCAGAATCCATTGTTGATAGTTCTACTTTAAGTCCCATGCTTGCAAAAAATACCGGTGCAAAAAACATATATGATAAAGTCTCACAATGCTCAAAGATATAACTATTCTTAGTATTACTTGAAAAAATTAATCCCGCTAAAAAAGCACCGATTATATTTGCTACCCCAAAATATCTTTCAGCTACATATGATAAAATTAAGCATAGTGCCATAGCAGATACAGAATATCTTCTCATTCCTTTTTCAGTTTTTGAAAACCATTTATCAAATAATTTGGAAAATAATATCCAGCTAATTCCTGCTACTACAAAAAACATAAATATTTTAAGAAAAACCATATAAATTGGTTCATTATTAGCCTCGGGACTTCCAGACATACTTGATACAAAAGCTAATAAAACTATACCTATAATATCATCTATAATAGCTGCACCTAGTAAACTGTCGCTTACTCTGGTTCCTAGTTTCCCCATCTCCCTTAGGGTTTCGATTGTTATACTTACTGAAGTTGCAGAAAGTATAATACCAATAAAAATGCTCTGCATCAAGTTGCCAGAAGTTGGTCCATATAAATAACCAAGTAAACCACCTCCAACTAATGGAGTTATAACTCCTAATGATGCAATTACAATTGATGGTTTTCCTGCCCTTTTTAATCCTCTTATGTCAGTTTCCATGCCTGCAATAAACATTAAAAGGATTACGCCTATTTCGGATACTTGATTTATAAATTCAGTTTCTTTAACTATATTTAATAATGCTGGCCCTAAAATAATTCCACCTAATAATGCACCTACTACTTGTGGAAAATTAAATTTTTTAACCAATAATCCAAAGCCTTTAGTGAATATCAGTATTATAGCTATTTCAAATAAAAATGAATATGTTTGCATTTTTTCCTCCCTATAATTATAAAAGGACAGCATTTAGCTGTCCTTAATCTTTTGTAAAATTTATCCAAAATGCCGGCTCTTGTATTTTGAGTCCTAGCATAGCTAGGTGGGTAACCTCACATAAGCTTCTGTCTTCCACTCTAAGGAGGCCTGACATATTCTTAATAAATATTGGAATCCCTTTTTTTAGTTGTAGGTTCAAAATGACAAGATATCGAACACCTCAGAACATTTACTTCATGGATTCATTATAACTTAATTAATGCATTTTTTCAAGTACATTTTGCAAAAAAATATAATTTTTTATCAAAGCTTGTATATTTCTTCTATATTTTAGTTGTATAAAAAAATAAAGTTATGCAATATTAAATATTTCCTAAGAAGAGTTCTTCTTTCCATTTTAAGTTATCAAACTCAAAAATAAACTCGCATCCCTTACCTATAGTACTATTAACAATAATTTTTCCATTAAGCCTTATGGCTATTTGATTAGCTATTGCAAGCCCAAGACCAGACCCGCTTGCATTTTGCCTATTTTTAGATTTATAGAATTTTTCAAATATAAATGGAAGTTCTTCTTCTGGAATCCCAACACCTTCATCTCTTATACTTATTCTTAATTTATCGGAAATTTTTAAACTTATATAAACATTAGAATTCTCATGTGAAAACTTTATTGCATTATCTAGTATAACCATAAACATCTGTCTTAGTCTGACATAATCTCCCATTATCATACATAGTTCTGAGTCTTTTTTTATATGAATTGAAACATTTTTTTTGTCACCTATAGCTTTAGCACTCCTAATTATATCATCAAAAATTTGAGATATATTTACAGGTTCTACTTCAATCTTAAAATCAGGATTTTGAAGTTTTGATAAATCAAGTAAGTCTCCAACTAACCTCTCCATTGTTTTGCATTCCCCAAGCATTCGATCATAATACTGATTTACTTTTTGCTCATCTGTAACCACACCATCTAATAATGATTCTGTGTAAGCCCTTATAACTGTTATTGGTGTTCTAAGTTCGTGAGAAACATTTGCAAAGAAATCCCTTCTCATTTGTTCAAGGCTTTCACTTTTGCTTGCATTATCTAGTAACCGTTCTGATAGTATATCAATAGTTCTTGCTAATTCCCCTATTTCATCTTTTAATAAAATATTTGTCTTCATCTCATAATTACCATTAACCAATTCAAGGGTTGTAGTTTTCATTCTTGAAATTGGCATGGATATTTTTCTAACAAAGGCTATAGCAATAACATATGCAACAAATAAAGCAATACCTGTACTTATTAAAATTAGATTTTGAATAGTGTGCAACATTTTTTCTTGAGCATCCATAAATCCATTTAGAAGAACTGCTCCTACTATTGTTTCGTCTGAACCATATATAGGCATACCAATTGTCATCATATTCACATCATAAATATTATAAAAACTTATTACGCTACTTATTTCACCTTCAAATGCTTTTGCCAATAATTCTTTAATTTCACCTGGAAGTTCTGCTCCTATATCAGCCAGTGATATGTTCTCCATACTTTGGTTATAAAATGGATTAGCAACTGTAGGATTCCTAATTATCCAAATATCTGAACTTTCAATTTCCTCTAACAAATATACATAGGCAATATATTCGTCACCATTTCTATCAATCTCTGCATTAATTATATATCTGCTTAAATTTTTGGCAATGTTTTTGGCATTTTCCTCTAATTGATTTCTGTATATCTCTATTGTATTGTTATTATACAGGTTAATAAAGATTATACCCAGCAACACTGCAAATATAAAAAGTACTATGGCATAATATGCATATACTTTAAAAAATATCTTACTTGTAAATCTATTTATTATTTTATTTATCATTTCCTGCTACCTCAAATTTGTAGCCAACTCCCCAAATAGTTTTTATGCTCCAACCAGGGTGTTCTACAGTATCTAGTTTTGCCCTAAGTCTTTTTATATGTGAATCTACAGTTCTGCTGTCGCCAAAATAATCAAAGCTCCATAAACTATCTAATAAATTATCCCTTGTAAATACTTTGTTTGGGTTACTGGCTAATGTCCACATGGTTTCTATTTCTTTTTTGGTAAGAGACATTTTATTTCCGCTAATAAATAATGTGTATTCTTCTATATTAATTACCATATTTTCGATTCTAAGTTCATTATCATTTTTGCTCTCCTCATCTACTCTTTCTATTCTTCTTAGGACAGCTCTAATTCTTGCCATTACTTCACTTGGACTAAAAGGTTTAACTATGTAGTCATCTGCTCCGATATCCAGTCCCATTATTTTATCAAATTCATCTCCCCTTGCTGTAATTAGCATTACAGGTACATTCGATTTGCTTCTGATTTGTTTGCACACATCATACCCGTCTACCTTTGGCATCATAACATCAAGTAGTACTGCAATAGGATTATATTCATTAAAAAGTTTTAGTGCCTGTTCTCCATCTGCTGCTACAATCGGAGTAAGACCTTCTTTTTTTACATAGTTTGACAAAATATCTATAATATCTTCGTTATCATCAGCAATTAAAATATGTTGCATTTAAAGCACCTCCAAAATTATACTTGTCTTTAGTTTACTTAATATTAAATAAACTATACATCATTTAATACTACAGTTTTGTAAATATAAAGGTTCCAAAATATATATTATTCTATATATTATATATTATGTTGATATATATTAACAAGCTTTAATTATTTTTTTAGTAATATTTCTTAAATGTACATATAATGTATATAATTAAAAATTTAAAATTTGCCATAATTCTGACAAAAATTAGTATTAGAATATAAACAAATAGCAAACAGGAGTGATGCCATAGGCTACCTTTAGGTTTGGAGGAATAAGCTATGAAGAAATCTATATTTAATAAGGCTATTATTACATTAATGCTTGCTTTTGTTTTCACTGTTTCTTTACCACAATCTTTTAATCTTTCCAATAACATTTGTGTGGTAAAAGCGGCAGACGAAGATGAAACAGCAACATATTTAAATGTAACAAGTAAATCTCTTGTCAAGGAGGCTACATTTACTCTCAAAGTTTTTAACTATTCTATGGAATATACACCTAAGTTTAAATCCAGCAATTCTGATGTTGCAAGTGTTAATAATAAGGGTGTTATTACTGCTAACAAGGTTGGTACTGCTACTATTACTGTAACTGTTAGGAAGAATTTTAAAATTGTTGAAACTCTTGAATGTGAAATTACTGTTGGTCCTCCTGCAATTAGTGTTAAGCTCAATAAAACTGAATTAATATTAATGGTTGGAGATAAGTCAACAACTCTTAAAGCTATTTTAAAGCCAAGTAATACGGCTGATGAAGTTTCTTATGTCAGTATTAATCCAAATGTTGCTACTGTTACTAGCACCGGAAGGGTTATAGCACTTTCAGAAGGAAACGCTTTAATTGTTGCTACGGCAGGTGATAAATTTGACACTTGTAGTGTTGTAGTAAAACCTTTCGTAGAGGAAAAAGAAACACCTGAAACAACAACTTCAAATTAATGTCTATATAAAAGCATTAAACTGAATAATTTTAAATGTTTAATGTAAAATATTATATTAGCATTAATAGAACCAATATAAAATTCCTTTGGGGAATTTTATATTGGTTTTTTATTTTTGTTACTATTTACAGCCTTGTTAGTAATATCTATAATAAGTGGCATTATATTGATTAAAAAATCTTAATATTAACGTTTAATATATAGTTCCTTAATCACAAATATCGAATTATTTCATAAGATAAATAGAATAATCAAATAATTCAAGGAGCGGTATTTATGAACTATTCTAGTTATCAGAATGTTTATTTTAATAATAATATGAGTAATTTGAAAAGTGATTCGCCAAGTATATATTATGAATATTTTCCATACGATTATGATAGCAATGTATCTTCTATGCAAAGAGATGGCAGACCCGATGGTAGAAGACCCGATGGAAGACCTGACGATAGGAGACCTGGTGGAAGACCTGACGGTAGAAGACCTGGTGGAAGACCTGATAGAGAGCCTGAAAGAAGACCTTCTTTTCCAATGCATAATCCACAGGGTATGCCTTTATCACCGCCACCATCGTTTATACCAAACAAACAGGCTTCTGTATTTCGAGTAGATTCCTCATCTATTCGGGGTTGCCTTTTTAGATTTACTTATGTATGGACAGATAGGGGGGACGAATTTTGGATGTTTCCAATCCAAGTAAGTCGCTCAACTGTTGCTGGATTTCGTTGGAATAGAAGATTTGGCTGGTCCTACTTTGGAATATCTTTAGATAGAATTGATGCCTTTATGTGCAATTAATATAAATTAATATGAAAAAATCCAAGTTTTTGTGTTGTCACACAATCTTGGATTTTTTTAAAGTATCAATAAAGTCAGTTATAAATATTTAGTTTTCTTTATTATCTTTATCATTTAGTTTTGTCTTTATTGCATCCATAATATTAAAGCCAGTTAAGGCTTCAACTGTTTCTGGTAATTGACTTACTATATCTGTTACATAGCCTGTAATCTTTGATGCTCCCCCATTTCCTGAATTATTTCCATTATCCACAATAACAATTTTTTCCGTTTTTGATAATGGTTCGGATACTGCTTTTGCTATTTCAGGTAGTTTTTCTATAATCATTTGAGTTACAGCAGCATCATTATATAGTTTGAAGGCTTCTGCTTTTTTCTCCATTGTTTCAGCTTCTGCACTACCTTTTGCAAGAATTGCAGTTGCTTCTGCCTCACCTTTTATTCTTATGGCTTCTGCTTCTGCCTCTGCTTTTACTTTAATTGCCATAGCTACTGCTTCTGCTTCTTTTAATTCTTGATATTTTTTACCATCAGAGAATTTTTCTATTTTATATTTTTCGGCATCTGCTTGATTTTCTATTTTATATCTTTCTGCATCAGTTTGCTTTTGAATCTTATATTTTTCAGCATCTGCCAGTTTATTTACTGTTGCTTCAAGTTCTCTTTCTTTTCTTAGTGCTTCCTGCATTTGAATCTGAGTTTCTTTTTCTTTTTTAGTCATCTCTACAAGCATGGCTGTTTCAGTAACCTCTTTTGCAACCTTATTTCTCTCAATTTCATATGCAGAGTCAGCTTTAGCTCTTGCAGTTTCTTGTTCTTCTCTGTATGCCTGTATTTTTAATTCTTTCTCTTTATTGGCTTCTGCTACCTGAGTATCAGCTAAAATCTTAGCTTCTGCTCCCAGTCTTTCAGATTCAGAGGTCTTTATTCTGGTTTCTTTGTCTGCTTCTGCTTCTGCTATTGCTGCATTCTTTTTAACTTCTGCTATTCTTGGTTTTCCTAACGCTTCTAAGTATCCATTCTTATCAGAAATGTCTCTTATTGTGAATGCTTTTAGCTCAAGGCCCATGTTGGAAAGTCCCATTGCAGCTACTTCTTGTACCTGAGATGCAAATTTTTCTCTATCTTTATAGATTTCTTCAACCGTCATTTTTGAAATAATTTCACGTAGTTTGCCTTCTAATACGTCTTTTGCTGTGTCTTTTATTGTTTCTATTGTTTGTTGTTCTCTACCGGAATTAAATTGTTCAATTGCATTTAGTATGCCGTCTTTATCACTTTTTACTTTGATTACGGCAACACCATCTGCCCTGATGTCAACGCCTTGCTCGGTTCTTGCTCCGTCAGTTTTTACCTCTATTTTCATGTTTTCAAGAGATATTTTGTCTGAACGTTCTAAAAGTGGAACTACAAATCCACCTCCGCCTGATATTACTCTCTTTTTGAGCCCTGTTACTACTAATGCTTTGTCTTGTGGGACTCTTTTCCACATGGTCATTACTAAGCAAATTAGTAGAATTATTACGAATAGAATGGTTAGGGCTATAAATAGTGATTCCATTTTTTGTTCCTCCCTTTTTTTATTTTTGCCAGAATTTTATTATTTGTTTTGAGCGTTCTACTTTACTTTTTGGTTACTTTTAGTTTTTGATCGCTCCACTTTATGCTGTGTAGAATATTCTGGCGAATATTATATTTAAAACTTGTTATGCCAAACATTCCAAGGAGCCCTTAAAACAGAAAAGTGGAAGGAGATCCTTCCACTTTTCTTGGTCTCCTTTCCATGGCATAAAAAAGTTTTAAATATAATATTTGCCAGAATATTCATGAAGTTTAGTCGAGTTGTTATAGTTTAAAAATCTGGTCTTTTATTTGTATTTGGGTGTTAATTTTATTTTTATTTGTTTCTGAGATTTTTATTTTATTCTTTTTATATTAATTTTGAATTTTATTTTTTGATATTTAATTATTTTAATTTCTTTACTTTAGCTTTTATGATTGTTAAATAAATATCTTATTTTACAATTTACTTTAATTGTGATACGTAGAAGATTCTTTCTTCAATGAAGCATATGGCTACTTCTGACCCTTGTAGGATTTCTTCACCATTTGTAGATTTGGCTGGGGAGGTGTAGCTGTTGCCGTTTATTATGTAGCTTATTTCCCCAAATCCTTTTTCAAAGATTTTTTCAGATACTGTGGCTAAGAGACCTATTAGTTCTGATTCTTCTGGCGTGCTTGTGTTTTGAGCCTTTCTTAGGGGGGCTATTACAAGCTTGAATAGTAGGTAGGAGGATGTTATTCCTGAAGCTATGGCTATTATTAGTATTAGGGTTTGAGAAAATGGGTTATCACTTATAGTGCATATCCAACCTATTCCGCCAAAGACTGTTAAAAATAAGACATAGATTGTGGGACTTAACGGTAGATGCATGTCAATTCCTGGAATATCAATGTGAAAATCCATACCATGGATATCAATGAATTCAAAAACATGACCTACTATTGCAGATATAAGGGTTAAGCCAAGTCCAACAAAAAAACATACTTGAAATACAGTTAACATATGTATTCCCCCTTTAATTTATTTTGTTACTTTCTATTATACAATAAAATTATTGAAAAATCATCTTATTTTTTTATGAATTAATAGATTTTTTATAGTAATTTATGCTTATTTTTTAATAATGTACTAGGGTCTTGTTTTTTATTTTGTACATTTCTTGTGGGATTACATTCTTATGTCTAGTGTAGAAATCAACTTGCAATTACATTAGTATATGCTCTGTTTATTTTATGTAAAATGAGAGAATGAATACTCTCATTTTTTTGTCACTTGAAAATTTTTATTTACTGTAAAGTCAGAATTTTTCCTCACTAATTATCTCGAATCACACATTTTTAGATGGGATTATATTTAGCGTATTCAAATTCATAGAATTATATAACCGACTATTTTTTGTTCAAGTCCAATATATTATTGTATTTAATTTAAGTTTAGTATATCTTACTTTATATTTTGCTTATATTTCAATTGGAAGTTGGCATTTATTTCCCACGCATATTTGAACCATTGGAGCACTTGATTTGTAGTTTTCTGCATTTGGAAATATTGTTTGTGGGTTATGGTTTTGTATTAGAGATATGGTTTGAAACAGACTGAAACTTTGATTTATTTCTTTTAGGTAGGTGGTAAATTTTTCTTTATTGCCTCCGTAAAGGACTAGATCTTTGTGGTCTTCTTTTAGATATAATAAACATATTAATGAGAAACCGCAATTTATTGGACTTCTCTTTATATCGTTTATAAAGCATTTTAATATTTCTTTTGCTTTTTCTTCTAAGGTGAAGTCTGTTAGTAAGTGGGATAATTTTATCAGGTTATAGCTTGTGATTGAGTTAGTACTTGGTACTGCATGATCATAGATTTCTTTTGTTCTCATGAATAGTGTTTCTCCTGTAATATCATTTAAGAATAGACCACCATTTTTATTGTCCCAGAAATTTTTAATGAGGTAATTGGTTAGTGCTTTGGCTTTTATTAGGTATTTTTCGTCTAATAAGGATTGATAAAGTTCACATAGTCCCCAGATTACGTATGCATAGCTGTCAGATGTTGCTCTTTTAGATAAAGTGTTTTCTCTGTAGCTTGTGAACAATATATTTTCATTGTCTGTCATTTTATCTAAAATGAAGTCTGCTGCTTCTTTTGCATGGTTTGCATAAGATGGATTGTTAAATATTTTACTGGCTATTGAAAGAGCAGCTATTGTCAGTCCATTCCAGCCGGATATGATTTTATCGTCTAAGAATGGAGGAATTCTTTTTTGTCTGTGCAAATATAATTTTTCTATACATTCTTTAATCCAATTTTCATTAGTTATTTCCTTTTTTATCAGATTTGGAATGTTTTTTTCTTCAAAGTTTCCCTCTTTAGTTATATCATATAGACTGCAAAAACTTTCGTAGTTGTTATCAATTACTTCTTTTATTTCTTCAACTGTCCAGAGGTAAAATTTACCTTCTTCATTTTCTGAGTCTGCATCTATTGCACTGTAAAACCCACCTTCTTCACTTTTCATTTCTCTTAGTAAAAAGGTTATTACATTTTCAACAATTGTTTTATAGTCGTTGTTTTGGGTAGCCTGATACAGCATGCTGTATGCAATAATTAATTGTGCGTTATCATAAAGCATCTTTTCAAAATGTGGAACTAACCATTTATTGTCCGTTGAATATCTACAAAAGCCAAATCCAATGTGATCATAGATTCCCCCATGATATATGGCTCTTAATGTTGTTTCTGCCATTTCTAAAGCCTGTTTATCCTTTGTGATTTGATGATATGACAGTAAAAATATTAACTGATGTGGTGTTGGAAATTTTGGTTCTCTTGTAAATCCTCCAAATCTATTATGAAATAGTCTTTTAAATATATTAATTGATGATTCAATTACATTAAAGTCTAAGTCTGATGATATGGTTTCTTGCTCACCTTCTAAGCTTCTTATTATGTCATCTCTGATTTTCATTAGATATTTTCGGTTATTTTTGTATAGGGAAGAGATTTTTTCTAGAAGTTCTATGAAACCTATCATTCCTCTGGTTGAATGTTTTGGAAAATAGGTGCCCGCATAGAAAGGCTTTTTTTCGTAATCCATAAATATGGATGTAGGCCATCCTCCGCTTCCTGTGAAATTTTGGCAAACATTCATGTAGACAGCATCAATGTCTGGTCTTTCTTCTCGGTCTACTTTAATGCTTATGAAGTTTTCATTTAATATTTTTGCTACTTCTGTGTCTTCAAATGATTCTCTTTCCATTACGTGACACCAGTGACAACAAGCTAACTATAACCAACGTCAGGAATACCCAATAGAAAGAAATATCGGCTTATCTTCTGCTTTTGCTTTCGCAAATGCTTCATCACACCACGGAAACCAATCCACGGGATTATGAGCGTGTTGCAATAAATAAGGTGATTTTTCGTTTATCAATCTATTGGGTACACTTGTAGTTGTATTCATGGGCATCAACTCCTTTCGTTTTGTAATGAGATTAGTATTCGCAAAAATAAAAAAAGGATACCACATTTTTTGGTATCCTTTTCAATATGTAGGTAATAAACATAATTACAAGCTAATGATAGAGTAATGTTCGTGAAGAAAATGCTTATACTATTCGCACAAGCGGATGTTCTAACTCGATAATCGACTCATCATTTTCGCCTATTATTTCGACCGAAATTGTGTCAACTAAACAAGAAAAACTTTCGCTCAAATTCCCTTCAAGTTCAAATACTTTCAATAATTCTTCGTGAGTATTAAACTGCCCAACCGTAATATGAGGCACATATTCATGCAACCATAATGGCTTAAAATCAGAGAACTCATTTTCATATAAAGTTTTGTGGATTTGGGCTAGTTCTTGTATGCCTTCTACAATATCTAAAGACAACCATACGCCAGCAGCTGATAAACCTTGAACAGTCACATTAAAGGCTGATATATCTCGCAACCCTCTTTTCAGTATTGCATTTATTTCATGCGAAGAATAACTGCTCTCAAAAGGAAATACCAGTGTAACATGGGGACGCACCTTGTCGAATAATGGGTCGTATTTTTCTCTAAGCTTATCAATACAACTCATATTTTGAAATTGTGGAAAAATCATAATGGTTCTCTTAGTAATATCCATTAGCATCTACTCCTTGAATAAAATCATATAATATTTGAAATACTCATGGTAAGCATGTTATCATGCACAGTATATAAATTATCTTACTTAGCTATTATGTTTATCATAGCACAGAAAATATTCATAGTCAATCATTTTGCTTGGTTACAGTAGCTTGACCAATGTCATTTAGTTAACAAATAACATATTGTGGTTAGATTTTCTTTAATGGGGTTTAACCAATTTTTTTATAATTTTTATTAGCAAAATTTAAAATAGTCCTTGACACAAGCTCAAAAATGTGCAGCCGCACTCGCTACTGATTATTTATAAGAGGTAGCGAGTGCGGCCCTTGAATTATAAATATATTTCATTTTAATTCAAGGAGGTACTTTACTTATGTTTCACGAAAAAATCAAATCACTTTTTTCTTCTGCTGTTGACAATGTTGTATCCACTATTTCTCAGTATACTCTCAATCCTGGCAAAGATCTATCACGGTGCAAAAAGCTTCCCCCTGATAAGCTTATCACCTTTTTGATTTCTGAAGGTCCCTCAAGCACTAAAAACGAATTGCTTGATTTTTTTAATATGGATCCTCAGAAACCAACTGCCTCTGCTTTCAATCAGCAGCGTGCAAAATTAAAACCTGAGGCTTTAGAGGCTGTATTCAAACAGTTCAATTCATCTATTAGTTCCTATGAGTAATCATCAGGTTACAATTTTATTGCAGCTGATGGTACCACTTTTACTTTTTTCAGCAAACCTTCTTTTGCTTCGGATGATTATTTTGTGTCACAAGGTCATTCTATCAAAGGATTTTATAGCATGCATCTCAATGCATTCTATGATTTGGAAAAACACACCTATACGGATGCTGTTATTCAACCTGTTCACCTTAAAGATGAATTTCGGGCATTCTGCGATATGGTCGATAGGTATGAACCCTCTTCTGGCAGAGTGGGTGTTTTTATTGGTGACAGGGGTTATTGCTCCTATAATAATATGGCTCATGTTATAAATAAGGGGCAATTTTTCCTGTTCCGTACAAAAGATATTCATTCCAAAGGGCTAATCGGAAACTTTGATTTTCCAGAAAATGAATTTTTTGACATTTCTGTAAAAGTCACTCTCGTACGAAAGAATTTAAAAAAGATGCAACCTGAAGATGGATACAAACGTTTTGTAGATAAAGCAACTTCTTTTGATTTTATTGAATGTGGTTCTATGGATACCTACGAACTCTCTTTCCGTGTTATTAGATTTGCATTATCAGACTCCTCTTATGAGTGCATTGTTACAAATCTTCCTGCTGATGAATTTCCACCTGAGCGTATTAATAAAGTATATTTTTCAAGATGGGGAATTGAATCTTCGTTTCGTAAACTAAAATACACTATCGGATTGAGTAATTTTCATGCATACAAGCCAGAATACATAAAACAGGAAATATGGGCAAAACTTACAGCCTATAATATAACGGAAACCATGATTAATTATACTGTGATTTCAAAAAAAGAAACAAAGTACGAATATAAAGTAAACTTCAGTGTGGCAGCTCATATTTGCAGAGTCTTTCTTCGCCCCATAACGAAGAAAGGCGAGGTAGATGTGATGTCTCTGCTTCAACAAGAGCTGATTCCAATTAGAAATGAACGGCAATACCCAAGACTAATGACAGCTCATTTTAGAAAACCACGGTATTTTATATATCGTGCAGCTTAAAACACTTTAATAAAGTACTATAGTAAATTTTAAAGCAGATGTAAATCTGCTTGTTTGCCATGCAAAAAAATCTCTAAAAACTGTAAATAGGCAAAATTTTTCAATGGCTCTTTTATTTTGAACATATATCATTGTATTTACTGACAGAGCAATTACTTATCTGTAAATTAACTAAATGACATTGGTAACTTGACTGCAGCCAGTGACAATAAGCTAACCCTTAATTATGTATTACCCCCCATAGAATCAAGACTTTTGTTTGGTTATAGTTAGCTGATTGTCACCAGTGACAAGTGGCTTACTGTAACCAACGTCAGGAATACCCAATAGAAAGAAATATCGGCTTATCTTCCGCTTTGGCTTTTGCAAACGCTTCGTCACACCACGGAAACCAGTCCACAGGATTATGGGCGTGTTGCAATAGATAAGGTGATTTTTCGTTTATCAATCTATTGGATACACTTTTAGTTGTATTCATGGGCATCACCTTCCTTTAATTTCATAATTTACTTCAAGTATAATGTAACCATTTAAAAGGAAATGATACTATTGTGACCTAAATAAAATACTTGTAAAGCTATTTTGCGTATGTTATGCTTTAAGAAGAAAATTTAAATAATATGGGGAGTGTGGGAATACTGAATATAACAATTGAAAGAGCATCACTTGATGATGTAAAAAACATTATTGAAGTTAAAAATAAAAGCTTTTATGAAGACTATATTAAATATGGAGAAGGTCTTGGCTTTAGAAGCACCGTGGAAGGCATAACAAAAACAGTTCAAGAAAAAATCGTTTATAAAATACAGTCATACGGAGATATGATTGGATATATTAGTATAACTAAAAAAAACGATGATGATTTTTACCTAAATAGTTTATGCGTTATTCCTGAATACGAGAATAAAGGTATTGGGCAGATGGCAATGGCTTTTATGGAAAATCAGTTTCCGCAAGCAAAACACTGGTCATTAGAAGCACTGGCTGATAAAGAACGAAATCACTATTTTTACAAAAAACACGGTTATCGAATAACAAAAGAATACATGGTTGGTACTGTAAAAATCGTATTGTTTGAAAAATGGTGTAACAGCACAGTATAAGCATTGTCTGCAATTGAAATTGACAAGGGAGATGATATAATTGAGTACAAGTACAATTCAAGTGAATGTCGATGCAGAAAATAGTATTATCGTTGAGAATATTTTAAATCAATTGGGAATGACACAAGAGAGTGCCATTCAAACATTTTTTAAACAAATAATTTTGCAAGGCGGACTACCTTTTGATGTTAAACTCCCAAAGCCAAATGCACTGACAGCCAAAACGATTGATGATGCAAGAAATGGAATAGGTATAGAAAAATTTGAAACTCTTGAAGGTATGTTTGAGGAGTTGGACAAAGATTGAAGATACCTGTTCTTACTAACCAATTTAAGAAAGATTATAAATTATCAATTAAACGTGGGAAAGATAATTCAGAAATTCAAGCCATCATGTCTAAATTAGCAAATGAAGAACTTTTACCACCAAAAAACAAAGACCATCAGCTTACTAGCAATTATAGTTGTTGTAGAGAATGCCACATTGAACCCGATTGGCTATTGATTTATGAGTTACAGAAGACGAAATCTTTTTTATGCGTACAGGTTAACTTTTCGTTTATCAATCTATTGGGTACACTTGTAGTTGTATTCATGGGCATCAACTCCTTTCGTTTTATAATGAGATTAGTATTTGCAAAAATGAAAAAAGGATACCACATTTTTGGTATCCCATTTCAATATGTAGATAATAGGCATAATTACAAGCTAATGATAGAGTAATGTTCGTGAAGAAAATGCTTCTTATTATGTACCATTATAATTTTTTTGCCTTAAAACAAAATGAAAGTGGTAACATCTTAGCTTTTTCTATTTTTGCATTATCCTCTTCAACACTATTCAGCGTATCACTATCAGTCTGCTCAACCATTTTTTCAATAACAAATCCAGCTTTAGCCAGTGCATTGACATAAGTTGATATTTTCCGATTACATAATACTATTTCACTTCCATCAATGGGAATGGTGAAATAGGACTCGTCAAAGTAGCTTCTACTAAAAATTAATTTTCCATTTTCAAGAACATTATATCTCTGGTCGGGTGAACGTCCAACACAGTGAGTTAAAGTATGATTCCAGCTAAAAATAAATATTCCGCCTTTTTTTAGATAAGATGCTATCTTCATAAATGTTCCATCTAAGTCTGTTGTCCAACCAATTCCATATATAGAATAAACAAAGTCAAAATAGTCGGTTGGAATACACAGTTCTGCTTCCATTGGTGAGCAAATAAAATTTGCAGAAAATCCGTTGTCGTTCAAATATTTTTGAGCGTTTTCAATTTGCTTGTGTGAAATATCCACTCCCCACAACTCCCCAGCATTTCTATCTGCATGATACTTCAAAGAATGTCCGCTACCACAACAGATTTCTAACATCTTTTTGTCAGTAACATCACCAAATAAGTGCAGTTCGTCCTCAGTGACGAAGTTTACTCCATAAGTTGGGAGTGCAGTTGTGCCAAACCAAGAATCTGCATTTTCGTCCCAATATGCTCTATTTATTTGGATTATCTCATTTGTTTTCATAGTTCACCTTCGCATTATATAAATTATCTTACTTAATTCCTATGTTTAGCTTACCACAGAAAATATCCATAATCAAGATTTCGATTGGTTATAGTACACTGATTGTCACCAATGGCATGTAGTTTACTGCACCCAACGTCAGAATCTGCAATTGTACACGCGAGCATCGCTATTCTGATCCTAATGCTAGATGGGGCTTGGATAGTAGCAAGGTTTTACCTTACCCTTATATAAATTTCTCCAACAATATTCCCAAGTTGATCTGTGGCAGTAACCAAGGTTAATCCTGCTCCAACAGCAGTAACCTTACCGGTAGTACTAATAGTAGCTACATTATTATTTAATACAATCCATGTTACAGGAATAGTGTTAGTATAATCATCAATTGTCAAACGGCATTTTTCTCCCATTTTCAAATCAACAGCAAGCCGATAATCGTCAGCATCGTCCACTACCAGAATGTCGATATATTCTGTTTTACCATTAGGATAGGTTACGGAAATGGTTGTATTACCAACCGAACGAGCTTTAACATATCCATTAGTCATGCTTGCAACTGATGTATTAGAATTTGTCCATTTTCCATTTACATTTTCTGATAGATTATTGGCTATACTTAATTGAATTTCTTCTCCAACCTCAAGAACTAATTTTAAATGCTTTAATTTTAAAGATTTTGTTTCAATTGATTCTACTATTTTTGAATTGCCTTCGGTAGCTCCAAAGACATATAAAGTATTATTTGCAACTGCAGAAGATAATCCATATCTTTGACTTGATAAATTAATTCCTTTTGACCAAGAATTTGTTAAAATGTTATATATATCAATCGTATCATATATATTAGAAGCAGCACCGCCCAAGATATAGATTTCATTTCCAATTAATACAGATGATATATTATGTTTGCTAATTGGCATTGAATTTTCAAGATTCCAAGTATTTGTTGATATATCATATATATATACATAACTTGAATTTTGAAGAGTGCTATCCAATCCTCCAAATATATACACTTTTCCATTATATACTTGAGAGGTTGCATGATAAATTCCATATGGCATAGTCAATGATGTCCAGCTATTTGTTTGAGGATTATAAATCTGAATGTAACTGTTGCCATCATGTAAATTGCTACTAAAAACATAGATTTTACCATTATATGTTATGGCTGTTGATGCAAGGGCTTCATATGGCATATCTTGAGCCCTAGACCATGTATTGCTAGAGATATTATAAACATCAACTTTATGTGTATTTGCTTCAGGATGTCCACCAAAAAAATACATATTATCATTTAAATTTGCACATGCTCGACGGGTTACACCTGATGAAATTGGATCAGAACCAACACTCCATGTTTTTGTATTTAAATCAAATATTCCTATTTTATCGCTTTGCAATACGTATATTTTATCGTTTTTAACTAATGGTGTGCTAGGTGTAACAACATTGCTATCATATGGCATATTAGGTTCTGTAGTCCATGTTGATGCAGCAGTTGCATAGTCTGCTTTAAAAAGTATAGTTACCATTGTAAACATAATTAAAAAAATGCTTAGTATTTTTCTATTCATTGTAGTTCCTCCAAAAGTATAATTTGAGTGCGCTCTCTATTTTTAATTATATTTATTATAAACATTCTTGTATATAGTATCTATGTGTGATTGTAAGAGAACTATTCAATATTATATAATTAAAAGTTATAACCTAAATTCCGCCACGATTTACAGTATACGTTTTTTAATAAAATTCAATACGTCTCTACACATAAAAATCAACCAAACTAAGCATTTAGGTTGATTTTTTTCTTTACTTTTTCATTCGTATACTGTATAATTACAGTATACAGCAAAAGGAGAAAATTATGGGAATTTATAAAAACGAACGTGTCTTAATGCCAGAATCTGGTTATTATTTAAAGAAAAATAATAATAAAATTTATGTTTATCAATATACTGATTATTATCGAAATGCGGATGGTTTATCAAGAAATCGTTCAACTGCTATTGGAATTTTGGACTCAGATTCAAAATTACTTATTCCAAATGATAATTATTATAAAATTGACAATATAGCTCCAGCTCTTTCTTATGATTCTGTTGTAAATTATGGATATACATTTTTGGTTAATCATATAGCTGAGCACATTGGGCTAAAAAATATCTTAAAAAATATTTTTCCTGAATGTGTAAATGAGATCCTTGCTATGTGCTCATATATAATTAGCCAAGGAACTGTAATGAACTATTGTGAAGATTGGATGAAAGGACAATATATGTATGGTTTATCACATCTAATCACTTCTCAAAAATCAAGTGATATATTTTTTAATATATCGTTTGAGCAGAGAAAACATTTTTTTGATGAGTGGATTAAAGAAGCCGTTGATGATGAATATATTTGCTATGATGTTACATCTATATCTTCCTATTCATCAAATATAACAGAAATCGAATGGGGCTACAATCGTGATGGTGATAATCTGGAGCAAATCAATTTAGGAATGTTTTGTGGTGAAAAAACTAGACTCCCTGTATATTATAACGTGTATAACGGAAGTTTAACCGATAAAAGTAACTTTTTTCTATAAAATTGTCCTCCATAATAAATAAGATAATGTCCTGAATAATGTATTCTATCAATTGTTTTCTTTTATTCACTATAATTTCCCACCTTTTTTAAACATACTATAGCATCATTTGTATGAAAAGAGTAGTGATTAGTCAATTTTTTATATTCCATAGCTTTAACCAATGTATGTACATCTATCAATCCAGAGGAAAATTGACGAAATAACAATGCTAAATCATCGTCCGCAATCGGTCCTTTTACGATATGGTATTTATTATCATGATTACATTTTTTATTACTAATATCTTCATACTTCCTACTTCGATTATTTAATACAAACTTAGCCCACTCCTCTGTTGGTGAATCAAATATTTTTATATTTAATGTTTTCGTCAATAGTTTGAGTCTTGTTTTAATTATTATACTTTGAATAATACCCACAGCATCGTAGCTGAACAGTAATACAGATAACTGCACTGCATTATCCACTATATGTAGCAAAAATCGGTAATTTCAAGTTTTACATAGGTTGCAGTAACTTGATTGACACCAATGACAAGTGGTTTACTGTAAAAAACATGCTGAAGGAGGGTAAGGCAAACAATTGGATATATATACACTCATATTCATCTAAAAAATTTACACAACCTAATTCAAGGACTTTTTCAGTGGCCTCTTTGGGTGACCTCCTCCTTTATTGGCATCCTTTTCAATATGTAAGCAATAAACATAATTACAAGTAAATAACAGTGTTATGTTTGTAAAGAAAATACTTATTTTGTGCGCAACGTTGCTTCATCTTCTATTTTCTCCATTGAGTCAACATCTTTTTTAACTTACTTCTGCTCTTAATAGTTATAAATTGTTTATCGGGATATTTATTATGGAGTTCTATTATTGTCCTCTTACCAGTTATTGAAAATCCCCAAATCCATTTACAAAATCGAATAAATTCCAAATCAAATTTTTCTTCAAGATATTGTGGCAAATCTGAACGCTTTGTACCATGCCTTTTCAAAGCACTAAGTAGGCAAGTAAAACGGTTAATATCAAGAAATATTACTAAATCTGCCGCCTTAAATCGCAATTCCATAGTGCTGTTATAATTGCCGTCAATAATCCACTTTTCATTTGAGATAAAATTGATTTGTTTTTTTATCCATTCATCTTTAGGTGTCTTTTCCCAGTTAGGTTGCCAAAACTCAACGTCGAGATGTATAAGTGGAAGATGAGTAATGGTAGATAATTCTTTTGATAAAAAACTTTTACCGCTTCCGCAATTACCAACAACAATTATACGATTATAATCATATATCCTCAACTTTATCACCCCGATAATATAAATTATCTTGTTAAGTTGCTATGTTTAGCTTAGCACAGAAAATATTCATAATCAAGACTTTTGCTTGCGTAAATCCCTACTTACTTTGTACTTATTTGTTAAGCATATTAACTAATTCTTTTGGTGTAATTATCTTTACTGGAGAGTTATCCCTTAAAAACCTTTTATCACGAGTTATAATGAAATCAACATCAGCTTTTTGAGCACATGCAACTACTAAAGCGTCTTCAAAATCATCAATGTGTATGGACAATGCACTTATACAATCTTCCTGCACAATGGATACAACACTATAATTCTCCAATAAAAAACGCAATGCAATCTTTGCCGTCTGCATATCACGCACTTTACTATATAGATAAAAAATGTTGGTAGCTGCATTTGCGGTGAATAGGCAACTTATCTCACCGTTTTGAGCACGTAACAATATCTCTTTGGCTTCAACATCAAAAGGTGAACGTTCTTGTAGTGCATCCATGATAACGTTAGTGTCAAGTAGAACTTTCATTTTGATAGTCTCTCCCTTCGCACATCATCTATATCAACATCATTAGGAAGAGTTCCGAATAACTGTTCAACTGAAGTTATTTTCTCAGGCACTTTCTTGAGATACCATGGCTCCTTGTCAAAACGAACAATTTTAGCGGTCGGTTTGCCGTACTTGGTAATGATAATGTCCTCTGTTTCTGCCAAATCAACATATTTTCCAACATTTACCTTTAAATTGATAAAGCTATCTGCATAGTTTCACCCTCCTTATATTGCTTATATTATTACTATTAATATATTAGTTTTGGTGCTGTTTCGTCAATAGTTTGGTGCTGTTTTTATTATTATGCTTTAAATAATACCAAATCAAGGACTTTTTCAGTAGACTCGATTTTTGGTATCCCATTTTTATGTGTAAATAATAGACATTATTACAAGCAAACGATAAGGTTATGTCCGTGAAGAAAATGCTTATTTTGCATAGTATTTAATGCTCATATCTTTTTGAATTTCTTTTTCTATACCTGTAGCCTTATAACCCATTTTCTCGTAAAGGTGACAAAGCTTTTCTTCCTGTTTAATTGTACCAAGTTCCCAATGCTTCATATGAGGGTATATCAATTCAACCTGCTTTATCGCTTCTTGAGCATAACCATTATCTTGATAATTAGGTAAGATAAATATTGGTGCAATTCGACAAGTGTCTTTTATATCCATTGCAATCCTGATAACTCCAATGCTCTTGTTTTCTAACTGGATGAAGTAATAATCTGTAAAATCCTGTTCCATTCGCTGATTTATTCTTTCCAACGGCTCTGCTCCTGGATTAGTCTCATAGTCTTTATATTTTTCCAAAAGTTGCTTGAATGCTTCCAACTGCATTTTATGTATCTGTTCGCAATCGGTTTTTAAAGCCCTTTTTAAGGTAATCGTCATATTGATTTCCTCCTGCATCATAAAATTATCTTAATTAGTTGCTGTGTTTAGCTTAGCACAGAAAATATTCATAATCAAGACTTTTGATTGGTTATAGTTAGCTGATTGTCACCAATGGCATGTGGTTTACTGTAACCAACTACAGGAATACCCATTTTCATACCTTTTTCTCCAATCAAAGTATCTGTCATAAAATCACTCTTCTATTTCTCTAACATAATCAATAGGATTAACAATTCCTATTTCTGGTCGGTGTATTCAATAGTTTCTTATCAGTTGTTAAATAGTAATCACAATTAGAACTTACAGCACACGCTAATAACATAATTGTTAGCAACAATAAACTTTCATTCTTACCCTATCCACTAATATTTCATCAACTAAAATCCAACCTGAAATATTATCGCAATCCGGTTTTTTATTCGGCGAAATGATAATTAATGTATTAGAAATCTCGCCAAGTCTCCATAATACCATTGGTAAAAGAGAAATTGGACACAGATGTAATGCAAAACTGCATATTACACTATCATAATGCCCTATAAGCTGTCCTTGAGCAATATTTTTAAAGTCTAATGGAATTGGTTTTCTACCGGTTCTATTATAATAAGCATCCGAAGTATAAGGGTCAACGCCTATTACATCACAATCATTTAGGGACATTGTCACTTCACCAGAACCACAACATAAATCAATTACATTCTTACCTACAATCCCCATTTCTTGAGCAGCACATATTAACTTTTTAATAATTTCCTCATGTGGATTCCTATAATCACTGCCATGAAGCTGATAAAATTTATCCACGCCAATTTTAGCATATTCATTTCTTATTGCTTTATTTGGCATAACGATGTTCCTCCTCTTTGTTATGCCTATTTTTAGGTTTAATATAAAACAAAAAAGACTATAGGAAATCCATAAAAATCCCATAGCCTTAAAAATCAGTATAATGAGTACAAGTTTCTGTATAATTAGTAATACAATCTTATTAGAATAAGAATTATCGAATAATGTCTATTATACAACCATACAATCACAACTAATTAAATTCTATACAATCATGACCTCTTATTGCTTAATTAAAGAAGCACACAAATAAAACCCCAAAATAGGTCATTTATCTTCTTTTAATTAATCTTCAATTAAGAAAATTAGTAAGCAATATGGCACAATTTCATAATAGAACCTCCTTTAGTTAATAATAGGAGTATACCAAATTATAACATTAATGTCAATATTTAATCAAAATTACAACAGAATACCTAAACATTAAAATATATTTATCTTATACACAGCGATATTACGCAATACACCAGTCATTTGTACTCTTGAGGCTCATCAATTTTATATTTCATCCTGTATAGCTTTCCATTTTCCTTTTCATTCAAAAACAAATCATAACAGCCAAAATGGCATTAATTCTTTGTATTGCATTAAACAAAAATTGAAGAACTATTCTATTTTGATTAAAACTTTATCTCGACTTATTACTAGGTTGCTTTCAAAAATTTTCAGCCCTTGAACATGATACCCAAGGGCTGATGGACCAATGTATAAATGATTATCTCATAGCTACTTCCAATCTTGATGTCTGCACCTTTAACCTACTAGTACCCCGTTTTGTAATTTCTTCCTGAAATACTGATTTAAATCAGAGTATTAATCCAAAATGATTCCCAAGAATTTCAAGTGTTTGCGACTTTGTATCAGTTATTGTATCTTTTCTAATTAACGTGAAGAATCCACTATTAGCATATTCATCATAGTGTTCTTGGCTATTGATCCTTGCAACGCATGTACGATAATTTTCCATAGTTTTTTCAGGATTATCCGCTTTCATTATTTGTTCCCTAACAAATGCTTTATCTGGGTCGTCACGGTTAAAGAAATGTTCAACTGACATTGACTGTGGAGATAGCATTACTGCAACTTGATTATAATCTGCCACCTGATGAAGTATATCAAGAGGAAGATTAGTATCAACAATAACTTTCTGTGATTTAGATATATGCATTAGTAATGCAATTTCAAACTCTGCCATCTCTTGCTTGTTTGAAAAAATCCATTTTTCATATTCTTCCGGTGTTCTATTAACAAATTCTTGCCAGTCTTTCATTGTTTGAAAGTAACATAGGTTTGGATATTGTTCTGGATTAAGAATTCCGTCAGGTATACAGTCATAATTTTCACCACAGTGAATTAATCCATATTTTTCAGAAAGCATTTTTACCATTGTTGATTTTCCAGCATAAACAGTTCCAGTTATAAACATTACATTTTTAAGGTAATGTCTTATAATTTTATTATTTATTTTCATTTTATATTCTCCTTGAAGGTTATTTTTTCGTATAACAAATAAATCC
Source organism: Mobilisporobacter sp. (assembly GCA_031549965.1). GTDB lineage: Bacteria > Bacillota > Clostridia > Lachnospirales > Lachnospiraceae > JAVBPB01. Next base: position 21,503 of record JAVBPB010000008.1, on the reverse strand, counting down.
TTAAAAAAGGGCTTTTAAATGGACACTTGATATTATCGAATTCTATTTGTACCTACAAGGATATTTATATACATTTTATTTCCTCTTTTCCTAATTGTTAAAATATTTATGTAACTTTCATTATATCATTAACCACTCTATAGTTCAATTAGAATTTTGTACTAAGCTTGCTGTACTGTTCTGTCTAATACAGTTGGTATTCTTACAGGCTGGAGATAATACACAGAGACACTCTTAGATGACCACTGGTAAATTTAAAGTATTACGAAATTTATGAATGCTGGTACTATGAAAAATATGATACTATCAAAAAACTTGTAGAAGAATATTGAGGCAACTGAAAAAGTCCTTTCAATGCGGTAAATTAATTTTTCAGATGAATATAAGTGTACATATATCCAAATGTGCAGATCGGCCGACGAAGCGTTTATGTTTTGTCAAGACTTTGCTTGCAAAGGCTTGTAAAAAACATGCTGAAGGAGGATAAGGCAAACAATTGGATATATATACACTCATATTCATCTGAAAAATTTACACAACCTAAATCAAGGACTTTTTCAGTGGCCTCAGAATATCTTGTCTGATTTTCTTTCAGCTTTATTTTTTCATAAAAACATCTAAACTATGATGTGTTAAACCAATTAAGTCTTTACGTTCGCATATAAAAAAATGATATTTCAAATATAATAAAAATGTTTCTTCATCCATAGAATCTATGGTTTCTCTCATATAGTTTGTATACATGTCAGTTCCAACATAATGCAATCTGCTTACATCAAATGTTTTCATTAAAGTATCAATTTCATCTTTTCTGTATAGTTGAAAAAGGTCAACTGGTTGGGACAGAGGCTTAAATTTTTCTGTATCAATCATCTTCTTTTCAAATAATTCAAAAATATGGCCCTTAACAAAACCGTAGTTTATTATGCTTGCTTCACTTATACAATATGCTACGAATATAATTCCACCCCTCTTTGTAACCCTTATTGCTTCTGAAAGTGCTTTAATCTGTTCCTCTTCTGAATACAGATGGTACATTGGTCCAAGAAGTAAGGTTATATAATATGTATTATCACTTATGAATGACAAATCTATTGCATTTCCTTTTATAGCAGAAATCTTATCATTCGACTCAATTTTGGATTTTAAAACATCAAGATTATGTTGAATTAGTTCAACTGCCGTTACTTCATAACCCCTTTTTGCAAGATTAAGACAATAACGACCTGTACCTGCACCAACTTCTAAAATCTTCATGTTAGGAGATAAATATTTATCTATATAGTGCATAGTTGTTAAAAATTCAACTTTTCCATGTTGTGATAAAAGTCTACCCTCTTCATCGTAATTTTCATAATACTGTGTTAAAAAATCAAATGATTCCATATTTTTATCTCCTTTTATTTAATTTGATAATTTTATTATAGTTAATGTATTAGATTTTTTCAATAGTTTATGTAACTTAATGTCTTCTAATAATTATATTTTTAGTAAAATACAATTAGAAATCTAATAATATGTTTATATTTTTTGTAAAAACAAAAAAATAACTTTTTGTCCAAAATAATTTTATCAATTTGTGTTATTTTTTCAAATTAATATACATTAATTACGATTTGAACTTTTAATCCATCTATGATATAATAAAAGTAAGCAATTAACAGTGGAGAGGAGAAAATTTACAATGAACATACACAATGACGACAAGCAACTTTTGATAACAGATTTTTTAGAAATTGAATATCTTCAAAAGTTGATGGATCTTTTTTCAGGTGCCACTGGCTTAGGTTCTGTTCTTTCAACTCCTAATGGTACTCCTATAACAAAACCAAGCGGATTTTGTCGTCTGTGCGGACTATTAAGAACAACTGAAAAAGGACGAATTCTTTGTGAAGAGTCAGATGCCTATTTAGGAATAGAAGCTGCTCGAACAAAACAACCTGTCTATTCTCCCTGTCGTAGCAGCGGTTTAATGGATGCTGCCGCTCCAGTTATTGTAAGCGGTATACATGTTGCCACTTTGTTATGCGGTCAATGCAGAGAACAAACTGTTTCGGAAGAAAAAATCAGGGCATTTGCAAAAGAAGTAGATATAAGTGAGGACTTTGCAACAAGTGCCTTTAAAGAAGCCACTGTAATATCAATTCGTCAGTTTGAAGCTGCTGTGAATTTAATGTGGACTTTTGCACAAATGATTTCAGATATGGGTATGAAAAGTCTTGAACTTGAAAAAGCCCTAAAAGAATCATTGCGAGCTGAACAATTAAGCAGGGAAATTGTTAGAGAGCGTGAAGTAAACCGACTTAAAAGTCAATTTTTAATTAATATGAGTCATGAAATTAGAACTCCAATGAATGCAGTAATTGGTCTTACTGAGGTTGAGCTTACAAAGCCTCATGAAAAAAACATTTCAAATGTTTTTAAAAAGATAAATCAATCCTCTAAAGTACTGCTTTCAATTGTTAATGATATTTTAGATTTCTCAAAAATTGAAGCACAAAAATTAGAAATTGTATCTGAATCCTTTGATCTGGAAGAAACAATTGCAAGTGCTTTATTAGTGTCTTCTCAACGTTTAGAGAGTAAAGATGTTATTATGGTTTTTAAGCCTGATTATGAAGTGCCTAAAACACTTATTGGAGATAAAACCAGAGTTTGGCAAATTTTTAAAAATCTTTTAGATAATTGTACTAAATTTACACAAAAGGGACATATAATTTTTTCTGTTAATTTAAAGTCTACTGATACTGCCAATAATGTATCACATATAAGTTTTACTATAGAAGATACTGGTCTTGGTATGTCTGATGAACAGGTTAATATGATATTCAATCCTTTTGAACAATTTAATAAAAGCTTTGAAACTACATCTGGTACAGGTCTTGGTATGCCAATAACAAGGCAACTTGTAAAACTTATGAATGGTTCTATTGAAATTAATAGTAAATTAAATGTTGGTACAAAAATTATTGTTAATATTCCATTCTTAAAGTCTGACAATAAATTAACATTAGGAGAAAGCAATTATACTAAAAAGCTTTTAGGTAAACGAATTCTTTTGGTTATAGTTGATTTACTTTCAGCCAATACCATCTATGAACTGGCTGAAAAATCAAATATGGAATGTGTTATTGTGCAAGATACTAATTCAGCTATTAAAAAAATTCAAGAAGCTCATCAGATTGGACGAATATTTGACTTAGTTATTATTGATTATTCTTTAGAAAAAGAATCTGGTCTCTTTGCTGGAAATAAGTTAGCAATTTATTTGCAAGATAGTACTCTATTATTAATGGGCAACAATCATGATAAAAAACAATTTGATTTTAATCAAATAAAAAATGCAGGATTTGCAGATTTAATTGAAAAACCATTTACACCTTCCACCTTTATTGAGCAAATTTCTATGGCTTTAGGAATAGAAAATTGCAATGATTATGAATATGAATATGTTCCTTTTTTTCAGGATTCAAAAGTATTATTGGCAGAGGATAACGAGATAAATCAGGATGTTGCTTGTGGTATGCTTGAGGTTTACGGTATTGTTCCGGATATTGCTAATAATGGAAAAGAAGTGTTGGAAGCTTTAGAGATAAAAACATATGATTTAATATTGATGGATATTCAAATGCCATATTTGGATGGTCACCAAACAACTGTTATGATTCGTAATTCTAATAAACCATATAAGAATATTCCTATTATTGCCATGACAGCTAATACCATTAAGGAACAAGTTGAAGCATGTTTTCAAGAAGGCATGAATGCTCACATTCCTAAACCAGTTGATATAGATAAATTATATGCCGTTTTAAATGAGTATTTACCTCTCAGTTCGGAAATTTAGGATACTACATATTGCACGAAAATGTCAAAATAAAAGGCATTGGATGCATATACTTATAATTTCCTCTAGTTTTATGGATGAGGGCGATGCATATAATTACAATGGTAATTTTAACAATTATTAATCATATTTATTCTTTGTACTAAATAGATAAAAAATAAAAATAGCATCTGCGTGCCCAAAGTTTACGATGCTATTTTTTATTTCTACAAATGATTGCATCAATTGATTTTAGTTATCAATTATTAACTATATTGTTCTTATATATCTTAAATCTCTCATTTACAATAGGAACAACCAGATTCTGTTGTACCATTGCTATATATTCTTGATAATCCACCCATTTTGCTGCGATCACTTCATTAGGTGACAATCTTAACTGGGTAAGTGAAATATCTCTTATACATAAAAAACTATCAATAAAGGTATTAACACTTTTGGTACTTCCAAGCAAAATTAATTCATTGGAATTTATATTAATTCCTATTTCTTCAAAAAGTTCCCTTATTGCACCATCAATAACAGATTCACCCATTAAAACTGCTCCACCTGCACTTTCCCATAAATAAGGAAAACTCTTTTTGGGATGACGCTGGGTCAAAAGGATTTGTCCTTTGCTGTTTACAATCCAAACCTCAACACTAATATGATATTTACCCGATTTAATTATTTCTCCTCTTGCACAAACTTCATTAAGCTTTTCTTTATTTTCATTATATAAATCCCAATACTCACTCATTACATCAACCTGCTCTTATACTTTTTAATTTAAAATCTTTTTTAATGTATGTATATGACTTTGCACTCCTGTTTAATCTCTCAATCCTTAAATTTGTAGGTGCATTGATATAAATAACATGAGTAAAATATGGTATAAAAATGTCACCCCATCCACAAAATGAACCTGAAACAACACAATTTTTTGCCTCCTCAATATCCTTTTTTATTTTGCACCATCCCATTTTAATTTTCTGTCAACTGCTTTATAAAATACAAATTAAGGTCATCATCATTTTGGCAGTTTTCATAAGGCATTAAATTCTTATTTCCATACCAAAGCCCTGAACCATCAGGAATATATCCACGCTTAACATACATTCTTTGAGCAGAGCCATAATCCTTGTTCATTCCCACTCCTAAAGTGACATAGCTACTCTTGTCTTTAGCTACAGCTTCTATACAATCCATAAGCAGACCGCCTATACCAAGCTTTCTATATGGTGGTAAAACATTAAAATCTTTAATTTCAGGTATTTGCTTTTTGGCAAAAGGTCCTACTTGTGCATTGTATACTAAGGTTATGTAACCCACTGGACTTCCATTATACTCCGCTACTAAAACATTACGCTTTAACAATTTTTGTTCACTAAAATACTCCTTTAAAACATTTCTTCTATTGCCCCATTTCAGATCCAAAAAACAATTTGTAAAATAATCTATATCCTCTTCCTTCATCATACGAATATAAATAATTTCATCTTTATAATAATCCATTACACCATCTCCTGACATAATTAATTTTATTAAGTTTACAATAAACATATAATTCTGTCAATACATTTTAATACTCAATCAACTCTTCCATATACATAGATAATGTCAAATAATTTTTAATAGACTTTAAATTATTTATATAATACTTTAAAATTTAACTGTCCTTCTTGAATCATTCTGTAGTCTTGCACTTATATCACATCCTTGACTATCCTCAAAAACCATGATATAAATAAACAAAACCCCAAAGGAGAATTATGAACTACAAAAATATAAAACAGGCAAAATTTATATCAAGACCAAACCGGTTCATTGCCAACATTGAAATAGAAGAAAAAATTAAAGAATGTCACATTAAAAACACTGGTAGATGCAAAGAATTATTAACAAACAATGCTCAAATCTATGTTCAGGAATCTGATAACCCTGACCGAAAAACAAAATACGATTTAATTTCCGTATATAAAGGACAAAGACTAATTAACATGGACAGCCAGATCCCCAATAAAGTTTTTCATGAATGGCTTCTAAATGGAAACTTATTTAAAAATATAACTAAAGTAAAACCTGAATGCACATACAAATCCTCCCGCTTTGATTTTTACGTAGAAGCTGATAATAAAAAAATATTTATTGAAGTTAAAGGTGTTACACTTGAGGAAGAAAATATAGTTATGTTTCCAGATGCTCCAACAAAGCGTGGCATTAAACACTTAAAGGAACTGAGTAGCTCAATAGCCAACGGCTACGAAGCATATGTAGTTTTTATAATACAAATGAGTAATGTTCTATATTTTACACCTAACATTAAAACACATAAAGAATTTAATGAGGAATTAATTAATGCCAGAAATACAGGTGTCAACTTATTAGCATTGGAATGTGAGGTAACAAAAAACAGCATTACTGCAATAAAAGATGTTAAAATAGTTTTAAATGAAAACTAAAATTAATTTAAAGGAGCCATGATATGCCAAATATTGTTAAAGCACAAAACAGCGACCATGCTAAAATTATTTCAATACTTGCAAAAGAAATATGGACAAGTCACTATACTCCAATAATTGGACAAGATCAGGTTGAATATATGCTAGAGACTTTCCATAGTTATGATAAAATTAACTCAGAAATAGTAAATAATACTTTGAATTATTATATAGCCTATGCAGACAATAAGCCTCTGGGGTACTGTGGGATTAAATTAGAAGATAATTGCATTTTTTTAAGCAAACTTTATGTACATAATGACTGTAGAAAAATGGGCATTGGTAAAATGTTATTTACACATGCAATCTCTTCTTTCGACCCAGTTGAATATATTTACCTTACTGTTAACAAACAAAATATAAATTCAATTGTTGCGTATGAAAAATTAGGTTTTAAAATATGTGATTCTGTTAAAATCGATATAGGAAATAGCTATTTTATGGATGATTATATTATGAGAAAAAACAATTTATGGAATCATTAAAAAACCAATGAAATCCCTTATGTAGGGATTCTATTCTTACTATTAAGAACTCGCTTATTAAAAACGGACTATATGGATGCCAAAAATATACAAGTATTAATGCTCTCAAATACATAAATTTAATATTTTTTTCATTGCAGCCCTTCCTTTAATATGCTATAATTTAAAACCAATAAGAATGTAACAGGAGGTTTGATGTGAAAGATAAGAAAATGTTAGATTGGATATTACGATTTGTAAAAGGTATATTTATTGGTTCCGGTGCAATTATTCCGGGAGTCAGTGGAGGTGCTTTAGCTGCTATCTTTGGCATATACGAACGAATAATATCTTTTTTGGCTAATTTAACAAAAGATTTTAAAAAGAACTTTTTATTTTTATTTCCGGTAGGACTTGGAGCAGTATTTGGGATATTTCTACTTTCTATTGTGCTTAGTTTCCTTTTAGACAAATCCGACGCACAGCTTAGATGGTTTTTTATAGGCTGTATAGCAGGAACAATTCCGGCACTTTTTAAGCAGGCGGCTAAAAAAGGCAGAAACACTGTTGATATAATTGTTATGGTTATAACAACAATAGTTTTCCTTTTAATACTATATAACGCAGAAAGCTTAATTACCGGAACAATTGATTTAAACTTTGGTACTTGGATTTTAGCAGGTGTAATCTTTGCTCTTGGATTAATTGTACCAGGACTTAGTCCTTCAAATTTTTTAATGTACTTAAATATGTATAAACCTATGACTGATGGTATTAAAAGTCTGGATTTTTCAATAATTATACCTCTTGGAATTGGAGCTGTGATTTGTGTTTTATCACTGTCTAAATTGATGGATTTCATTTTTAGAAAAGCATACTCTATAATGCATCATTTCATTTTAGGAGTTGTTTTTGCTTCAACAACTATAATTATTCCTAATTATAATTATTTAAGTCTTGGTGGGCTTGTTTGTGTAATTGTATGTATATTAGGCGTATTATTAGGTCTTTGGATGAGTAAATTAGAAGAATTAAAACCTCAGGAAGATTAATTTTTTAAGGCATTTCTGCTCATTTTATCTAATATTAAAAGCAGTTTTAAGAAAGTAAAATACATTTTCTTAAAACTGCTTTTTATTATTTCCAAAGCTCACCAGTTATCCGAATAAATTGTTCTCTCCACTCAGGACGTGTTAGAAGCTTGGGTGAATTATCATCTGATGTATTCTGATTTTCCACGATTAAAACCATCGCATCCTTTGTTAAAGTATGTGTATGATATGTAGATTTTTTAATATTATATATTTTTTTAGGCACCATATCGTATCCCAGAATTTTATCTGAGTGTTCATCATAAATAAACAAAATACATTTACCACTTAACAAAATAAATGCTTCATCCGATTCATCATGTTTTTGTATATTTGTAATCTCTTCTGGAAGCAGTTCATCGCAATAATTTAAAACTGCAACCCTCCAACTTTCAAAATCTATAACCGGTTTATAGCCTTCCTCTGTATATTCTTTTATTTCAATAAACTTTCCCTCCATAATACATCCACCTTAAAATTTTTTATTTAGTATAACATACAACTATATGCAACTGCAATAAAATTATTGGTTGTAAGACATTTATAATTGTATTATTTCCATAAATTTTAAAATTTGTAAAAAAAAACTATTCAACCCCGACAAATTAGTATATAATATTTATGTTTGATTCTTAAATACAATTACCAATAATCTACTTAAAAACAGAAAGGGTGACAGTTTTGAAAGAAGTATATGTAGGAAAAACAAAAGATGTATATTCACTTGATAATGGCAATTATCTGCTTAAATTCAAGGATGACGTAACCGGAGAAAATGGTGTTTTTGATCCTGGTGCTAATACTGTTGGTTTGTCCATTGAAGGAGTAGGCAATGCTGGTCTTAGATTAACAAAGTATTTTTATGAAAAATTAGAAGAAAAAGGGATTCCAACCCACTATGTTAATGCTAATATTGATGATAATACATTAGAAGTAAAACCAGCAACTGTTTTTGGAAAAGGATTAGAAGTTATATGTCGATATAAAGCTGTTGGAAGCTTTTTAAGACGCTATGGAAAATATGCTAGTGAAGGACAAGACTTGGATGCCTTTGTTGAGGTAACCTTAAAAGATGACGACAGAGAAGATCCTCCTATCACTAAGGATGCACTTGCTATGCTTGGTATATTAACCGAAGAAGAATATGAAGTTATTAAAGATTTAACTAAAAAGATTGCTTCTTTTATTAAAGATGAGTTAAAGCAAAGAGATATTGATCTTTATGATATTAAGTTTGAGTATGGCAGAATTAATGGAAAAGGTGATGTTATACTTATTGACGAGATTTCTGGAGGGAATATGCGTGCATATAAAAATGGGGAATATATTGAGCCTTTAAAATTGGTCGATTTGATGAATATGTAATTTTTAACAAGACGTTTGTTTTTTATTTCTACTTCCCCAAGATAGAATAATAAGGCTTTTAAAAGTCTTTGTTATCTTATCTTGGGGATATTTGGTTTATTGAGCTAAGCTGATATATAGATTTTGTAATAAAATAATAAAACAATATTATAGATAATTAAAAGGAGGCTTTTATATGAAAACCATACAACTTGGTAAATCCAATTTAACAGTACCGACTCTTTCGGTTGGATGTATGAGAATTAATAACATAAGTTTGTCCGAAACAGAAAATTTAATTAATACTGCAATTGATTTAGGTGCTAACTTTTTTGATCATGCGGATATTTATGGTGGAGGTACCTGTGAAGAGATTTTTTCAAAGGCTATCAATATGAATAATACCATTCGTGAAAAAATTATTTTACAATCTAAGTGTGGTATTAGAGATGGTATGTTTGATTTTTCTAAAGAACATATTCTTTGGTCGGTTGATAATATTTTAAGAAGGCTTAAGACTGAGTATTTGGATGTATTACTTTTACACAGACCGGATGCTTTGTTTGAACCTGAGGAAATTGCTGAGGCTTTTGATCAATTGGAAAGTAGCGGTAAGGTACGCCATTTTGGAGTTTCTAATCAAAATCCTATGATGATTCAGCTCTTGCAAAAATACTTAAAGCAGCCTATTGTTGCAAATCAATTGCAATTAAGTATTACAAATTCAACCATGATATCAAACGATCTTAATGTAAACATGCTTAATGAATCTGCTATTAACCGTGATGGAAGTATTTTGAATTTTTGCAGATTAAATGATATTACTATTCAGCCTTGGTCTCCATTTCAGTATGGATTTTTTGAAGGTGTATTTTTGAATAATGATAAGTTTCCTATTCTAAACAAAAAAATTGATGAAATTGCTGATAAATATAAAGTAACCAATACTACAATTGCAATTGCTTATTTATTAAGGCATCCTGCAAAAATGCAGCCTATTATCGGAACTACTAATGTTGAAAGATTGAAAGATTGTATTAAGGCGACTGATATTTATTTAACTCGTGAAGAATGGTATGGCATATATACTGCCGCGGGAAATATTCTTCCATAAAATGTTACTATTCACTGCCAATCTTGCTAACTTAAGGTTTTTTGTTCTACAGACGCTTTGCTTTTAGTCTCTCGACTCCATGGGAGAGGGCTTATTATACTTTATAATGGCATTCTTTCTTGACTTTTTTTCAACATTTACATATAATTTCTTATAGAATTAAATATTCCATTATTTTTAAATGAGGGAGTAATTAGCGTGTAAACGTGGCGAATCAACATACTGACTTAAAAGTCTGGTTCGTCTTAAACAATGAGACTCATTATAGCTATCCTGCTATAATTGAGTCTTTTTATTTATCAAAGGAGGAAAATTAATGAATTTTTTAGAATTGTTAATTATTGCAGTTGGTTTATCTATGGACGCATTTGCTGTTTCTATTTGCAGAGGATTATCTATTAAAAAAATTAATCTTAAAACGGCACTTATAGTTGGATTGTACTTTGGATTTTTTCAGGGTATGATGCCACTAATTGGATATTTACTTGGATCACAGTTTGCAAATAAAATTGTTGCCTTTGACCATTGGATTGCATTTATTCTACTTGCTATTATTGGTGGAAAGATGATTAAAGAAAGCCTTGAAAAAGAAGAATTAGAAGTATCAAATGAATCAGTTCAAAATGAAGTTTCTTTTAAAAAAATGTTTCCCCTTGCTATTGCTACTAGTATTGATGCCTTAGCTGTAGGCGTGTCTTTTGCATTTTTAAAGGTAAGTATTGTTCCGGCTGTAATTTTTATAGGTGTTGTCACCTTTATTCTTTCAGCAATTGGAGTGAAAATCGGTCATACTTTTGGTATTAAATATAAGTCAAAGGCTGAATTTAGCGGAGGAATTATTTTAATTTTAATGGGTATTAAGATACTCCTTGAACATTTAGGTATAATAAATATTTAAAAATAAAGAGTTTGCTTGGCAAACTCTTTATTTTTAAATCATATTTTAGTGTTTAAAATGTCTCATATTTGTAAATACCATAGCTATACCGTATTGGTTGCATTTATCTATTGAATCCTGATCACGTACTGAACCACCTGGTTGGATAATAGCTGTAATTCCTGCTACATGTGCTGCTTCAACACAATCATCAAATGGGAAGAAAGCATCTGATGCAAGTACTGCACCTTTTGTAATATCTTCGCTGATTAATTCTTTACCGTGTTCTATACTTTGCTTTGTAGCCCATACACGGTTTACCTGTCCTGGCCCAATACCTACTGACTGTTTGTTTTTAGCTAAAGCTATACCATTAGATTTTACAAATTTAACAACCTTCCAACCAAATAATAAATCTTCCATTTCAGTCTCAGTTGGTTTTCTGTCTGTTACTACTTTTAATTCTTCTTCTGCTAAAAGTTCACTGTCTATTGTTTGAACTATTAAGCCGCCATTAACCTTTTTAAGATCATATGCTTCTTTTGATTGTGGTACTTCAATGTCTTTAAGCTCTAATACTCTTACATTTTTCTTAGTCTTTAATACATTAAGTGCTTCCTCTTCATATGCAGGAGCTACAATTACCTCAAGGAAAATGTCTTTCATTTCATTTGCCATCTCTTTGGTTACTTCTCTGTTAACAACAACAATTCCACCAAAAATTGAAGTTTTATCTGCAAGATAAGCCTTTTGCCATGCATCATATATATTGTCTGCACTTCCCACACCACATGGATTGCCATGCTTACAAGCTACTACTGTAGGTTCTGTAAATTCTTTTAAAAGTTCTAATGCTCCGTTTGTATCGTTAATGTTATTAAATGATAATTCTTTTCCATTAAGCTGTAAGGCGTCTGCTATTGAACCTTTTAATTTACCGATTTCTCTGTAGAATGCTGCCTTTTGATGTGGATTTTCACCATATCTCATATCCTGTACTTTTTCAAATGTCATTGTAAGTGTTTCTGGAAGGGAATAGTCTTTTCTTTCCTTCTTTAGGTAATCTGCTATCATAGTATCGTAATTTGATGTGTGCATAAATACTTTTTGCATTAAATAAAACTTAGTATCTATTGAAACTTCTTTTTTATCTTTTAATTCATTTAATACTGTTTCATAATCTCTAGGGTCTACCACTACTGCTACGTCCTGATAGTTTTTTGCGGCTGAACGAAGCATGGTTGGCCCACCAATATCAATGTTTTCTACTGCTTCATCTCTTGTTACACCATCTTTTAAAATAGTTGCTTTAAATGGATATAGATTTACAACAACTATATCTATTGTTTCTATATTTAAGTCTGTTAGTTGCTTCATATGTTCTGGTTTACTTCTCATTGCAAGTAATCCTGCATGTACTATTGGATGTAACGTCTTTACTCTTCCGTCTAAGCACTCTGGAAATCCTGTTAGTTCGGATATTTCAATTGCCTTTACCCCTTCTTCTTTTAACTTATTGTACGTTCCACCTGTAGAAATAATTTCAATTCCTAAGTTTACCAAATTTTTGGCAAATTCTACAATTCCTGTTTTGTCTGATACGCTGATTAATGCTCTCATTTTCTTCCTCCAATTCTTCTAGGTGATTGATAATTGATGCCCAGGCGGTCGGCTTATGGTCCTGTACTTCCTATGGGTTGTCCCATTAATCCGCCAGTTATACAGAATCTTTACATAATTACTTTACACTATTTTTTTGTATATTTCAAGGGTGAGTTTAGTTTGTGATAAATTAAGCAAAAATTTGTTGCATTTATTAGGATTGTGTTATACAATTTTTATAGTTAAACAAATGATAATTCTTTTAAAATTTGAAAGGAGTTTAATAATGAGAAGAAGACGTAATGGTCAAAATCATATAGTTGTTGATATTATTTTAAGTATTTTTGACACACTCTTTATTATTTCTATTGCGGTTATTTTTACAATTAATTTTAGACCCCTTTATTATGCTGATATTAATATTTTGGATATTCCTAAATCTTCTGGTTTTAGTAAAGAAACTATACTTTCTAATTATAATGCATTGATTGATTATTGCTCCCCTTTTTATAAAGGTGAACTTAAATTTCCTTCACTTAATATGTCTGAATCTGGAAGGATTCATTTTGAAGAAACTAAGGATATTTTTTCTATTTTTTATGTAATTGCTTTGATATGTGGTATTATTACACTATTTAATATAATGGATAAAATTTTGTACAGGCAGTTTAAATTTTTACGCATGATTTCCATTACTTCAGTTGTAATACCTTTAGTTGTTGCTTTGGCTATACTTGTTAATTTTGATCAGACTTTTGTTATTTTTCATAAACTGTTTTTTAATAATGATTATTGGATTTTTGATCCTGTTCTCGATCCTGTTATTAATATTCTTCCAGAAGAATTTTTTATGCATTGTGCTTTACTGATTGTTTTTATTGTTTTGCTTATTAGCTTTTTAATATCTGTGGTTTATAGAAGATTTAAAAAGGAACATGACAGTCATTATATTAGGTAAGATGATTTGATTCCAGATAAGGAATTACTACAAGATTTTTAATTAAAATGAGGAGGTAAAAATGAATACAAAAGTCAAAAGAGTATTTGCATTAATAGGTGTAGCTTTATTGTTATCACTCTATCTGATAACATTTATATCCGCTATAATTCAAAGTGAATTCTTTAAAAACTTATTTATGGCATCTCTTTATTCAACAATTATAATTCCTGTTTTTATATATGTTGGAATATTGATCTATAAAAGAGTTCACAAAAAATAATTATTAATAAAGTAATACCAACAATTTACGAAAAATCCATTAATTGTTGGTATCACCTTTAATTATATAACTAACTTATTTGCAACAAACTACAACAAACCCTCTACATACTTTTTAATTTCTTCAATATATATTTCCCCAATGTTACTAATAGGAATATTATTTCTTTTTACATATCCAATATCCATAAATACATCTTCATCTAAGGGAATAGTCCTATATTCTCCACCATTTAATTCTTCACATATAATCCCAGAACATAAAGTATAAGCATTCAACCCAACCATAAGATTTAACATAGTTGCCCTGTCACACGCCTTAATAGTTTTTTTATAATCATAGGTACTAAGAATTTCTTCTGCAAAATAAAATGAATTATTATCCCCTTGTTCAAAAGAAAGACATGGATATTCTATAAGTTCATTCATATATATTTTCTTACTGTTGGCAAGGGGATGACCTTTCCACATATACACATATCCCTTACACTGAAAAAGCTTATGAAATTCCAACTGGTATTCCTTAAATAATTTATTCAACACTTTTTCATTAAAATCATTAATATACAGTATCCCAATCTCACTTTTACCACTGCTAACATCTCTGATAATATCGTAAGTTCTTGTTTCACGTATAGCAAATTCATATTCGCTCATATCAAACCCTTTAACCATTTCCACAAAAGCTTTGACTGCAAAAGAATAATGTTGGGTTGAAACTCCAAACTTTTTCTTAACATTCCCTCCATCTAAAAATTTTTCTTCAAGCAATTCCACCTGATTTAAAACCTGACGGGCATAAACCAAAAAATCTTCCCCTTCAGGAGTAAGAATAACCCCTTTGGTATTCCTTATGAAAATGCTAATATTCAATTCATTTTCCAATTCCTTAATAGCCCCCGATAAACTTGGCTGTGAAACAAAAAGTCTCTTAGCAGCCTCATTCATAGACCCCGTCTTTGCTATTACTGACACATACCTTAACTGTTGTAAAGTCATATTCTCACCCACTTAGAAAAATTCATTATTAAAACCTAAAAACAAAGAATCATTTACACAACCTTAAAGGCTTCCTCTAAATCCTCAATAATATCATTAATATTTTCTGTGCCAATAGAAAGCCTTATAGTATTAGGCTTAATCCCTTGACCCTTAAGCTCCTCATTTGTTAACTGTGAGTGTGTTGTAGATGCTGGATGAATTACCAAGGATTTTACGTCTGCTACATTGGCAAGCAGGGAGAATAATTCCAGATTATCTATAAAATCCTTCGCCTTTTGGTCATCTCCCTTAATTTCAAAAGTAAAGATTGACCCACCTCCATTAGGGAAATATTTTTCATATAGCTTTCGTTGATTTAAATCCTTAGATACTGATGGATGATTTACATTTTCAACCTTTGGATGGTTTTTTAAATATTCTACAACCTTTAAAGCATTCTCAACATGCCTTTCTACCCTAAGTGATAAGGTTTCAAGACCTTGAAGGAATATAAAAGCATGAATTGGCGACAGAGTTGCTCCCATATCCCTAAGAAGTATTGCTCTTATTTTAGTTACAAATGCAGCAGAGCCAGCAGCCTTAGTAAAACTTACACCATGATAACTTTTATTTGGTTCTACAAGGGATGAAAATTTACCACTTTCCTCCCAGTTAAATTTACCACTATCAATAATAACTCCACCTATAGTTGTTCCATGACCACCAATAAACTTTGTGGCTGAGTGTATAACAATATCTGCACCATATTCAATTGGTCTTACTAAGTACGGAGTGGCAAATGTATTGTCTACTATAAGAGGAATGTTATGTAAATGAGCTATTGAAGCCAGCTTTTCAATATCAACTACATCTGAATTGGGATTTCCAAGGGTTTCTATAAATAATGCTTTTGTATTATCCTTAATCGCTAAGCTAATTTCTTCATAGTTAAATGGATCAACAAATGTAGAAGTTATACCATACTGATAAAGGGTATGTGCAAGTAAATTGTATGTTCCTCCATATATGTTTTTAGCTGATACTATATGATCACCGTTTTGTGCTAAGTTTTGAAATGTATAAGCAATGGCTGCTGCTCCTGAAGCTACTGCAAGAGCTGCCACTCCTCCTTCAAGTACTGATATTCTTTTTTCAAATGCATCCTCTGTTGGATTAGTAAGTCTTCCATATATATTCCCAGCTTCGCTAAGATTAAATCTGTTTGTCGCATGTTCACAATTTTTGAAAACATATGATGATGTTTGATAAATCGGAACCGCTCTTGCATCTGTAACAGGGTCGGGATGTTCCTGCCCTACATGTAATTGTAATGTTTCAAATCTAAACTTTCTATTTTCATATGACTTTTTACTCATAATACTACCTCCTGATAATCTTCTTAACCCCATATATTTTATAGGATATTCTGATAGTATCATGAATTTTAGTTATTGTAAATTAGTTAAAACCAATAGATTGTTATAGTTAAAAACTATAACAAATATTTTTGTAACCAAATAGTAGCCGGATAAAATAAAATATAAACTATAATGGATATTAATAATATAAATATACTATATATAGGGTTTATTAATACCAGACTGTTTATATACTCTATTGAAACAACCATAATACTCAAAGTAAACATAGACACAAACAATGCATTTTTAGTTTTTCCTGATAGCAAGATTATTAGTCCACTTGTAGATAAAATTGAAATACACGTAATAATAATACTTATTAACCACTTTTTTAGTTCTAATTTTTCCCCATTAATTGCTGTGCCTATGGCTAAGCAAAAACTTAAATATAAATTTTGAAATACCATAAAATAAAACATAATTAATAATTTGCTTTTGAAAAAATATTTTTTAAATATGGGATAATATATAATTTTTTCATAAATCAACTCAAATCTCTTTTCTTCTAAAGATAAAATTAATTTATACATTATGGATGTGGTCATAATAATACTTAATATAACCATTGCATAGTAAGAAACTTTTATATTAAGCACAAAGCTTATAGCTATTATTAACAAATAAAAAATTTCAGATGTAACTATTAGGCTTATATTTGTAAAATCATTTTTCAATTTGAGCAAATCAAAATCAAGCATCTTTTTCATCTTGTCACTCCTTAATTACTTTTGGTCAGATAATACATAATATCTTCTAATATTGGCCTTTCAACTATAACACCTTGATTCATTAAATCCATATTTCTATTTACTTCAACTAAAGCTTCAAATCCAAAGGAATGAGTTTTAATTCCCCTTATAATCTCTTTAGGAATATTACTTAGTTCCTCTTTATTCCCTTTAATAAGCTTATACCTTTCAAAAAGTTCTTCTTTACTTATTGAAAATATCAAATTGCCTTTGTCAATTAGTGTAACATAATCTGCTATCTGATCAAGCTCTCTTGTAATATGTGTTGAAAGTAAAATACCAATCTTTTCATCTAACATAAGTTCTTGTAAAATACTTAAAAATTCTCTTCTAAAAATGGGATCAAGACCTCCCGTTGGTTCATCCATAATCAAAAGTCTTGGATTATGTGAAATGGCAAAAGCTAACTGAAATTTAATCTCCATACCTTTTGATAATTCAGATAAAAGCTGATCTTTTCTTAATTTAAACCGTAATAAATTTTTTAGAAAGGTGGTATGATTATAATCTTCATATAAATTTCCAAATATTACTCCATTATCTTCTAGCGTTCTATTTAGAAAAAAAGGACAAGTATCCATAATAAATCCCACTTGATTTTTAACTCTTTCTTCTTCCAATACATTATCAAATCCATTAATTTCAATTTTTCCGAAATTTCTACCCATAGCATTTATAATAAGTTTCATAACTGTAGTTTTGCCTGAACCATTTCTTCCAATGAATCCCATTAAGAAACCTTCTTCTAATTTAAAGCTTATATTATTTAATCTAAACCCCGAAAAATTCTTAGACAAATTTTCAACATTTAGTAAAGTACTCATATTTCTACCCCTTCTCCTGGTATAATACTTCAACTATATCTTTTATATCTTCTAATGTAAGCCCCGCTTCCACACATTCCTTAATCACTTCTAAAATATGCTCTTCAATCATTTTTATTTTCTTCTCCTTTAAAAGCTCTGTATTTTGCTTACAAACGTAAAATCCCTTACCTGCTTTTGAATAAATTAATCCTTCCTTTTCAAGTTCCTCATATGATCTTTTGGTTGTAATAACACTTATTTGCAGATCCTTTGCAAGTTGTCTTATAGAGGGTAACGGATCATCTATTCCTATATCATGGTTTATTATTGCAGTTTTAATTTCTCTGACTATTTGCTCATATATAGCTACATTACTTGTTGAAGAAATTTTTATATTCATTTACCCACTTCTTTCTTTAAATCATTTTTATTATCCTCATATCCAAAATCCATCTCCTTCAACTTTTTCCTATATGCTATATTGAGTATAATTGATAATATATAATTAATTGTAACTGCTCTGATTGTAACTTTATTCACCTGAAATTCAAAGTTAAAACTATAAAGCCATACAAATGACACGTTAATAAAAAAAAGTATCTGAAATATTACTTTCCCCTGAAAATACATCATTACATTCAAATAATTTGATATAATAAGCATTGGCACTAAACACGACACTGCAAAAAATAATATTTGACTTACTTTATACCCGTGTGCAAAATATACAACAACCAATAAAATAGTACATAAAATTAAATTAAACAATGTAATAATAAAGCTTTTACTCAGGATATAATTCTTAACCATTTCTTTTTCCATTGGCAAAATATAAATTAATTTATGTACTTTAGACTGCAATATCCAACTTATCCAATATGGTATAGAAATAAATATAAAAGCAGTTGCCGCTATATCATCATTTTTAATAATAGAGAAGATCAAAAAAGACCAAATTAATAATAAAATGTAATTTTTTTTCAAATCCAAAATTAATTCATAGTAAAATAGTTTCAGCATATTTTCATCCCCAATCTTTTTAATTTATATTTAAACATACACTACATATCATCATTATTTATCTTAACAACAGACTCATAATCTAACTTTCTCTCTAATTTTTTAAACTCTCTAAGTATAATAGAAACACTTCCAAAATAAAAAACAATTAAAGCAACAATTTTATATTCTTCTTGAATTTCATGATACAAAAAAACAAATATTACAAATATAATCATCAATGTGTTTTCAACTTTATTCTTACACTGATTGTTCTAGTGGCAGAATAAATATTGATTTGTGTATTTTAGGGGCAAAGCAGAATGCCCCCCAAAATACAATATATAAATAACCATATGTCATATCTGCATCTTTAACATATAAGAATAAAATAAATCCCATACATATAATAGTCATTATAGCTTTTAAAAAATTATAAGTTTTTATATCAAGCATCAATTCATTTAATGTAAATTTTAATATCTTACCACTCATATAAACACCACCGCCCGCTATTCATTAAATTGTTTAATCTCTTCCACAAATTCAATATTAATTCTCTCTTTTTTTACATTTTTAAGTATCCATCTAAAGGAATATACAAAAATAACAACTGATAATATAGTAAATAATATTGCCATAATCACACTTGAATAAATACTTTCATACAATCCTGTTTCACTTAAAAATACTGACGTACCATTAGCAGCAATATGAGCAAGGCATGGAGCCAATAAATTATTATACCTGTCATACACAATAGCAAAAATTATTCCAACTAAAAATGCATATATTCCTTGAACCACATTAAAATGATAAACTGCAAATATTAAACTGGAAATAATGACAGCCGTTGAAGTCTTAGCATACGTACTCATTCTTTTAAAAATCAATCCTCTAAATATCAATTCTTCAACAATGGGAATTACTATTGCAACTCCCAATATCTGAACTAGCAGACTTTCATCATACAAAAACTCAGCCACCTCATTATATCCCGGAAAAAAATTAATTAAATTACTAAAACTTATTAATGTATTAAAGGTAATTGAACCAAAAATGGCAACTATAGCAACATAAACATAATTAACATATGGAATTACTTTATATTTCTCATTAGCAAATAGCTTCTTAAAATCACTCTTGTATAAATAATACAATACAGGTAAAGATATTAATGCTGAAATTAATGTAAGAATAAGTACATTATTAGTATAACTACTCATAACCTCTTCAACAAGTTCAAGATTATCAGAAGCTGAAGAATCATATATCTCATTTTTCTCCATAACAATCTTAACCGTCATACCAATCATTGCTACAAACGCCGTTATTACAGAAATCGAAAAATAAATTATTACAGGAAATACAATATCCCAAACTTTTTTAAAAATAGAATTTTTTTTCATCTTACTCTCCTTTATTTTTTATTTGTAAATTATAATCCTTTATTAGTTAAATAAAATAGTATATCCTCTATAGAAGGTATCGTAACCTCATACTTGATTTTAGGCAATTCCTCATTAGTATTTACCAATGCATATGATATATTATCTAAATGTTTCATACCAACAACCATTTTTTTAGGAATAGCATTAATTTGATTTCCACTTCCTTTAATCAGCTTAAATTCTTCCAAAATATCTTCCTTATTTTTAGAAAAAATTTGTTTTCCATCCATAAGTAAAGTATAATAATCCATAATCTTTTCAAACTCATCAATAACATTAGTAGAAAAAATAATGCTTTTACTACCATCATATATTAATTCCGACATTATATCTCTTAACTCTCTTCTAAATACCGGATCAAGTCCTGCCACTGGTTCATCCATTATAAAAAGCCTAGCTTCATGAGAAAGTGCAAAAGCCAACTGAAATTTCAAAATTGTACCTTTAGATAATTTCTTCAAAGGTTTATTACCATTTACCTCAAAAATCTTCAAATACTTTTCAAAAATTTCCTGACTCCAATTAGAATAAAAGCCACCATACAATTTAGCATTACTTATTGCTGATAATTCCTCCTGAAAGGGGTTTTTCTCCAACACAAATCCAACTAAATCTTTAGCCTTTTTAGTCTGAGTCACCAAATCATACCCACCAATCTTAACATAACCCGAATCCATTTTATACAATCCAAGTAAAATATTAATCAAAGTAGTCTTACCAGCTCCGCCTAAACCAACCAATCCCATAATATAACCTGACTCCAGACAAAAATCAATATCCTCCAATCTAAAACCCTTAATCTCCTTACTCAAATGAGATATCTCCAACAATGCATCCATAATAATTCCTCCCAAAATTATTTTCTAACAGCAATATAGGCATTAAGCACCAATCAGTGTATATACTGTAAATATCACTATGTACAGTATATACACTGCACTAATATTTGTCAACAGAAAAATCAAAATGAAAAAAGATATGCTATAGATTTAAAAAACCAGATATTTTATATATTATGTTTCAAGGGGTTAAAGCCTTTTTCATACCAATGTCTGTAT
>JAVBPB010000121.1:0-17716 GCA_031549965.1 Mobilisporobacter sp. | reverse complement strand
ATGGAGTAGAAAGACTAAAAAGGCAAAGTTCCGTTTGCGATCCACAAAAAGTCACCACAATAAAAAATTTCTGCACCATGAATAATTTCCAGATTTTTGCTAAAAATATAATTAATGGAATATGCAAAATGGAGGTCAATTATGAAGAAGAGGACAATTTATATTGTAGGAATTTTATGGATAGTAGCTTTGTCACAGATTGTAGTTAATGAGATTTTTACTAAGGATGATATTGTAATAGATGCATTTAATAGTACCCAGTCGGATGTTTTGGAAAGTAGTATTGATGTGTGGGGGGATTTGGGTAATTTATTTATTAGCGAAAGTGAGAAGGAAACAATAATTAAGAATATTGCAAAATCACTTGGACTAGATGATAAGTATACTTTGGAGACAACTTTTGCTGGGGAGAATATGGAGACTACCTTAACTAAAAGGTCTAAGAATGCAACTACAATTATTAAGATTGTAACTATTTATCCGGAAGATAATAAAAAATTAGGTATATTTGAGCAACATATATTGGTTAATTTAACTTTGAATGGAAATTCCGATTCTGTAATTATCTATAAAAAATTGATTGAATCACAGCTTAAGTCTTTAAATTTGAAAGAGCAGGAAATTATTCTTAATTTTTCAGGAAATTATGATGGAAAACTTACTATTGAGGAAAAAGAGTTGATTTTTAATAAACTTTTGAAGATATTACAAGCTCAGGTTGTTATTGATGATAAAACAGAGGAATTGTATACAGTATATGCTTATACAGGATTAATAAATGATTATGTTACAAGTAATAATAAGAGAATTAATGTTCATATGGTATTGGCTTATGATGAAAAGAAGGATAAGACTGTTTTGTATTTGTCAACTCCAATAATTAATTCAGACTATTAAATATTAGACGGCTCAATATTTTAATTGTTGAGCCGTCTGATACATTTAATGTCTTATATATGGGTTAGTATAAATTAATAAATCCATCTTTTTCTACCATGTCTGCGTCTGCGTCGGTGGTGCATTTCATTAAATAATAAGATGTCAACAACATTTCTTAACCAGTTTGGTCTGTCATCACAGTGCCCATATGGGTCACAGCTTTTGGCTTCTAATTCATTAGCTTCAATTGATGAGTCTAAGTGTTTTACTTTTGCAAAGATAGTGTCTGCAATTCTATTGACACTAATTTTGTCAGGATATTGGTCAAACATACAGCTTCCATCAAATTCTAACTTATCACATTCATCCTCTACAATTACTAAAACCTTTTTTATGACATCGGGATACATAGTTTTCATGTAATCAATATCTTCTTCAACTTCGTCAAAATTATTGTAAGTATTAAATGAACTGGCAGGAAGAAGTATGTCTTGGTAATTTGAAGAAACTGACATGGTATATGGCATTTGAGAAGATTGTGATGAATTTGGCATGTAACCCATTTGGGGATAAGGTAAAGGAAAAATAGGCCTTGGCATAGGTTTTGGCATAGGAAAAGGCATAGGTTTTGGAGGTATAGGGAAATTCATAGGTTTTTGGGGCATAGGAAAAGGCATAGGCATAGCATGATTTGTTTTTTTGTCAGATTTAGAATTGTCGTCATTACGATGATTATTTTTATCATTATAATCTTGTTTATAAATCATGATTATTCTCCTTGAACTTATTATAGTATTATTATATGATAAATAAAAGAAATAGTGATAAAATAAATATTTAGTAGAAAAAAATATAAAAATCATTTAAAATATATTAGTAGCACTTCATAAATTTGATTTGTGATGTTTGTAAAATTAAATGTAGATAAGTAATTAGAAAGAGGAAAATGATGGATAATTTATATAATATATTTGATAGTATAATAAATCAGGATTTAATTGAGATTGTAATAAGTAATCCTAGAATTAAAGATAATATAAAAAAGATTAAAATTAGACCAATAATATTAAAAGATAATTTATTATTTCAGGTTACAGAATATATAAGGGAACAAGTTTTTCATAAGAATTGTACCAAAGAAGAGATATTAAATAATATTAGTAATTGGTTCGATGTTTTTAAGCAGGCTCAAATAAGTTCAAAGCAAAAACAAGTTACAATACTTATTAGTAAAAACAAAAGAGCTACGGTAAAGGAGAAAGCTGTAGATTTAAATGATAAGATTATTAATTTAAATCATAATAGAAAAAAAGAGTACATTTTAGAAGAAGGCAGACCTTTGGAATTTTTAATTGATTTAGGCGTCATGTCAAAGGAAGGTAACATTATTAAATCAAAATATGATAAGTTTAAGCAAATCAACAGATATTTAGAATTTATTCAAGATATTTTACCAAATCTTGATTCAGATAAAGAATTAACTATTATTGATTTCGGATGTGGGAAATCATACTTGACTTTTGCTATGTATTATTACTTGAAATATATTGCAAAACGTAATATAAGGGTAATTGGTTTAGATTTGAAGGAAGATGTTATTAATCAGTGCAATAAGCTAAAAGATAAGTATGGGTTTTGCAGTCTTCACTTTGAAAAAGGGAATATCGAAAGTTTCAATCAGTTAAATGAAGTAGATATGGTGGTAACACTTCATGCATGTGATGTGGCAACTGATTATGCATTGGCAAAGGCAGTGAAATGGGGAGCTAAGGTTATTTTATGTGTGCCATGCTGTCAACATGAATTAAATAATCAAATAAAATCAAATGAATTAGAATCTGTATTAAAATATGGATTAATTAAAGAAAGAATAGCAGCATTAGTAACAGATGCTCTTAGGGCTGAATTATTAGAAAAAAAAGGATATAAGACTCAGATATTGGAGTTTGTGGATATGGAA
Source organism: Mobilisporobacter sp. (assembly GCA_031549965.1). Lineage (GTDB taxonomy): Bacteria > Bacillota > Clostridia > Lachnospirales > Lachnospiraceae > JAVBPB01. Next base: position 14,877 of record JAVBPB010000121.1, on the reverse strand, counting down.
CATACACCTAAAAATATATTAATCAGGGCTGTGCGTACAAACAATATTATATTGGATAGTGATGATTATGACTTATGCGTAAAAAGTCTTAATCTACACCCTAAATTAGAAGAACTATTAAAATAACAAAATTTAATATAATTAATGAAACAATATATAGTAACTGGAAAGGAAAAATTAATGAGGAAAAAAAGATATAGACTAATAATATTGCCAATTGTATTTATAGTTGCCGTTGTATACTTTTTTAGTAAGTCAGTGGCGACAAGTACAAACGATGCGGCTATTAAAGAAACAATAAGCACAATGTCAGAACCATCCATTCCTGTAATATATATTTTGATGGATAATGAAAAAATTAATTGTCTACATGGTTATTTTGGAAAAATGGGAGAAAGCCTAATTCGTGATTCAATAACGCCTTTAGATAATGATAAACATGTTACTATACAAATAGACGAATATAAAAATAAAGTAAAAAAAATAACCTATGAAGTATTAACATTAGATGAACAAAAGAAAATTGATTCAGGTTCTATCAGTGCACTTAGTAAAAAAAATGATCATAAAGAAGCAATAATCAGTATAAAGTCAGAATTAGAAAAAGAAAAGGAATATGTTTTAAAAATAGTAGCAATTACAAATGATGGGAACAAAATAAATTATTTTACCAGAATAAAAGAAATAAGTAATGTTCATACAAAAGAAAAATTAGATTTTGCTGCTCAGTTTCATGAAAATATTTTAGATAAAACAAAAGCAGATGAAGTTATCAAATACTTAGAGCCAGATAAGAGTATGTCAAATGAAACTCTTTCACATGTAAATATTCACTCAAGTTTTGATTTGGTAAGTTTCTCAAACATGAATCCTGTTGTGGCAGGGGAAGTAATGACAACTATAAAAGAAATAAACCAGTCAACAGCCTCAATAGAATTTAAATATATGTTATCTACAAACAATAATAATATTACTGAATTTTATTATGTTAGTGAATTTTTTAGAGTTCGCTGGACAGAAAACAGAATGTTTCTTTTAAACTATGAAAGAAGTATGGAGGAAGTATTTAATAGCGATTTAACATCTGTTTCAAGAGGTGAATTAAAAATAGGAATAACCGATGATAACAATTTAAATTTTTTATCCTCTTCAAACAATAAAAAGGTATCATTTATAAGACAAAGGCAATTATGGCTATATGAAAATGAAACAAATACATGTACAAAAATATTTTCATTTTTGCAGGATAAAAGTGATTATGTTAGAGATAATTATGACCAGCACGATATTAAAATATTAAGTATGGATGATCTTGGAAATATAAACTTTATAGTTTATGGCTATATGAATCGAGATAAATATGAAGGCAGAGTAGGTATTGTTTTATATCAATTTATAAAAGAGGAAAATAAAATAATTGAAAGAGCTTATATTCCTGTAAATAAGCCTTATGAGTTACTAAAAGAGGATGTTGAAAGTCTTTTTTACTATAATGGAGATAATGTAGTCTATCTTAAGCTTGGAACTATAATATATTCTTATAACCTATCTGCAAAGGTTTTAAGTGAAGTTGGAAATAATATTAATAATAATAATTTTATAGTTTCTAAAGATAATCAGAATATAATTTTAGAAACTATATCTGATGATACAGATGAATTAATTATTATTAATTTATTAAATTCTGAAAGTTTTAGTATTAAATCAAATGAAGGAGAGAGAATAAAACCAATAGGTTTTATAGGGACGGATTTTGCATATGGTGTAGCCAGAAAGGATGAAGTAAAGGCTTCAAAAGAAGGAAATATTTTATTTCCAATGTATAAGATATGCATTTTAGATAATCAAAATATAGAAGTAAAAACATATGAAAAAGATAATATATATATATTAGATACTAATATATCAGATAATATGATTAATTTAAACCGTGCTACAAAAGAATTAAATGGCAACGAAGCAGTTTATAAAGTTATAGATGAAGACTATATAGCAACAATGCCAAATAAGGAAACAAAAGATATTACGACTGCCGTTAGATATAGTGAATATAACTTAAATGAGTTATACCTTTCATTTCCTGCTAATATTGTTATTTCAGCTATACCAGCTAAACTAGAGGCAAAGTTTTTATTGACTAATGAAAACACTCAAATTAAAATTGATGAAAATATGGATAATTCAGAAAGATATTTTGTATATGCATATGGAAGAATGTATAAATCTTATGACAACCCTTCACAAGCAATAAAAACGGCAAATGAAAATGTTGGGGTAGTAGTTAATAATACACAACAGCTAATATGGGAAAGAGGAGGAAAGACCTCTAGTCATTATTTAAATACAATTCCAATAGTAAAGGCTGAAGGCAATATATCAACAATTAATGCATGTATAAAGATGATATTAGATTTCGAAGCCATAAATTCAGATATTAATGAAATTATTAATTTAGATGAACCAATAAAAAATACTTTAAATAGATATTTAAATAATAAGGCAATTGTACTAAAAGGCTCTTCATTGGATGAAGTGTTAAACTTCTTAAGCAATGGTTCAATGGTAATGGCTAAATATGATGACAATACATGGGTATTAATTGTTGGTTATGATGAGTACAATATTACAATAATTAATCCTAAAACCGATTCAAGCTTTAAAATAGGCTTAAATGATGGAAGTAAAACATTTGAAAAAATGGGAAACACTTTCGTAAGCTATATTAGATAGTTTAAAAACCTATTCCGCTCCAATACTACTGGGATGGAATAAGCTTTAAATATAACATTAAAAACAGAAGGGAATTAAAACATGGACGAAAGAATAAAAAAACTTGCCTATAATTTAGTGAACCAGTCACTAAACATTAAAGCAAATGAAAAGGTTTGGGTTAATTACACAGGAATAAAAACCCAAGATTTAGCAAGACAAATTATTAAAGAATTATATAAAGTAGGAGCACAGCCATTTCCACATTTTACAGATCCTAAAGTTCAAAGAGAAATGCTATTAAATTGCAGTGAAGAACAATTAAAACTAATGGCAGAATTAGATTCAAAAGAAATGTCACAGATGGATTGTTATATTGGAGTAAGAGGAAGTGACAACGTATCAGAACTTTCTGACGTACCATCAGAAAGAATGGAATTATATGAAAGAATGTATACAACTCCGGTTCATCACCATATAAGAGTTCCAAAAACAAGATGGGTAGTTTTAAGATATCCAAATGATTCAATGGCACAGCTTGCTAATTCTAGTTTAGAAGCCTTTGAAGACTTTTACTTTAATGTATGTAACCTTGACTACTCAAAGATGAGAACAGCAATGGAGCCACTAATGGATCTCATGAAAAAAACAGACAAGGTAAAGATAATAGGAGAAGGAACCAATTTAACTTTCTCCATCAAAGACATTCCGCCGATACCATGTGCAGGTAACATGAACATTCCAGATGGTGAAGTCTATACTGCCCCTGTAAAAAATTCTGTAAATGGAATCCTATCATATAATACTCCGGCAGTTTTTCAAGGTTTCACCTATGAAAACATCAAATTAGAATTTGAAAATGGAAAAATAATAAAAGCTACAGCAAATGATACTGAAAGAATAAATAAAGTATTTGACACCGATTCTGGAGCTAGATATATTGGAGAATTTGCAATAGGTGTAAACCCATATATCCTAAATCCAATGAAGGATACTTTATTTGATGAAAAAATAATGGGATCATTTCATTTTACTCCTGGGAATTGTTATGACGAAGCTCCAAACGGTAATAGTTCAGCTATTCATTGGGATTTGGTGTGCATTCAAACACCAGAATATGGAGGGGGAGAAATATGGTTTGATGATGTATTAATAAGGAAAGATGGGAAGTTTGTAATTGATGAGCTTAAGGTTTTGAATCCGGAGAATTTAATTTAGTTTTTTGGTAAAGCCAGAAATGCTGAAAGAACAACTTTTTTAATAAATATAAGGCTTATGGATTCTAAACTGCATCAGTATCCACAAGCCTTTTTTCTATTATGTGATTGTATTACGATTTTCTACCTTCTACTCGATATACAACAATTTTAGTGTAATAAAAACTAAACCATTATATAAAAATTTAGTTAACAAATGATAAATTATGTGTTATACTGTATTAATGGTATTTATTAACGAGTCGAATATAGAAAGGATTATGTATGCAGATTAAAAATTCAGTGTTGATAGTTGATGACAGTAAGGAAAATATAGATTGCTTAAGGGGAATTTTAGATGAGTTTTATAAGGTATATATTGCCACAAGCGGAGAGATGGCTTTAAAACTTATGAAAAATATAAGACCAGATATAATTCTATTAGACGTAGTGATGCCAGGTATTGATGGTTTTGAAGTACTTGAGACCCTTAAAAAGGGAGAGGAGAATTTTTACATACCAGTAATTTTTATTACAAGTGAAACAAGTTCGTTTAATGAAGCTAAAGGACTAAAGATGGGAGCAGTTGACTATATTGCAAAACCATATAATCCTGATATAGTATCAATAAAGGTAAGAAATCAAATCCATAACAAAATGTACAGAGATGGATTGGAAAAATTAGTTGAACAAAGAACACAAGAACTATTAGATTCCAGAAAAGCCATTATTATGGGCATGTCATTATTGGCAGAAAGCCGAGATAAAGGAACCGGCAAACATATTACGAGAATGCAAAAATATACAGAGATACTTGCTGAGAAGATTCATGAGATGTATCCTGAATTACTAACTAAGAGTGACGTAGACAGCATTGTGTCATATGCACCTCTTCACGATATAGGAAAAGTTGGTATACCAGATGCCATACTGCTAAAAAATGGAAGATTAACTAATGAAGAATTTGATGTAATAAAGACACATACAACCTTTGGTGCAGATATACTTAGAAAAACTGAAAATTGGTTACAAGAAGATATTAATACATTACAAGTGGCTATGGAAATTGCTGAGTTTCATCATGAGAAATTTGATGGTACTGGCTATCCAAAAGGATTAAAGGGAGAAGAAATACCTCTATCAGCAAGGATAGTAACATTGGCAGATATATATGATGCACTTACAAGTGTTAGAGAATATAAAGAAGCTTATTTACATGATAGAGCACTTGATATAATCTTAGTGGGAGATGGACGTACAAAGCCGGAACATTTTGATCCTATAGTTTTAGAAACATTTAAATTAGTTCAGGAAGCATTTAAAGAATTAAATGATATTGAATAGATCATAATTTTAATTTGAATGGAGGGTATTTGTGTTACGTAAAAAGATAAGCATATTGTTTATAATTATAGTTGTTTTTATGCTATTTACTACTTCAGTAAATGCAAAAGAAAGCGAAGATAAAGTTATAGACATCTGTGTTGGGGTTGATGATTCTAATTCCATAGACAGATTTCTTTATAATGCATTAAAGAATATGGGTTATAAGGTTAATATTACAAGCTTAAAAATGACATCAGCCATAATTAGTGTTGACTGTGGTGAACTTGATATGCTTGGTATACAAGGTGATGATTTAGAAGCAACATATTATAATCTAATAAGGGTTCCTACTGAAATTACTAAGATAAGATTTGTAGTTTATGCAAATGAGGAAAGTAATATAGGTGAAGTTAATACATGGTCAGATTTAAAGGGTTATAATTTAGGTCATGAATTCCAAAGACCTCATATTGAAAAGATGTTAAAGCAAATAGGCCAAAATGCATACAGAGGCAAAAGTAAGACTGAATTATTAGAGCTAGTTCAAAAGAATCAATTGGATTTGGTAATTATTCCTCAAACTCTGAATTATCATGTTTGGGTTCCAAAAGGAGTAAAGGTAATTGGAGAAATAGATTTACAGCCAGTTTACTCATATGTGAATAAAGATTTAGCATACATAATTCCTGATTTAACCGAGGAACTAAATAAACTAAAACAAAATGGAATTGGTGATATAATTCTTTCTAATCAATCTATTAATGTTAGTAATGACAAAAGAAAAATATTTCTGCACATTTCTTCCTACAGCGGTGAACTAGATGCAGAGGATAAATTAATATCTGGAATTAATAATAAAATTTTAGAAAATAATGAATATGAAATATATAACTTAAATTTAAACACTTCAAAGATTGAATTAGAAGATAATCGTTATGAGGCATATGCTGATTTGCTTCGCACAGACTTTATTGAAAGATCTCCTGATGTAATTATTGCATCTGATGTATCTGCACTTAAGTTTTTACAAAGATATTATTATGTTCAATTTCAAAATATACCAGTAGTTTATTATGGAATAGGTGATAATATTGAAGAAGAAAAATATGGATTTGAGGACTATTTTGTTGGAATTGGAGAGGAAATTCCAATAGAAGATACAATAGAGACAATGTTAGAAATGTTTCCTAATACTAAAAACCTATATATTTTAAATGATTATTTTGAGGATGGAAGGTTATGGAAAGATAAAATTGAAAATTATCTTCTGCCATATTCAAATATTTTAAATATAGAATATAATGAAGATGAGTCCATAATGCATCTGGCTAAAAAATTGAGTGATCTTTCTAAAGATACACTGGTTTTATCAGGAAATTATCTTATTGATACTGAAAATAGGTACTATTCTGAAAAAGAGGTTTTAAAATTTTTAAGTGATAACTGTAATGTTCCTATGTTTGGTCTAAATCCTTCAACCTTTGGATATGGAGAGATTGGAGGAAAATATATTAATAAATACAATGAAGGTCAATACATTGGAGAAATAGCTGTAAGACTTTCAGAAGGTCAACAAATAGAAAATATAGAAATAGATATTCAAAAAACTCTTGATAGCAGAATGAGTACAAATTGGATTTTTGATTACAATGCTTTAAATAGATGGAATATTAATGAGAAAAAGTTGCCTAATGGTGCTGAAATAGTAAATAAAGAACTTTCATATTTTGAAGAAAATGCAGTAGCATTTTATTTAACAGTGATGGTAGCTTTTTTTGGAATAATGCTTATTATTGGTCTGGTGTATTTTATGATGGTTTTATCTAAAAAGAATAAAAAACTATTAGATGCTCAAAAAGAACTTTATTCAGCAGAAGAAATAATTAGAAAAGATGATGTAATTAAAAAAGTAAAAAACAGATTAGAGAAGATAATAGAAAGTGCTCCAATAGTATTTATATTAGCTACCAAAGATGGTAAAATAGCAGAAACAAATAAATATGCCATGGAGTGTTTGGATGTATTTTCTGGTAAGTATATTCAGGATTATTATTTTGACATTAATGACAGGGCAAGAATACTTAAAAAGTTAGATGAAGATGGTATTGTTACTAATGAAGTTGTAAGGCTAAAAATAAAGGATGAAAGTGCTAATCGTTTTCATATTAATTTGGCGAATGCAGAATACGAAGGTGAAGAAGCAACTATTCTTTGGGGAATGAATATTGAAATGAGCGAGCAACAAAAAGATTCATATCAAAGAAGTCAAGAAGATCTACAAAGAATTATTGATGCATTGCCAATACCTATGATTATAATGGAACCTAAAAACATTTCACTTATTTATGGAAATACTTCTTATCTAAACTTATTTGGTGATTATTATAAAGATGATGAAAAAAAATACTTAATAAAGGCTATGCCAGAATTTCAGCCTAACGGACAAAGTAGTTTAGAATTTATTGAGAATTATCTTCAAGGTGTTTACATGAGTGATGAAATTATTGAAGAAGAAGTTCAGCATATATTGCCAAATGGGGAAATATTTGATAGTAAAACAGTATGTACCAAGATGTTTTATAAGGGAAGACCTGCACTTACAGTAATTATTCAAGATATTTCCGCTGAGAAAAAGCAAGCCGAAATGCTTAAAAATACTGCTCAAAAAGAAAAAGAAGCAAACCAGATAAAAAGTCAGTTCATAGTAAATATGAGTCATGAAGTACGTACACCTATGAATGCAATTATTGGATTATCTGATGTAGAACTGCTAAAAGAGCATGATAGAAAGGTTTATGAAACATTTAAAAAGATAAACATATCTGCAAAGGTTTTGCTTTCAATAGTTAATGATATTCTTGATTTTTCTAAAATGGAAGCTCATAAACTGGATATTATAGAAGAAGAGTTTAAATTAGAAGAAGCAATTTCAGGGGCATTACTAATGGCTACCCAAAGACTTACTAAAAAACGTGTAGAGATACTGCTAAAAATGGAAAAAGGTCTACCAGAGGTTGTTTTTAATGATAAAACAAGACTTTGGCAGGTTCTTAAAAACATTCTTGATAATTCTGCAAAATTTACGGATGAAGGAAGAATTATTTTATCAGTATCATTATCAGATGAATATAAACCAGAAGATAAAAAAATTGTATGGATAAAATTTGAGATTGCCGATACAGGATATGGAATGAGCGAGGACCAGCTAAAGAGGCTATTTATTCCGTTTGAGCAATTCAATCAATCATCTACACGGGCAGCAGGAACCGGTCTTGGCATGTCGATTACAAAACAATTAACAGAGCTTATGGGTGGCAGAATTTATGTGGAAAGTAAGCTGAATATGGGAACAAAAACAACTATTATACTTCCGTTTAAAGTAATTAAAAATTCTAAAACAATTGAAGAATCAATAGATGTAAGCGGTTTAGTAGATAAGAGAATACTAATTGCAGATGATGATGTATATGCTTGTGAGATTATGAAAGAGCTTTTAGATTCAATAAACATTAAGAGCGAATATGTAAATAAGGGCAGCGATGTATTAGCTAAGGTTGAAGAAGCATTTGAGAAAAAGCAATCATATGATGTAATTATATTAGATTATTTAATGGATGATATGACAGGTATTGAGGTTGCTAAAAAGCTTAAGGATTACAATGAGATTAATCCAAAACTACTAATGGTAACCGCCTATACAAGACATTTAATTGACGAAGATATAGACATTAAAGAAGTTGGCTTTGTAGATTTAATAGATAAGCCATTTATTCCATCTGAATTTGTTAAAAAAATATGTGCAAGCTTAGGAATTGTGAATGATAATAAAAAGGAAATATTAAATGCTATATTTCCTGAGGCAAAAGTATTATTAGCGGAGGATAATGTTGTAAATCAAGAGGTAGCAAAAGGGATATTATCAATATATGGAATCAATCCTAAAATTGCCAATAATGGTTTAGAAGCATTAGAAATGCTTGAGGTGGAAGAGTTTGACTTAGTTTTAATGGATATATTAATGCCGAAAATGGATGGCCATACGGCAGCAGTGGAAATTAGAAAATCAGATAAACCATTTAAAAACATTCCAATTGTTGCAATGACAGCAAATGCAATGAAAGATGAAATTGAAAAATGTAGAGAAGAAGGAATGAACGGACATATTTCAAAACCTGTTGAATTTGAAAAACTCTATGCTGAATTAATAAAATACCTACCTCATAGAATGGTAATTCAAGAAGAAGCATTGGATGAAAAATCATCAGATTCCTTTGATGAATTATCTCTTGAAGAAGTAAACTTTTTTGAAGGAGTTGCGAGATTTGGTGGAAATAAAGAAAAATATATAAGTACCTTATTAAAATTTGCTAAGGGACTGAATGAAAATCCGCTTATGCCTTTTGAAAAAGCAATTTTAGAAGAAAATTTTGATACTACTAAACGCCTTGTTCATACATTAAAAGGAAGTGCAGGTAATTTGTCTATAAGCACAATTTATAAAAGTGCTTTAGAGTTTGAAAAAACTTTAATAGAGAATAATCCTGACAAAGAACTATATTTAGAATTGATTAATGCATGTAAAACAGCTAATCAAAAAATCACCTCAAAGCTTGAAATTAAAAGTAGTGAAGATGTTAAAGAAGTGGGAAGTTTTGAGGAAAGAGTAGCTCTATTAGAAGAACTATCAATAAATCTTACAAAATTTGATGCTCAGGTTTGTGACAGTATTGTAGAGAAACTAAAACAAAAGCAATGGGAAGGTATTGATAGCCAACTTCTTGAAAAATTATATTTAATGGTTGAAGACTACGAATACGAAGATGCTATGGAACTTATAGAAAAATTATCTTAGATTAGTAGTAATTACCATTTACACAAAACAAATGTTCTGGTATAATAATATCAGAACATTTGTTTTGCAAAGAGGTATAAAGATGGAAGAACAATTAATATTTCATGTTGATGTTAACTCAGCGTTTTTAAGCTGGGAAGCAGTTTACAGATTATATCACTTAGGAGAAAAAATAGATTTAAGAACAATTCCCTCAGCAGTGGGAGGAGATGAAAAAAAACGTCATGGAATTATACTTGCAAAATCAATTCCATGTAAACCTTATAAGATACAAACAGCAGAAACTATATCAAGTGCATTAAAAAAATGCCCCAACTTAGTTTTGGTTCCTCCAAGATATGAGCTATATGAGCAGTGTTCAAAAGCATTTATAAATATATTACAACAGTACTCACCGGTAGTAGAACAGTATAGCATAGATGAAGTATTTTGCGATATGACGGGAACAAAAAACCTTTATGGAACGCCTATAGTTTTAGCTAATATAATAAAGGACAAGATTAAAAGCGAATTAGGATTTACAGTTAATATAGGAATATCCACTAACAAAATTTTAGCAAAGATGGCTTCTGATTTTATAAAGCCAGACAGGGTACACACTTTGTACCCAGATGAAATTAAAAAAAAGATGTGGCATCTACCTATAAGGGATCTATTCTATGTAGGAAACTCAACAGAAAAAAAATTAAAGCAATTAGGAATTAACACAATTGGTCAATTAGCCAATACAGACATAACCATTATTAGAAGATATTTAAAAAAGCATGGAGAATTAATCCACCATTATGCAAATGGAATAGATATAACTCCAATTGATGGAAGTCACAGAAAAAACAAAGGGTATGGTAATTCCACAACCATTCCCTATGATGTTGACAATAAGGAGGCTGCAAAGCTAATATTACTATCCCTTTGTGAAACAGTTTGTACCAGACTTAGAGCCGATGGTGTAACCAGCAAATGTATCTCTTTAGAAATAACAGATTATGATTTTAACCACACATCCCATCAAATGACCTTGCTTTCTCCATCTAACCGTACCAATGAAATTCACAGCTACATTTGTAAGTTATTTGATGAAGTTTGGGATAAAGTTCCTATCCGTAAGTTAGGAGTTCATACAAGCAAAATTTCTGACACCACGCTATATCAATACAACCTTTTTGACCAGGACAGAAATCTAAAGTTATCCAAGTTAGATGAAGCAATAGACATTATCCGTAGTCAATACGGCAGTAATTCTATAATCAGAGCAAGTTTTTTAAATTCTGATATAAAGCATATGCATGAAGGAAAATCACCTTTAAAGAGGAATGCAGATGTTAAACAGAGTGAAGAATGAGAGAGTGAAGCTAATGGAATATATAAATTTACCTATAGACGCTATAGCAACTTTTAATACAATAGGAGATATAAGACCTTTGTATTTTAGGATTGAAGATGAAAATCGTTCCTTGAATACTTTCCAAATTCAAGAGATCTTATATCAAAAAAGTGAAAAACTGGCAGGTATTCCAACTATAACTTTTGTATGCAATGTTATAATGAAAAATCAAAAGACTTTATGTGAACTTAAATTTAATTTGTTAACTAAGCGTTGGAAATTGTCTATAATGTAATTATGTGCTAAAATATATATTAGAAATCAAACATTTAGAAGTATTAAGCTTAAATATCTATGTTAGGAGATTAGTATGCCGATTTTTCAATTAACAAGTGAAATAGCTTTTCCTTATCAGGAATATGCACAAGAAGATGGATTATTAGCAGTAGGCGGGGATTTGTCAATGGAAAGATTACTATTTGCTTATGAGAATGGAATTTTTCCTTGGTTTAATCACGGGGAAGAGATTCTTTGGTGGTGCCCTGCACCCAGATGTGTAATAATTCCAAAAGAAATTGCAGTATCAAGAACAATGAAAAAAATAATTAAAAAAAATGACCTTAAAGTAACATTTAATAAAGATTTTTTAGGTGTTATGAAAAATTGCAGAATGCTAAGAGAAGATAAAGAAGGAACTTGGATCTCGGATGATATAATAAGAGCTTACCAAAGGCTATATGAATGCGGATACGCTATGAGTGTGGAAGTTTATAAAGAAGATATGTTGGTTGGTGGATTATATGGAGTTGTAATAGGAAAATGTTTTTTTGGAGAAAGTATGTTTTCTAAAGAACCAAATAGTTCTAAATTGGCATTAATTACATTGGCTAAAAGACTAGAACAGGAAGAGTTTCTATTTATTGACTGTCAGATATACTCAGAACATTTAAAAAGCATGGGTGCAAGGGATATATCTCTTGAAGAATTTAAAAATTTATTAAAAGTTGGATGCAAGGATAAGGAAAAAAATTTAGTACCGTTCATGTTCACATAATACATTTAACTTAGCTTTTCCAATTAATTTATTTAACCTGAAGAACTTAGCATAAGTAAATTAGTTGAAAAGCTAAGGAAATATTAATTCTTAATTAGTATAATTTTTAATTAGACTTTTTAAATTATTAAAATCAATAGGTTTTGTAACATGGGCATTCATTCCACAATTTAGAGCTTCTTTTATATCTGTTTCAAAAGAATTAGCAGTCATTGCAATAATAGGAATGGTAGATGAGTCCTTTCGATTTGATTTTCTGATTAAAAGAGTTGCATCATAACCATTCATTATAGGCATCTGTATATCCATTAAAATAATATCATAAAAAGATTCATCAGAAGTGAAAAACATATTAACTGCCACCTGACCGTTATCAGCGATAAATAGATTAGCTTTGGTGTCAGATAAAAGTTCCGTAACAATTTCTGCATTAAGCTCATTATCCTCAACAAGTAATATGTTTATATGGGAAAAATCATATTGTAAAAGTTCTTCTTGTTTACTCATAGGTTCTTTGCCAATTTCAAATTCAACATCTATAATAAAAGTACTGCCTTTTTCCTTTTGACTTTCAACCTTTATATTACCTTCCATAGCATCTATAATGCTTTTTGTTATAAACATTCCAAGACCAGTTCCCTCGGCTTTATTAATTCTAAAATCATTTTCTCTGGTAAAGGTATCAAACAATTTGTTTTTGAATTCTTCTGACATACCAATGCCACTATCATAGCATTTAAATTGCAAATGGGTAAAATTGTCCTTGTGGGAAGTCATTTCATGCAGAGTAATTCCTATTTTACCATCATTGGGGGTGAATTTAATTGAATTTGACAAGATATTTATTAGAACTTGATTTAATCTAATAAAATCGCCAATTAAATATTTGTTTTCAATATTACTATAATCCACAATAAACTCTTGCTCACTTGCCTTAGAAGAATTAATAATAGAAGCTAAATTCTCCATAAAATCAATCAGGTAAAACTCAGAATTATTAAGAGTAAACTTACCACTTTCTATTTTAGCCATGTCTAGTATTTCATTAATTAAGCCCAGAAGATGATTGGAGGTTATAGATATATGATTAAGGCAATGTTTAACCTTTATCATGTCAGCTAAATTTTCATTAGCAACAGAGGTCATTCCAATTATTCCATTTAAAGGAGTTCTTATTTCATGGGACATATTTGAAAAGAAAATACTTTTTGATTTACTTGCTTGTTCTGCATTTTTAACGGCTACTTCCAATTCTTTATTTTTACTAGTAAGCTGAAAAAGATGTTCTTTTTCAGAACGTCTAAATAAATGCCCAATTATCACAGCAAATATCATTATAAATGTTAGTGAAATAAGACCAACTCTGATAAGTGTTTCAGTTTGAATTAACTTGTGTGCAGAAAATAATTCAGCATCATGAACCATCTCATTTGCAATAGCAAAATGTTTTTCACTTAATTCAAGTAACGTATCTTCTTTAACACTACCATTACGATAATCGTAAATTACTTGTTTTAATTGAGTCCATGTAATAGATAACTCTAATAGAGTGTGCTGAAAAGTTTTGTCATCCATATAAGGTATATCATAATCATTTTCACAACCAGCTAATCCTAATAAATAATTATCAATTTGATTTATTAAAGGATCATTTGTAATGGAGGACATTTCTAGCTTAACAAGTTTTTGTGTAGCACCTCTGACAAAACCAGAATAGTTTACTACACTTGCATCCCCTGTCATTCCATGAACAGCAAATATAATAAGGTAATTTTGGATAATTAAAATTATTGAAAATAAAATTATCAAATGTAAAAGAGTCGATTTTTTCATTTTTAAACCTTTCAAAATGTAATATAATGTTAAAAATCCTAACCATAATGTTAGTGTTAAAATAATAAATTAATTATATCAGCATTTTGAATTTGGGTCAATAAAACCTTTTACAACAAAAGATAAAGCTTTACCTCAAAACTTTAATCTCCATTAAGAATATTTTTTAAGAATATCAAAAACAATACTATACTGCTTAGTTAATTCAGGAAGCAATTCATTTACCTTATCAATATCATCATCACGTAGAGCGTTAAAAATAGGCAATATAATATTATAGAGATTATCTAATGACAGATTACCAGAGACGCCTTTCAAATCATGAGCAGCCTTAGTGGCAGACTCAAAATCACCTGAGTTTATATTTTCTATTATGTTGTCATAACTTTTATCATTCAAAAATTTTAGCACAATTTTCTCATAAATTTTACTGCTATTTAATCTCTTAATACCAGCCTGTACATTAGCACCACAATCATTAAGTTCTTGAAGAAGGTTTTTATCTTCTTCTGCTGACATATGTATATTTTTTAATGGGTCCACAGCAATATCCTCCTTATTGTCATATTTACAATTTAGTAAT
>JAVBPB010000115.1:0-8300 GCA_031549965.1 Mobilisporobacter sp. | reverse complement strand
TATTATTCATGATTCCTCCATTCTTTAGAAGAAAAAACTTTAATTTTCATTTTTTACATAACCATTAGAAACTTTAAATATTTTATTTATTTCAAATCTATTATTTACAAATTCCTCTAATCCGGTACATGTAATAATGGTCTGAATATCACCTATACTATTTAATAAATAGTTTTGTCTATTACTATCTAATTCCGATAAAACATCATCTAATAAAAGTATTGGAGTATCTTTTGTAATTTTTTTAACTAGCTCTATTTCAGATAATTTTAAAGAAAGTGCAGCTGTTCTTTGCTGTCCTTGAGACCCAAACTTTCGAATATCTATATCACCAACTAAAAAAGAAAAATCATCTCTATGTGGACCTACAGTTGTTTGTTTTAACTTAATATCCTTCTCTTGATTAATTTTCAATTTAGTTTCAAAAGATTCCATTAAAACATCAGGTTCATATTTTATATATATTTCTTCTTTGTCGCCAGATAACTTTTTATGTATGCCATATATAATTTCATTAATCTGTTCTACAAATATTTTTCTTCTTTCAATTACTTTACTACCAAAGGACACAAGTTGAGAATCCCAGATATTTAAAGTTTCTCTAAGTCCGGGATTCATATAAATATCTTTTAATAATACATTTCTTTGATTCACTATCTTGTTGTAGTTATTTAGATTATATAGATAAAAACTATCTAATTGACATAATTCCATATCTACAAATCTTCTTCTTTCAGATGGACCATTTTTAATAATACTCAAGTCCTCTGGAGAAAATAAAACTACATTACAAAGTCCTAATAAATCTGCTGCCTTTTTAATCTTTTGTCCATCAATAGCAATACCTTTAGATTTACTTTTTCGAAGATGCATATCTACTTTGGTTTCAAGACCATCCTTTTCAAGATATGTTCTTATATGAGCTTCATCTTTTTCAAAATTTATTATATCTTTGTCTTTACTACCTTTATGTGACTTTGTTGTAGCAGCTACATAAATTGCTTCTAAAATATTTGTTTTACCTTGGGCATTATCCCCATATAAAATATTAGTTCCTTTATCGAACTGCAAAGTTAGAAAATCGTAATTTCTATAATCAGCAAGTTCTATTGATTTGATAATCATAGGTTTTTATCCTTCTATTTTGATTTGTTCCCCATCAAAATCTACAATATCCCCATCAACAAGTTTTTTTCCTCGTTGGGTTTCTATCTTGCCATTTACCTTAACTAGTCCATCTTGTATAACTAATTTTGCATCCATACCTGATCCTACTAATCCAGCAGCTTTTAATGCTTGACCAAGTTTAATATAATCTTCTCTTAATTTAATTATTTCCATATTTTTCCTTAATATTCCTAATTACTTAATTAACTGTTGTAAAATTAACAGGTAAAATTAAATATGTGTATTTTTCATCTGCATCTTTAATAAAACAAGGTGCCTTTGGATTTACTAGATAAACATCAATTTCTTCATCATCAATAACACGAAGAGCATCTATTAAGAATTTAGGATTAAATCCTATCATTAAATCTTTACCCTGTTTATCAATATCAATTTCTTCATTCATGCTACCAACAATAGAATTAATTTTCAATTCCATACTACCATCAATGATATTTATAATAATAGGCTTTTTATCCCCTTCTTTTACGAGGAGAGTTGCTCTATCAATACAGCTTAATAATTCTTTTTTGCTTATTCTTACTTTTGTTTCATAGTCACTAGAAAGCATCTGATCAATCTTAAAATACTCACCTTCAATTAACCTAGAAACTACTACTGTATTATCAAATTCAAATACAATATGTTTTTGTGTAATAAATATATTCACAAATTTATCTGTATCACCTTGTAAAATCTTACTTATTTCATTTAAAGTTTTACCCGGTACTACTACTTTCTTTGCATCATAAGAATCTCTTAATTCAATTTTTCTTATAGAAATTCTATGACCGTCTAAAGATACTACTCTTAATTCATTTCCACTGATATCAAATAGTTCACCAGTCATTAACTTATTGTTATCATTATCAGCAATAGAAAATATTGTTTGTCTAATAACTTCTTTTAATGTGAACTGTGAAATTGATATATAATCTTCTTTTTCAATATTTGGTAAATAAGAAAAATCTTCTCCTGACTTACCAATAATATTAAATTTAGCTTTTTCACAAGTAATAGTCATTTTATAAGATGAATCTGTTTCCACTGTTATAAAGCTATCTGGTAGCTTACGAACAATCTCTAAGAATATCTTTGCATCAATTGCAATAATACCTTTTTCAATAATGTCACCTTCTATAATTGTTTCAATTCCTAATTCCATATCATTAGCTGTAAGTTTAATAGATCCTTTTGTTGCATCAATAAGAATACATTCTAATATAGACATAGTTGTTTTACTAGGAACTGCTTTGGATACAATTTGAACACCATTTAATAAATTGGATTTTGAACATACTAATTTCATTTGTGTATAACTCCCTTCGTTCTAAATAAGTAAAAAAATAATCCAAATAATAATATAATATATAAAAAAATTAGTAATCTTAATAATAAGGGTTGTTGATATGTGTAAAACCTTTTCTATTATAGCATTTTTCAATTAAAAATGATAGCAAAACCATGTTAATAATTCAGAATAACTTATGGATAAAGTTAAAGTTATTCACATAGGTAAAATTATTAAAAAGTTAAGTTAAAAAGTTATTCACACTTAATGTTTTGTTTTTAACAAGAAATTCACATAATGATGTGGATTAAGAAGGGTTAATTTTCTTCTTAATGGTATCAACTTTATTTCTTAAATCTTCATTATTTTCTAATTCCTTTGTTATTTTTTCAACACCATGAATAATGGTAGTATGGTCTTTTTTACCAAGTAGCTTACCTATATTTTGAAGTGATGTTGCTGTAAGAGTTCTACTTAAATACATAACTACCTGTCTTGGAAGAACAAATTCAGAATTACGTTTTTTGGAGGTAATATCTTCTGGATTAACTCCAAAGTGTTCAGAAACTACATTAATAATAAGCTGAGGTGTTATTTCCTTTGGCTTGTCTGGATAAATAATATCTTTTAAAGCTTCTTCAGCAACCTGAACAGATAGATCAGAGTTATTAATATTATTTAATTTAATAAAGGCAAGAATTTTATTAAAGGCACCTTCTAACTCTCTGATATTAGATTTAATATTAGTTGCTATGTATTTAATGATTTCTTCATCTATTTTACGATCACAGTTTTCTGCATTTTTACGTAAAATAGCCATTCTTGTTTCATAATCTGGTGCTTGAATATCAGCAATAAGACCCCATTCAAATCGAGAACGAAAACGTTCATCAAGAGTTTCCATTTCTTTAGGTGGTTTATCAGAGGAAAGGATAATTTGCTTACCAGCAGCATGTAATACATTAAAGGTATGAAAGAATTCTTCCTGTGTACTTTCTTTTCCTATTATAAATTGAACATCATCGACCATGAGTACATCAACAGTTCTATATTTATCACGAAGCTTTGTCATTGCAGCAGCATTACCACTACGAATAGATTCAATAACTTCATTTGTAAACTCTTCTGAAGTGACATAAAGAACCTTTTTATTAGAATCTTGTTCTAAAACAAAATGTCCGATGGAATGCATAAGGTGAGTTTTTCCTAAACCAGCTCCTCCATATAAATAAAGAGGGTTATATGCTTCACCTGGAGATTCTGCAACAGCTAAAGAAGCTGAATGAGCAAATTTATTATTACTACCAACAACAAAGGTATCAAACTTATATTTTGGATTAAGATTTGCATTTTCATAATTAATATTGAAAACAGGTGTATGTACAGAAATATCAGTACCATTATTTTCTAATGATGTTGTATCTTTTTCTAATATAAATGTAATATCATAATTTTCATTAAACATTTCTGATATGGTTACTTGAAAAAAGGTTTTATATTTAATTGAAATATAACTAAATGCACTTGCCTTATCTGTTGGAATAATGATATAGACATTTGCATCCTTTACACTATGAAGTTCCAATGGCTCTATCCAAGTATTGTAAGATATATCAGTAAGATTATATTCCCTTCTGACAGTATCTTTTATATTATCCCATTGTGATTTAATTATATCCATATAAAAACCTTTCTGCCTATTTAGTTAGGCACTACTTTATTATATATAAGAAGAAAAACCTTAAATTTTTATTAACGAAATTATCTCTACTATATATTAATATAAATATATAAATATTTCAAATGGAACTTAACGCACAAGTTATCCACAAATTGTTGATAAATAGGTTTATAAGTTTACATATTATATAAAACAGCAACCACTTTATGTGGATAAGTTAATAAAATTATAAATATATATTTTAAGGCAAAATTACTATTTATAAACGTATTTTACACATATGATTCACAATAAAAATAATATTATCCACAAATTATTCACATAGTGTGGATATACTTATGTAAATTGTTTTTTCGATATTTTTATGTGGATAACTTTAAAAAAATATTTTTTTTATTAAAAGAATGCCTAAAATACGTATTTTTGCTTGACATTGTTCTTTTTTTTAAGTACAATCAATATGCTATTTTCCGAAATAGAAGGCATGTTTTTTATGCTTGTAACAAGACATATTAGTTTACCTTATATAGATTAAGGTTATAAAAGAAGGAGGTGCTTTTCAATGAAGATGACATTTCAGCCAAAAAAGAGATCAAGATCTAAAGTACACGGATTTAGAGCAAGAATGAGTACACCAGGCGGAAGAAAAGTATTAGCAGCAAGACGTTTAAAAGGAAGAAAGAAATTATCAGCATAGGTCACAGTAATGTGACCTTTTTTTCTCTGAAAGATTAGGAGTATTTTAATTATGAAATTTTCAGAGTCACTAAAAAAAAATCACCAATTTCAATTTGTTTATAAGTATGGGAAATCTTATGCGAATAAATACCTAATAATGTATATAAAGGAAAATGGCTTAGGTATTAATAGGGTTGGAATTAGTGTAAGTAAAAAAGTAGGAAATAGTGTTGTAAGACATCGCGTTACAAGACTGATAAGAGAAAGTTATAGATTACATGAAAATATATTCAATAGTGGTTTGGATATAGTAATCATTGCGAGACCAAGTGCTGCTACTGTAGGTTATGTTGAAGTAGAGGGAGCACTTTTACATCTAACAAAACTTCATCAGATTATTAAAGTCTATTTTTATTAAAATGTTTATAGATTTTTAATGGTAAATGAAGTAATTTTGGTATTTAATAGAATATATGAAGAAAATATTTATTACTATAATAAAATTTTATAGAAAGTATCTATCTCCTTTAAAAAGTACAAAATGTCCATATGTTCCTACGTGTTCCCAATATGGACTGGAAGCTATAGAAAAATATGGTGCTTTTAAGGGAGGTTTACTTGCTATATGGAGAATTTTAAGATGTAATCCGTTTTCTAAAGGTGGGTACGATCCTGTCCCATAATTTTCAGTAAGAATGGAGAAATGTAATGAACATGGTTGTGTTAACACAGAGTAATACGTTCCTATTAGGTTTTATTGCTAAATTATTAGGTTATATAATGGAAGGAATTTTCAATATCCTTGACTTTATTGGTAAACCTAATGTTGGTTTATCAATTATTTTATTTACAATTGTAATATATTTATTGATGTTACCTTTAACAATTAAGCAACAGAAGTTCTCAAAATTATCTGCAAAGATGAATCCTGAACTACAGGCAATTCAAGCAAAATACAAAAATAGAAAAGATAATGATTCTGCTATGCAGATGAATGCAGAAACACAGGCTGTTTATGCAAAGTATGGAGTATCTCCAACAGGTAGTTGTGTTCAATTAATTATTCAGATGCCTATTTTATTATCTCTATATAAAGTAATTAATGCAATGCCTGCATATGTAGGAAAAATAAGAGAAGCTTTTTTACCATTAGTAGATAAAATTATTAGTACTGAAGGTGGAACTGATTTTATACAGTCACTCAATAGTGCAGGTATGTATGCAAAACAATTTACTAATGAAGCATTTACAAATGGAAATACTGTATATGTTCAAAATACAATAATTGATGTACTAAATAAAGCTTCTTCTGCTGAAATAGCAAGTATTACTACACAGTTTCCAAGTTTAGCAGAAACAGTAACAGAAACAGCAGAAACATTAAATAAATATAATGATTTTTTATTTTTAAACATGGGAAATTCACCATCATTCATGGTAAATGAAGCTATTGCAGCAGGTGCATGGTTGATGGTAGTAGCAGCATTTGCAATTCCTGTTTTATCTGCTGTAACACAGTGGATTAACGTTAAGCTAATGCCTCAGCAGGAAGCAAATCCTAATGCAAATGATCAGGCTTCAACAATGGCTTCTTCTATGAAGACCATGAATATGATGATGCCAATTATGTCAGCATTCTTCTGTTATACATTACCAGCAGGTATGGGTCTATATTGGATTGCTGGTTCTGTAGTAAGATCTATTCAACAGATTATTATTAATAAGCATATTGATAAGATTGATTTGAATGAGATTATTGAGAAAAATAAAGAAAAGAGTTCTAAGAAAGCAGTTCAGATACAAGAAAAGCAAAAGAAGTATGCTGAGTATGCTGCTATGAGTACAAAAAGTATTAATACCAAAGAAATTTATACTCAAAAAGCAAAAGAAGCTGCTGAAAAAGCAAATTCTGTAAGTAGTCCAGAAGCAAAAATAAATTCTGGAAGTGCTAAATCAGGAAGTTTATTTGACAAAGCAAATATGGTAAAAGATTTTAACGAACGTAACAATAAATAAGATATGGTGGAGGAAAATGTAATGGATTATATTGATATTGCTGCAAAAACCGTGGATGATGCTATTACAATAGCATGTCAAAAATTAACAGTTACAAGTGATAAATTAGATTATATAATTGTAGAAGAGGGTTCATCAGGATTTTTAGGAATTGGTTCAAAGGCTGCAGTCATTAAGGCTAGAGTAAAATCTTCTGTAGAGGATAGTGCAAAAATCTTTTTAAATGATGTTTTTGAAGCTATGAATATGACAGTAGTCGTAGATGTTAAGTATGATGAAGCTGAAAACAACATGGATATTGATTTAAGTGGTGATGAGATGGGCCTACTCATTGGTAAGAGAGGACAAACTCTTGATTCTTTACAGTATTTAGTTTCATTAGTTGTAAACAAAGAAAAAGAAAACTATATAAGAGTAAGAGTTGATACTGAAAACTATAGAGATAGAAGAAAAGAAACTCTTGAAAACTTAGCTAAAAATATTTCTTATAAAGTAAAGAGAACAAAAAGAGCTGTTTCTTTAGAACCTATGAATCCATATGAAAGACGTATTATTCATTCTGCATTACAAAATGATAAATATGTTACTACTCACAGTGAAGGCGATGAACCTTTTAGAAGAGTTGTAGTTACATTAAAAAAATGATAAAATAATTAGTGCACGGTAGAAATACCGTGCATATTTTAAATTTTGAGAAATATGAAAGGGTGCCAAAATGAAAACAGATACAATAGCAGCGATTGCTACGGCAATGTCTGATTCAGGTATTGGAATTATTCGTGTTAGTGGATATGAAGCAATTAAAATTGTAGATAAGCTTTACCGTTCAAAAAATGGGAATAAAAAACTTTGTAATGTGGATAGCCATACCATTCATTATGGGTTTCTTGTGGATAATCAGGAAGAATTTGTAGATGAAGTTATGGTTGTTGTTATGAAGGCGCCTAAAACATATACTACAGAGGATACCATAGAAATAAATTGTCATGGTGGTGTATTAATGATGCACCGTATTTTAGAAGAAGTAATAAAAGCAGGAGCAAGATTAGCTGAGCCTGGTGAATTTACAAAACGTGCTTTTTTAAATGGAAGAATTGACTTATCAAAAGCAGAAGCTGTTATGGATATCATTCATTCAAAAAATGAATATGCCTTAAAAAGCTCTGTTCATCAGCTAAAGGGTTCGGTATCAAATGCTGTTAAAAGTTTAAGAGATAGAATTATTTATGAAATAGCATTTATTGAATCAGCCTTAGATGACCCAGAGCATATAAGCTTAGATGGATATATAGAAGAATTATCTTCTAAAAATGAACAATTACTAAAGGAAACAAAAAAGTTAATTGATTCTGCTGAAAATGGAAAAATGTTAAAAGAAGGAATTAATACTGTTATTGTTGGAAAACCAAATGCAGGTAAATCTTCTTTATTAAATATCTTAGTTGGTGAAGAAAAAGCAATAGTAAC
>JAVBPB010000030.1:0-61422 GCA_031549965.1 Mobilisporobacter sp. | reverse complement strand
TACAAACTATGTTCCCTCAGAAAAACATTATAAGCCATGGAAATGAGACTATGATGCTTTTTCATAGGCTCATTGGAATGTTTGGCTTATCTGATTTTTTCATAAATTATAATGTTTTTCTGAGGGGGCGGTATCTAAAAGGGTAGACTTCCTCTGAGTCCACTGAAAAAGTCCTTTTAATACGGTAAATTAATTTTTAGATGAATATCAGTGTATATATATCCAATTGTGCAGACTCATTGGCTCCACAGATGTTTTGTCAAGACTTTGATTGTACGGGCTTGTAAAAAACATACTTAAGGGAGGTAATTCAAGCAATTGGATATATATACGCTCATATTCATCTAAAAATTTTACACAACCTAAATCAAGGACTTTTTCATTGACCTAATATTAATTAGGCAGTGAATAATAACATTTTAGTGTATATTGTTATTATTATTAAAATTTACCTTGCATTTTTTTATTGATTCTGGTACATTCTTTATATAGCAATATTTAAAAGGCATTATTATCACCTAATAATTTGATGTAATCTTTTGTATTACTATTAATGTTGGTTATGGCTATATTGGGCTATGATCTTAAATACTTTAGAAAAGAGGAATTTTATATGAGCGAACACAATCATAATCACGATGGATGCAATTGTGGACATGACCACGATCACGATCATGATCACTCTACTGTAACTTTAACACTTGATGACGGAACTGTAATGGAATGTGCTGTTATTGCAATTTTTCCAGCTGGTGAAAATCAATATATTGCTTTACTTCCTATTGAGGGTTCTGAGTCTGAAGAAGAAGGCGAAGTGTTCTTATACCGTTTTGAAGAATTGGAAGATGGCGAGATCGAACTTATTAATATCGAAGATGATGATGAATATGAAATAGTTGCAGATGCTTTCGATGCTTTGTTGGATGAGGAAGAATTTGACGAGTTTTATGAAGATGAAGAATAATTTTAAGGCTGCCTTGAGCAGCCTTTTTTCTTGACCTTGTTTTATTTTTATCTTACTTTTAGTTATGATTTGCTTGAATTAGTGATCGAATTTTTTACTGTATTCAGGGCATAAGACAATGAAAAAGTTTGTTTATTGAGAATATAATAATGTTGGTATATAAATATGATTGAAAGAGGGATTGATTTTCTCTCCTTTTAAGCTCATAATTGAAAATATTATGAACTAAGTTTACTGTTTACTATGCTTATTCTACGGTATAAAGGAATGTTGTAATATTGACCCATAATGTATTAATGCTTTATTAACGTTTAATGCAGAGATGACATTTTCATAATTAAATCCCTTACCGCCTGTTAGTAATATCTAACCGTTGAATTTTCTATAAATTTTTTGTCATACATTGATGAAGAATCCCTGTCTTTTTTGAAGCAAACTCTTTTCCCTCTAGTCCATACCCCAATTGAATGTAAAAAGGTATTGCTTCTTTTTTAGCATTTAATTCTAATTTATTTATACCAATTTCTCCAGCCTTTGCTTCAATTCTTTTCATAAGCTCTGAGCCAATTCCTAAGCTACGATATTCCTGATTTACTACCATCTGTGAAACATTTCCTAAAAGTCCATTTGCAAAAAGTCTACAATACCCAATTATTTTTTCATCTTTTTGGCAGACTAGATGTATTCCGTCTTTCTCATACTCATCAATTACAATTTCTCTTTCTTGTTCTAAATCTTTAAAAAAAACATTATATCTTAAGTCAAGAACCTGAGTATAAATGTTACGGTTTTGCCTTATGTCTATGTAGAAGTATTGGTAGCTTTGCATACTAGCTCATCTCCTTATTATATATTTTTAGAAAAAATGTTTTTGCAAAAATGCAAGTTTAATACCACTTCAACCATCTTTCTAAACTTAACCTTTTGAATCACAGCTTTGCCTCTACTAACTAAATTCCCTCAGAGTAACTTTAGTTCCTATGAAAAAAGCATTATAAGCCATGGAAATGAGACTATGATGTTTTTTCATAGGCTCATTGGAATGTCTGGCTTATCTGCTTTTTTCATAGGATCTAAAGTTACTCTGAGGGGGCAGTACCTAAATGGCAATGCGTTCGTATCACAAATCCTTAAGCCGAACTAGTCATCTATATAGTTTGACACCACTAAAACACAGCCTTCTATTGGGTTTATTTCATATGATTTTGCCAGGGTTAATAAGTCTGTATCAACTGTACCTGGTTGAAGCCAGATTGTATTTATTCCTAGGTCCTTACATTCTTTTACGTAGTTTTGACCGATTTTGGGGTTTACAACGAATACTGCTATGTCGGGCTTGCAAGGAATTTCTGTCAACGATTTATACATTTTATCTCCATCTATGTTGTTGTATTTTACAGATACACCGAAGACCTCTTTGTTTATGTCTTTTAGCTTTTTGTATATTTTATAACCATATTTTTCTTTATCTTCTGTAACTCCGATTACAGCCCATTTTTTGGATTCTTTTAGAATGTTTATTTCGTTCATTTTTTGCCTCCACTATTTAATTGTTAATAACCTGTTGCTTATGCAAAATTTTTTGTCTAAAATTTTTTCACTTCTTAGTTTATGAAAATATATGACTAATTTTCCATCATTACATGATTTTATTATTCCTTTTCCATATGTTTTATGAATTACTTCAGTTCCTGTGGTTAGCATTTCTTTGTCTACTAATAATTCGCCTAAGAATCTGGAGGGTTCTAGTTCTTTGCCATGCCTTTCTTCAAGATAGTATATGTTAAGCTTTTCTTTTGCTCTTGTCATGGCTACATAAAACATTCGTCTTTCTTCTTCTATTTCGGCGTCTGTATTGGCTTTTCTATGAGGTGTAATACCTTCGTTTACATCTACTATTATTACTACTTTGTACTCTAAACCCTTTGAGCTGTGCATGGTTGCCAGTTCTATTCCCTCTTTACTTTTTTTGTTGTTTGATTGTTTTTTTAGTTCTAATGTGTAGGATTCAATGTGTTGAAACCATTCGTTGTATGTTTTGTAGGGCTTTGAGCTTTCTTGAATTTCATTTAGGCAGTCGATTAGTTCATCTACCTTAATCCGCCTGTACTGTGCATATTCTTTTAAATATTCCTCGTAGCCAATTCCTTTTCTTATAAAGTTTATTGCCGCATAGGGGATCATTTCTTTTAGTAGTCCCAGGTCAAATTCTAGTTTGTCGATCCTTTCTATCATCCAATCTTTATCAACATAATATTTTCTTAAATCTAAAAATGTTGTTTCTGGATTGTTGAAAACTTCTCGGCTTACATATCTTTTAGGACGATTTATTATTTGAAGGAAATTTCCTCTTTCCCTGTTTCCTAATGCAATTTTTATATAGGAAATTATGTTTTTTGTTATCCAGTGCTCATAAATGTTTGGGATGCTGTCTTTTGTGTGAAAGGGTATGTTGTATTCCATTAGTTTGTCAATTAGGGTTCTTGGCTGGGTGTTTGTACGGAATAAAATTGCAATGTCAGATGAGTTTATGCCATTTTTCTTGTATTCAATAATGTCCTCAATTACTTGTTTATTTTCATCAGAAAGGTCTTTAAAACATTTTATTTTAATTTCTTCTCCGTCTGGATTTGTGGTTGTTATATTTTTTTGAAACCGCTTTTTATTGCTTTTAACTACTCTTAAAGCTCCTTCTACTATTTTTTTTGTAGAACGGTAATTTATACTTAGCAGTATCTTTTCGCAGTTTTTATAGTCGTTTTCAAAGTTAAGCATTATTTCAGGCTTTGCACCTCTAAATCTATAGATGGATTGATCGTCATCACCTACAATAAATAAATTATTTTCGGGCTTTGCAAGCATTTTAATGTTTTCGTATTGCACACGATTGATATCCTGGAATTCGTCTATTAATATATATTTAAACTTACTTTGCCATCCCCTCAAAATATCTGGTCTTTGTACAAACAGTTGATAGCACATGGTAAGCATATCGTCAAAATCTATCAGATTCGCTCTTTGCAATCTATTTTCATATTCACGGTATATTTTTCTAAATATATCATCTGAGCAATTCAGTGAATAATAATTGTCCAGATTCATCAATTCTCCTTTTACAAGACTGACTTCGCTTATAATTCCCTCCAAAAAATCTCCTTCATCATCTATCTCTATTTCAAATTTATCTATTATTTCCTTAAAATATTGCTTTTTTTGTTCTTCCCTTATAATATTATTAGCATTATAATTATATGCATACCTTAAAACGGAAAAAAATACTGCATGAAATGTTCCAAAATACACTGGTGCAGATATTCCTTCCATTAGCTTTTTGAATCTTTCTTTCATTTCTTCTGCTGCTGCTTTTGTAAATGTTATTACTAATATTTCATTTGGTGATACTCCATACTTTTCTATAAGGGATTTCGTTCTATGAGTTATTACAAGAGTTTTGCCACTGCCAGGACCTGCAAGTATCAAAGCTGGGCCGTCTTTATGGTTTATGGCTTTCTCTTGGTCTTTATTGAAGCTCATAATTCAACTCCTTTCTGTACATGTGCTTAATGTGGTCAACTTTAGGAATCATTAGGCTTTGAAAATACAAAAGTGCCAGACATTTGGCCCTAAAACTACATTTTTATGGGAGGAGGGATTATTATGACATGAAAAGCCATGGAAATGAGGCTATAACATATTAGAGGTCACTGAAAAAGTCCTTTCAACATGGTAAATTAATTTTTCAGATGAATACAGTTGTATAATTATTTAATTGTGCAGACCCATTGGTTCGGCAGATGTTTTTGTCTTTTAAAACATTGAGAGAACGCCCGATGAGGCGTTTATATTTTTTACAAGACTTGCAAATGCTTGTAAAAAATATGCCGAGGGAGGGTAAGGCAAACAATTAAATAATTATACAACTGTATTCATCTGAAAAATTTGAAAAACTAAATTGCAATTGTACCTTAGCATCAAACAAACCTAAAATATCAAGTAATCAATTAGCTAAAATCCCCTAGCAATGAAATTCCTCTTCTTACTCTGAAAAGCGATTCTTCTTTCCCCAATATTTCCATTAGTTCAAAAGCTCCTCCCGGTGAAGATGATAGCCCTGATACAGCCGTTCTTATTGGCCAAAGACCCTGTCCATTTTTTATTCCTTTATTAGCTATATAGTTCATAATGCAATCATGCAACGAATCTGTGGTGTAGTCTTCATGGCTTTCAAGTATTGGAAGAACTTCACTTAGGACTTCAAGGGAAGATTCACTAGTGGTCTTCATTTTTTTATGTGTGTATATTGAAATATCGTATTCTGGTAGTTCTTCAAAGAATTTAATGTACTCTGGAATGTCTGTTAGTATTTCTATTCTTGTCTTAATTAGCTCTGCAATCTTTTTTAAATCTAAAGATTTGGTTATAGTCTGATTCATATATGGTGTAGCTAGAGATATGAATTTGTCCATGTCCATGTTTTTAATGTATTCACTATTCATCCATTTTAGCTTTGTCATATCAAATACTGCTGGTGATTTGCTTATGTGGTGATAGTCAAATTCTTTTATTAGTTCTTCAAGAGAAAATATTTCTTCATTACTTTGAGGACTCCAACCTAGTAGTGCTACAAAGTTTACTACGGCTTCTGATATAAATCCTTGTTCTATTAAATCTTCGTAAGAAGAATGTCCACTTCTTTTGCTTAATTTTTTATGTTCTTCGTTAGTTATTAGAGGGCAATGTACGTATTTTGGCGTTTCCCATCCAAATGCGTTATATAATCTGGTGTATTTTGGTGAGGAAGAAAGGTATTCATTTCCCCTTACTACATGGGTTATTCCCATTAAGTGATCATCTACTACGTTGGCGAAATTATAGGTTGGAAATCCGTCTGATTTAATTAATACCATGTCATCAAGTTCAGAATTTTCAACAGTTATATCTCCATATATGTCATCGTTAAATGTTGTGGTGCCCTCTGTAGGATTATTCTGTCTTATAACATATGGAATCTTTGATGATAGCTTTTCCTCTATCTCTTCCTTTGAAAGACTTAGACAGTGTTTATCGTATTTTACTATTTCTTTATCTTCATCAGTTTCCGATATTTTACTTTTAAGGTTTTCTAATCTTTCCTTATCGCAAAAGCAATAGTATGCTTCACCTTTTTCAATTAACTCTTTTGCATATTCTAAGTATATTCCTTTGCTTTGACGTTCACTTTGAATGTATGGGCCAACTGCTCCTTCTTTGTCAGGTCCTTCGTCATGTAATAGTCCGGTTTTTTCTAATGTTCTATAGATTATTTCTGTTGCACCTTCTACATATCTTTCCTGATCTGTATCTTCAATTCTAAGTAAAAAATCACCATTTTCATGTTTTGCAATTAAATAAGCGTATAACGCTGTTCTTAGATTTCCAACATGCATTCTGCCTGTTGGACTTGGTGCATACCTTGTTCTAACTCTACTCATACCATATTCTCCATTCATTTTCTTTTATGGAAATTATAAACTAATCTATTCTTTTTTTCAACTAAATATTGGGCTTAAAATAACTCAACTTTCCCAAGTATCATGAAACTAAATAAGTGGGAAAGTTGAGTAAAAAATTTATTCAATTATTTGTGGAAGTATTGATTGGCATTCCCCATATAAACAATAATTTGCCATCTCATCTGTATCATGATATTCCTTTTTTATAAATATCATCTTATCTCCCTGATAGTAGCTAAGCTGCCTTCTGTTAAAAGTGTCCTTTGCTACGTCTCCAACTACTAATAATACATTAGCATTACTTATATGATCTGCTGCTCTTGACATAAGTCCATTATCAATTGTATCTCCATATAAAGCAATTTTAGGTTTTAAAATCATCATGCAATGTTCACATCGTGGCTCCTCAATAGAGTTGGCCACGTATTCTGCTGAATATCTTTTTCCACATGCAGGGCATACATTAATATGTATAGTTCCACGCAATTCTATTATATTGGAAACACCTGTCATTTGGATTAAACCATAATAACTTTTGGTTATTACAGCTCTTAATTTGCCTATCTGCTGTAATTTTAAGATAGAATAATGTCCTCTATTAGGTTTAAGCTTATCAAATTGAACTACATATTTTTTATAAAATTCAAAAAATTTGTCTGCTCTCCTTCCCATGTAATTTCTAGTAAGAATCTCTTCAGGAATATAGCCGTATTCAGTTTCAATGTCGTATGCAACATCATCATCATACATGTTTACAACTCCGCTTTCATATGTTAAATCATCACTACTAACAACGACTATGTTATAATTATCCCTTATAATCTGTCTTACTGTCTGGAGCATGTTTATCCCTCCCTTGTCTTTTTAATTTGTTAATATTTTAACACCGTGTTTATAGTTCTAATAGTACATATTGCCTAATGTTTATATTATTACATTTATTATATAGCATATTTACCAAATATTCAATACCCAAGTTGTAAAATTCTACTTTATTTTTAATATTGTAGCAATTTTCTGTTTAATTAAGTCAATTGTTCTTTTTAACATAATACTTTTCTATGGTTAACATTTTAATAGTTATTATCTAAGTTCAAATTAATTAGAGTGTTACTTGTTTATAAGACACGGCAATATAATAAACTTGTTGACTTGTGTACTAATTAGTATTATCATAAGATTAGGGTAATTGGAAAATATTTTAAAATTTATTTACACTTTTTTAGTATTAGAAATAAATTTTTAGTCAATTGCTATCCTGGTTATCTTTTTAACAATTATAATTAATGTGAGGTGCAAAATGTATACAGCTAAAGATAATCGTTACGAAAATATGATTTATAACCGCTGTGGACGCAGTGGTCTTATGCTCCCTTTAATATCATTAGGTCTGTGGCATAATTTTGGAAGTGTTAATAATTACCAAAACATGGTTGATTTAATAACTACTTCTTTTGATTTAGGTATTACTCATTTTGATATTGCTAATAATTACGGTCCAAAACCCGGATCTGCTGAAGAGAATTTTGGTAAAATCCTTAAAAATGAAATGAGACCTTATCGTGATGAAATAATCGTTTCAACTAAAGCCGGATATGGTATGTGGTCTGGCCCTTATGGTGATAATGGAAGCAGAAAATATCTTATTGCTAGTTTAGATCAAAGTTTAAAGCGTTTAGGACTTGATTATGTAGATATTTTTTATCATCACAGACCAGATCCTAATACTCCTCTTGAAGAGACTATGGGGGCGTTGGATTCAATTGTAAGAAGTGGTAAAGCCCTTTATGTTGGTTTATCTAATTACAACCCAGAACAAACTAAAGCGGCATGTGATATATTAAATCGTTTAGGAACCCCTCTTTTAATTCATCAGCCAAAATATTCTATGTTTGTCAGAACAGTTGAAAATGGGCTTATTGAGGTTCTTCATGATAATGGTGTGGGAAGTATTGCTTTTTGTCCTCTTGCTCAGGGTCTTTTAACAAATAAATATTTAAATGGCATTCCTGCTGATTCAAGAGCGGCTGATCCTAATAGTGTATTCTTAAATCCTGATGCTATTACTTCTGAAAATGTTTCAAAAGTTCAAAAGTTAAATGAAATTGCAAAGAAACGTGGTCAAAGTATGGCTCAAATGGCTCTTGCGTGGGTATTGAGGGAAAACAAGATTACTACTGCTCTTATTGGTGCAAGCCGTCCGTCACAAATAGTTGAGAATGTTGAAACATTGAAGAATCTTTCTTTTACTAAAGAGGAACTTTTGGATATTGATGAGATTTTGGGGTGAGCTTCAATTGAAAATCAAGTATATATTAGTCAATTATAATGTACTTATTTAGGTTGTGTAAATTTTTTAGATGAATATGAGTGTATATATATTCAATTGTTTGCCTTACCCTCCTTCAGCATGTTTTTTACAAGCCTTTGCTATGCAAAGTCTTGACAAAACATAAACGCTTCGTCGGACGGTCTGCACAATTGGATATATATACACTCATATTAATCTAAAAAATTAATTTACCGCGTTGGAAGGACTTTTCAGTGAACTCCTTTTTTAAGCTTGAATATATATATTATCGTAAAATTTGTAGTATTTTATCTTTTACGTATTATTGTGTGTAATTAACGTAAAACCAAAATTTTATATGTTATTATATTTCTAATTATAAGTAATAGTTAAATTATTTCCATCTATTAATTCACTGTCAAATATAGAATTTAGATAATTTAGTATCATATCTAAATCTTTGTTTTGGATTAGATTATAGGTTTGTGAATTTAGAATTTTATCTTTTATTTTGTAGACATCTCCGGAAAAGTATCTTAGATTAACTTCTTCCACGGTTGATATTATTGATTCTTTTTCTTTATCTGTAAGGGAGTCATCTTTATATATAGTATTTTTTAATTTTGAGACACTTTTTTTTGCAAAAAATTCTTTGGAGTATTGTGTGAAGTTTAATAAATTATTATCATTTAACTGATTTTTAGTGGCATATTTTTTCATATCAATGATTTTTGTATGATATTTACTTTCTTTTTCTGTATATGTAAATACTCCGTACTGCACTGGATTCACTGATAATGCACTGCTTACAATTTCATGTATTTCTTTATTTTTTGCTTTTTCTTTGGCAATGTTTTGGATGTGGATATGACCTGAGAATACTATATCTAAATCCATGTTTAAAAACTCTTGTAATACTTTATTGGCATAATAAATTCTAAATCCAAAGTCGAACATTTTATTGTGAAGTAATAGATTATGATGCATAAATGTAATGATTTTTCCATTATTTTTCTTTACATCAGCAACACACTGCTTTACCCATTCTATTGTTTCTTCTCTGATTGTTCCGTTGTTGTTACTAATTCCTTCAGTTATGTTATCATAGTAAACATTTGTATCTAGCATTAAAAAGTATAGATTATCTGATGTTTTTACCAGATAGCTTAGGGATGTTTTGTCTCTTGATATGGCTTCGTTATATCCAAAGTCCCCATAAATTATGTCAAAATCTGTTTCCTTAATGTATTCAGTAATATATGATTTATCACCTTTAAAACTTCTTGCATAAGGATTATTGATGTCATGATTGCCTGGAATAACATATACATTTACTCCTGATTCTTCTAATTTCTTTAGTTTTTCTGCAAGGTCTAAATGGCTTTGCTTTTCTCCATTTAGAGTTAAGTCTCCTGTTAAAACTACTGCATCTGGCATTAGTGTGGAAGATTCATATAAAAATGCATCTGTTATTTCGTCTATATAGTCAATATTTTTTCCATCTCCGGTTTCTTTAAACTTTTTAAATGCATTTTGATCATCATGAAGTTTTGGCGAAAAATAATGGATATCTGATGTTACAAAAAAATTGTATTCTTCTTCTGAATATTCTTTATTTGAATTGACTGCTTTATCATTGTTCTCTATATAATTGTCTTCCTTTATGGCTATGTCTTCATCATTGGATTTTGTTGGGCTAAGATCTGTTGTTTCTTTAATCTTTGATGCATTTTTTGTAGTTTTATTTCTTTGATCATTTAAGTAAATAATTGCTGATAAAACTATAAAGATGGTTACAATAAAAAATATATATTTTGTACACTTTTCTCTTTTCATGCTCACCTCTATCTACACTTCATGCCTTACTACCTTGAACTTTTCAATATAAAATGTTTCATTATCCTTAATGCCTGCCTTTTTCTTGGCAATTTCTATTTGATTTGCTACAGTTGTAATTTGTTCTAATTTTGGTAGTAGTACTCCTCTTTTATTGCCAGAAGTTACTATAATTCCAAATTCATTAACATCTAGTTCATCTATGCTGTTAATTTTTATTGGCTCTGATAATATGTCCACACTTATTTCAATAAAAGGCAATTCCTTTAAAGCTACTGGGGAAAATCTGTTGTCTCTGCTACAAGCTGAAATTGCATTGTATATTATTTCTTCGGCTAAATTATCAGCAGTTGAAAGGATTGTTCCTATGCATCCTCTTAACTGTCCATTGGCATGTAAGGATACAAAACAGCCGGATTTTGTTTCTTCCACTTCTTTTATAAAATCTTCTGCTTCTTTTTTAAATAATTTTTGTTTGATTGTGTAGCTTTTTAAAATTTCATTTTTATATTCAGAAAAATTTAACTTGGATTGATTTTTTATATAATTATATATTGTTTCTCTTGCTAATTTTATATAGTTATCTTCCTTTAATAATCTTTGGGCTTGTTCTTTCATTATAAATTCTAAGTAATCCTCCATATGGCTTTTTCTTTCACAATTTATCTTTGGACGTATTAACCCTGTTGCATATCCAACACCAAATGGCCCTTCATAGCTAAATAGCTTGCTTTCTACGTCGAATGAATCAAAAGCCCCTGCCATCATTATAAATGGTCTGAATGCACAGGTTGCCGCATTTTCTACTAAATCAGGGGATAGCTTTAGGATCTCATTAAAATTGCCTTCTTCTAAATGTTTTATTATTAGCTTATCAAATAGAGGACCATTTTCATTATATTTATATGGGCCGGAATTTGACAGGGCATGAGAAAGATCTCCGCTTCCTAATATTAATCCCCTTTTTTGGCAATTATTTAAAGCCTTCCTAATAGCCATTCCAATTTCATAATGCTCTACAATACTTGTATATCCTATTGTAATGTGAAGTATTTTATAATCTGTATATTCTTTGTCAATATAATATAGTGGAACGAAACAGCCGTGATCTAAAAAAACATTTACTCCAAATTTCTTTGATAATTTTTTAGTCATGGCTATGTGAGAAATATCTACCTCCTCTAGCAGATTGCAAAGTTCATGAGTTAGTTCCTGATTAATTTCTTTTTTTATTGTTAGATTTTGAAAACCAAACTGGGATAAATCACCAGAAATAGTTGGTTCATCTATAATACACACTCCATCATCAAATACTGTCCCATGTGGGGTAATGCATATAATTACTTCTGGCTTTATTTTAGAAACTGCTTTGGCTACTTCATGCATACCATCAATTGTTGCCTTAGCCGCCCTTTCTCTTCCCTCACCAACCTCTGGAATTATAATTGGGGGATGAGGTACAAAAACTGCACCTTGAAAATAGTTCATACTGCCTCCTGATTATATAATTGTAAGGTATATCTTATCATCATTTACATTAATACTGCATGTTCCACCATTCTTTAAATCTTCAAATAAAATCTTGTCTACAAGCAGAGGTTTAATTTTAGAATCTATTACCCTTTTTATTTCTCTGGCTCCAAATTCTTTTGAAATTCCACACTTGGCAATATAGTTTATTAATTCATCTTCAAATTTGACAAATACATTTTTCTTTTCTAACTTTTTCTTAAATAGTGAAAGCTCTTTTTTTACAATGTCAATTGCCATCTTTTCGTCAATATGATTAAATACCACTATCTTGTCTAATCGATTTCTAAATTCGGGAGAAAATACTTTTTTAACTTCATCTGTAATAGCTTCACCTTTTATCTCTCTTTCATTAAATCCGATTAAGACTTTTCCAATGTTTCTTGCTCCTGCATTTGATGTCATAATTATAATGATATTTCTAAAATCAGCTTTCCTTCCCTGATTATCTGTTAAAGAAGCATAATCCATTACTTGCAGCAGTACATTCATAATATCCACATGAGCCTTTTCTATTTCATCAAGAAGTAAAACTGCATGTGGCTTTTTACGTATGGCATCAGTAAGTAGTCCTCCCTCCTCATATCCTACATATCCCGGAGGTGCTCCGATTAATTTTGCTGCTGCATGTTTTTCAACATATTCGCTCATATCAAACCTTATTAATTCTATTCCCATTATTTTTGCAAGAGTCCTTGCAATTTCAGTTTTACCAACACCTGTAGGGCCTACAAAGAGCATGGATGCAATTGGTTTATCATCGTCATTAAGACCTGCTCTTGAAAGTTTAATAGCCCTGACAATTTCATCAATAGCTTTATTCTGTCCAAAAATAGCTGACTTTAACTTGTCCTCTAAGTCCAAAAGAACATCCTTTTCATCGCTTAGTACTGTCTGTTTTGGAATATTACATGTTTTAGCTATAATCTCTTCTATAACAATTTCATCGATTACATTAGATCTTTCATCATTTTTAATTGCTATATATGCACCTGCCTCATCAATTATATCAATAGCTTTATCAGGCAAATATCTGTCATTCATATATTTATCACTTAATCTAACCGCTGCATTTATTGCTTCTTTAGTAAATAAAACCTGATGAAATTCCTCAAAGCTTCCTTTTAATCTTTCTAAAATATTAATAGTTTCATCAATGGAGGTTTCCTTTACCTCTATTTTTTGAAAGCGTCTGGCTAAAGCCTTATCTTTTTCAAAATGTTTTTTGTACTCATCATAAGTAGTAGCACCAATAAATCTTATCTTTCCTTCATTTAAGTATGGCTTTAACAAATTAGATGCATCTAATGCCCCTGTACCTAACGCACCTGCTCCAACTATATTGTGGATTTCATCAATATATACAATTGAATTTTCTAGCTTCTTTGCTTCATCTAATACTTTTTTAATTCTTTCTTCAAAATCGCCCCTATACTTAGTTCCAGCCAGCAAAGACCCAATATCCAGTGAATATATTTTAGCATTTAAAAGTTTTTTAGGAACTTTATTTTCATTTATTAATTTTGCAAGTCCAAGAGTTAAAGCCGTCTTTCCGACTCCAGATTCTCCCACATGAATAGGATTATTTTTAGTTCTTCTGCAAAGAATTTGAATAGTCTTATCTAAAATATCTTCTCTTCCAATTAAAGGATCATAATTAGCTTCTTCTACCAATTCATTTAAATCTTGTGAATACTTTAATATTAAACTGGTATTTTTAGAATCACTAAATTCTTCTTCATCACCATCAAATTCATCCTCAAATTCCTTAATACTTTCCATATCAGAATCATTCATATGACATAAATGGTATAACAGCTCTCTTTTTGAAATTCCTGCATCTTCTAAATAATAAGCCGCAAAGCTTTCTTCAAGTTCATAAATTGCAGCTAAAATATGATCTGTACCAATTTCCTTTTTTCCGCTACTCATAACCATCTGCATTGCCATGTAAAATATTTGTTTAAATCCAATACTTTCAACTGGTTCTTTATTCTTAACTTTCTCAAGGTTTTTCTCTATATATTCATTTAAATTCAGTTTTAGTTCTTCAATATCAGCATCCAAATCATTTATTATTGTAATCACCTCATTGTTGCTAATAAGTATTACGTACAATAAATGTTCCGGAGTTAAATATTCATTCTTCTTATTTTTAGCCATTTCAAATGCCAATGTCACAACCTTACTAACTTCTTGTGAAAGATTCATTTCTACACCTTCAATCATTCTATTGTTTTATCATTCTATCGTTTTATCTATCATTCTATTCTTCCTTAACTTCCATTCTAAATGGAAATCCTTCTTCTTTTGCTAAATCTATTGCTGTACTTGCCTTTGTAACAGCTATATCATAAGGATATATTCCTGCTGTGCCTATACCTCTCTCATGTACATCAAGCATAACACGTTCTGCCTCTTTAAAGCTTTTATTAAATATATTTACCAAAGCATCAATAACAAATTCCATTGTAGTAAAGTCATCATTAAACATTAAAACTTTATACATTTTTGGCTTTTTAGTTTTATTTATAACAATATTATCAGGGTTTGTATTAGTTTGAAAAAATGTACTCATTTCTATCCTTTCTTTAATAAATTAATCTCAATTATTATTAGATTGCTCTAATCATTATATCATTGTTCTAGCTTTTCTACAATAATTATACTGTAAGTTCTATTCTTCTAAGTTTTTCATACCAGTACTAACTTCTTACTTCTGTTAAATAAATTTCACTTGAATTTTCTTCAAAATATGTTAGGATAATACATATGAAGTTGTATGTAAACACTTACCATACAAACAAATCACATGAATATTCTGACAAATATTATACTCACCCCCCAAAATTGTCACAAAACAAAAAGGAGACAACAACATGAATATTAAAAAAGAATTTTACGGTAATGCCGAAGACGGAACTCCAGTAGACATCTACACTCTAACCAATGACAATGGAATGATCGCTAAAATAACAAACTACGGTGCCATTCTAGTAGAACTTCACGTACCTGACAAAAATGGAAAACTTGATGACGTAGTATTAGGATATGGCTCACTAGAAGAATACTTTAAAAATGGCGTAGGCTTCGGCTCAACCATTGGTAGAAATTCAAACAGAATTGGCGGTGCACAATTTACACTAAACGGCGTAGTTTACAACTTAGATAAAAATGATAACAATAATAACTTACATAGTGGTTATATAGGATACAACAAACATGTGTATGATGCTGAAGGCTATGAGGATGAAGGTAGCGTATCTATTGAATTATCAAGACTTAGCCCTCATATGGAGCAAGGCTTCCCTGGAAATTTTGACTACTCTGTAACCTACACACTTACAGATGAAGACGAATTAGTTATAGAGTATTTTGGTGTATCTGATCAAGATACAGTAGTAAACCTAACAAACCATTCCTACTTTAATCTTTCTGGTCACGACTCAGGAACAATTCTTGATCACAAACTAATGATTAATTCAGTAGAATTTACTGTTTCTGACAAAGAATCTATACCAACTGGAGAAATAAGAAGCGTTAAAGGAACTCCATTTGACTTCACTTCCTTTAAGAGAATTGGTGACGATATTGAAAACGACTACGATCAACTAAAAAATGCCTTTGGATATGATCATAATTATGTACTTCAAGTTTCAGGTGATGATGTAGAAAAAGTAGCTGAACTTATAGATGAAAAAAGTGGTCGAATTATGGAAGTATATACTGATATGCCGGGAATGCACTTATATGCGGGTAACTACTTAGGTCCAAGGGAAATTTCAAAATCAGGAAAGCCATACTGCCAAAGAGCAGGTTTATGTTTTGAAACACAGCACTTCCCTAATGCAATTAATATTAAAGAATTTCCATCTCCAGTATTGAAGGCTTCTACTGAGTATTCATTTGTGACAGTGTTTAAGTTTTCAAATATTTAAGGTTGCTATTAAATTAAGCATTAGGGTCTTGAACGGACACTCAATGGTCTGGTAATTACGTTGAAACATTGAGCGTCCGTTTGCTAATGCAATAACATCCGTCTAAAACTAACCAATAATCATATCAATACTAAATCTAAAACCTATCAAGATACTGATCCTTAGGACCATCATAATGTCCAATCATATCAGACCCATTATTACCGTCTCGCCTAGCATAATCCTCTCTTTTATCTACCACTGTACCAAAGAAAAGTGTCATGTTACCGTAAACTAAAATAAATATTCCAAGACATGATAAAATGTAAACATTTGTGATAAATCCTATTATAGTAGCAATTAAAACAATGGAAAAAAATATTAACATTCCTTTTGTGTAGAATAAAAAAACTGTATCTGGAACTTTTCTTTTTCTCATGAATAGACCTCCTTTAATAATAACAAAAAAGCCTACCATAAAGATAGGCTTAATCAATTCTGTAGTATAACAATATAGCTAATTCTGTATAAAAATTTATAAAAATTTATATATTAGAAAAAGGCACACTGATTAACTTCCTTTGATTATAATTTTGTTACGTTTGTAGCTTGTGGACCTTTAGCTCCGTTAACAACTTCGAATTGTACTGCTTGGCCTTCTTCTAATGATTTGAAACCATCCATGTTTAAGCCTGTGTAATGTACGAATACATCGTTTCCTTGTTCGTCAGAGATAAATCCAAAACCTTTTTGGTTATTAAACCATTTTACTGTACCTTTGTTCATGTGTAATTCCTCCAAAATAAAATATATTAGGTTGCTCATTGCAACTTACTAAAATTATAACATGGTTATGTTAATATGTCAAACTATTTTTTGAATTTTTCAAATTATTATTTTATTATATAAAAATAGGACAAATTTACTATACACTTTCCAAAATCATAAACGATTCATACGGCCTTAAAGTAATGTTTTCTTCTATTTTTGTGTCTTGATAATTAGAAATTAAAATATTACCTTTTAGCAAATCTTTCTCCAAACTGATATTTTGTTCACTTTCATAGAAATTACAATAAACATATAGCTTAGTTTTTGCAATATTTCTTTGATATGCAAATACAGATGGATGTTCTTCTAGTATAGGAGTGAAATCTCCATAAATAAAAATGTCATTTTCCTTTCTTAAACTTATTAATTTTTTATAATAATAGAAAATACTATTTTTATCCTCTAAGCAATCATTTGCATTTATGTATGTATAATTAGGATTTATATTTATCCAAGGAGTTCCTGTTGTAAATGAACCATTTTTATCGCTACTCCATTGCATTGGAGTTCTTGAGTTATCTCTTCCCTTTTTGTATATACTTTTCATTATCTCTTCTTTGGAATAACCTTTAGAAATTCTTTCGTTATACATGTTTAAGGTTTCTATATCCTTATAATCTGATATATCTTCAAATTTAACATTTGTCATTCCAAGTTCTTCACCTTGAAAAATATATGGTGTTCCCTGCATTCCGTATAGAAGTGTAGCTATCATTTTGGCACTTACTACTCTGTATTCTTTGCTGTCATTGCCAAATCTTGATACTGCTCTTGGACAATCATGGTTGTTCCAAAACAAACTGTTCCATCCAATTTCATATAGACCCTGCTGCCATTTTTTAAATACATTTTTTAGGTCTAAAAGATTAAGCTGTTTTAAATCCCACTTTTCTTTATTCTCTTGTTGATCTAATAAAATGTGTTCAAATTGAAATACCATTGATAATTCTTTGCCGTCTTGATTACTATATTTTTTACCATGTTCTATATCCGCACTCCATGTTTCTCCAACTGTTATTGCATCATATTTATTGAAGGTATTTTCACTTAATTCCCTTACATAATCATGAAGTTTTGGCCCGTTGCTGGTAATTTGATTATCTATATCTTTTGAAATCATATCTATTACATCTAAACGAAATCCTGCTACTCCCTTATCAAGCCAGAAGTTAACCAGTTTGTAAATCTCTTTTCTGACATTCTCATTTTCCCAATTTAAGTCAGCTTGTTTTTTACTAAACATATGTAAATAGTATGCCTTTAATTCGTCTATATATTCCCATGCCGTACCACCGAATATTGAATTTAATTCATTTGGTTTGTCCCTCCAAATATAAAAATCATGGTATTCGTTATCACTTCCCATTTTTGCATTTTCAAACCACTTGTGTTCGTCAGATGTATGGTTAGCTACTAAATCCATCATAATTTTTATATTAAATTTATTTCCTTCTTCTATTAATCTTTCCATATCTTCAAAAGTTCCAAATTCTTCGTTTATGTCGTAATAATCACTGATGTCATATCCATTGTCATCATTTGGTGATTTATACACAGGGCAAAGCCATATTATGTCAATGCCTAACTCATTAAGATATGGTAATTTTTCAATGATACCATTTATATCGCCAATACCATCACCATTTGTGTCTTTAAAACTTCTTGGATAAATTTGATAAATTACTTTGTCATGCCACCATTTTTTCATATTGACCTCCTGCTAGGATGCAAAGAATAAAAAATTTATTATCTTTGCCACCTTATTAGTTATTTGATAAATTTTATTTTATCATATATACAGGCTACATACAACTTAAGTTTTAAAGCTGTTTACCATAATAACTCTCTCTTTGGAAAAATAAAGAGTAAAACTTTTTATTTTAACACTTGCATCAAAGAAAATTTTTTTGATATAATTTGTCTGAAGTCTTTGAAATCAGAAATATAACTTTATATTCAGAGAAAGGATTGATTAAATGAATAAACTTGTACCTATTCTTCCTTGCAGTAATGCAGATGTGCTAGTTGAATTTTATAAAAATTTAGGATTTGAACTTGTAGGACAATTTGTACGGTCATATTTAGTGTTAAGATACGATGAAATGGAATTTCATTTTTATGGTACCAAACAAGTACCACCAGAAAATAATTCTTCCATGTGCATTATACACACTGATGATTTGGAAACACTTTATAATACCTTTACGACAGGACTAAAAGAAAACACTGGAAAAGTGCCTAGAATCGGGTTCCCTAAAATCACAAAAATACGGGCTCTTAGTGATGATAGGCGTTTTACATTGACAGACCCTAGCGGTAACACGATTTATGTGATTACGTCAAAAACCTCAGGAATTGATACATTTTTTAGGCAAATTGACAATGAACAGCATGCCAAAACATTTACTATACTTTATGATTTAGTATACTCGAAGGAAGATTTCCATGTTGCCAACAATATTGTTAGGAAATTGCTTGATGTAAAGGAACAGTTTTCTGATTCAGATAAAGCAAAACTGTTATTAGCAGTAATAGATATTCATATAGGTTTAGGGATTCCCTATGATGATACGGAATTAAAGATGTTAATAGTAGCAAATCAATCTAATGATGAATGGAAACGTATTGAAGAAAAATTTATTGATACATGTAGCCTGGAGTAAAAATACGCTATCTGTAAGATAACAGTATATATAAACATTATACGTTTTGAAAGTCAAAAAAGTGTGGGTTAATCAGAGGTCACTAAATAGTCGCCAAAACAAAAAATAGGTTATCCTCTACCCGCAAAGTTGTAGGATAACCTATTCATTTGGTAATCAACTGACGCTACTTGTGTCTTTGATTATTTTCTACCTTGATTATAACAGAGGGTGCTTGAAATTTCAAGTACCCTTTTGTTATTTTATCAAAAATTTAGTATGGGAGCTATCAGATTTCATTCAAAAAAAGTAGAGTATATTGAGCAAGAAATCTGGTCACGCCTGATATTATTTAATTTTTGTGCTATCATTACAACGCATGTCGTAATAGAGCAAAAGAATACAACACATGTGTATCAGGTCAATTTTGCAATGGGAGGGTTTTTAATTGATTAAAAACCCTCCCATTCCTAATGTACATTTGTAAATGCTTAATAAAATATTAAATAATGTGCTGTTACCCGCTTACTTTACTTTTAATTTTGGAGCCATTGGATTAGTGAAATCCCAGTCATCTGTGCTAAAGTTCAATGTTTCTGTCCACCAGTTTGCGGTCAAATTTGGTGTCAAAGGTAGTCTGGTTCCAAAATGCGAATATTGATTTGCTGAGAAAAACGGACTTCCGTCACCGTATTGCACACCAGGTTTTGATTGACCACGAGCTGCTGAACCACCGAATTCATAGTTATTAGTTGCTGTTGTGCTGGCTCCTATACAGCCTATAGCTGCTACATTTTTATCAGTAGGGTCAACCTCATCGAAGTAGAACTCAATTGCTATGCAGTTGTTGACAAACGAATATCCACTTTCCGATTTACCCAATATACCTCCAATTAGCACTCTATTACCATTCTTAGTATATATCTCACCTGTTACATAGCATTTTGTTGTAGTTCCTCTGCTATAACCAACAATCAGACCAACACTAAGATCATTTGTATTTGTTGGTAAATCCCTATCTACAATAGAGTTCCCACCAACGTAACAGTTTTCAATAGTTCCATAGTCATTCATGTAGCCAACAATAATGCCAATAGAAACTGTTCCTGAAGCGTCATTACCAACATCTATTGCTTTCGCATTTTCAAAACCAAGGAACTTAATTATGTTCGTGCCAGTAGTTTTACCTATAAATCCTGCATTAGCATAATCTTTTCCCGTGATTAGGTTCATGTTTTTTATTACATGCCCTTTGCCGTTGAATTCGCAAGTATCCAATAGTGCAACAGGCTTCCAC
Organism: Mobilisporobacter sp.; assembly: GCA_031549965.1. Classification (GTDB taxonomy): domain Bacteria; phylum Bacillota; class Clostridia; order Lachnospirales; family Lachnospiraceae; genus JAVBPB01. The sequence goes on along the minus strand of JAVBPB010000030.1, from coordinate 40,623 downwards.
GTACCAAGATTTTCAATATTTTCCGTCAACTCAAACTTCATGTTAGAATAGCTCTTTTCTTGCATATTATAAATGTTTGTTGAATTTACAGGAATTGCCATTGTTACACCGTCTGCAATCACAAAAGGAATGTTAACGCTGTTACTCGTATAGTTGCTGGAACTGTTTACAGCTATTGTTACTGTCTTTGTACCAGTTCCACTTCCTTTAGCTGGGTTATAGGTTAGAGTACCTCCACTATAAGTTATCGCATCGTTGTTAGACGTTACCGTAACATTTGCCGGATAGCCACTTAATTCTCCTGTTGCTGTGTAGCTTAGTAATGCATTAGTATCCAATGTTGACAAAGTCTTATTTACACTGCCCGTTATTGTAATAGGACGCTTTGTAACTGTAAGCGTGCTTGTTTGATAGGTAATCACGTATTTATCTGATGTTAGGTTCTCCAATGGAGTAATATTATATTGACCTACATTACTGCTGCCATTGCTGTTATATATGGTGGTAAAGCTTGCAGTACCAGTAAGACTAGCTTCTGTATCATTATTTACAAATCCTGTATATGTGGCTGTAAACGCTGCTGGAACATCTCCGTAAATTACCGTGCTATTGCTTGCTGAAACAGTCAATTGTGCTTTGCCAACTGTAATTGTTTTGTTTTGTGAAGTAATATCGAGGTAATTATTGTCTCCCACCATTGTTGCTTTAACTACTACCAGACCACCTGCTGTAACTTTTAGCTTGTTGCCCGATTCTATTGTTGCAGGACCTGAAATTACGCTATAGGTTACGACACCGTTTGTTGTTCCGCCTGTTGTTGTTAAAGTCTTTGGAGCATCTCCATATTTAATTGCGAGATCGTCAACCGTCAATGTTGCTTGTTCTTTCTTACTTACATTAAATATTTTCTCTGCAACAACATCTTCATAGTTTGCATTTCCTGCCATTGTAGCTCCTACTTTGACTTGCCCTGCTCCTGTTATCGTTAGCATATTGCCTGTTTCTATTGTTGCCGGCCCTGATATTACGCTATAGGTTACAATACCATTGGTTGTTCCACCTGTTGTTGTTAATGTCTTTGGAGCATCTCCATATTTAATTGTAAGATCGCCAATTGTCAATGTAGATTGTTCTTTCTTACTTACATTAAATATTTTCTCTGCAACAACATCTTCATAGTTTGCATTTCCTGCCATTGTAGCTCCTACTTTGACTTGCCCTGCTCCTGTAACCGTTAGTTGGTCGCCAGATTCTATTGTTGCTGGACCTGAAATTACGCTATAGGCTACAACACCATTTGTTGATCCACCTGTTGTAGTTAAGGTCTTTGGATTATCTCCATACGTTATTGTAAGATCGTCAATTGTCAGTGTCTCTTGTTCATTCTTATCAACATTAAATGTCTTTTCTGTAACAACATCTTCATAGTTTGCATTACCTGACATTTTTGCTCTGACTATAACTTGCCCTGCACCTGTAACAATTAGCTTGTTGTCAGATTCTATTGTTGCAGAACCAGAAACTACAGTGTAAACTACTGTACCACTAGTACTTCCTCCACTTACGGATAATTCTCTTTCGCCATCATTAAATTTAAGATTATCTAAATCATTAATAGTTAATTCCTGCTGCTCGGCTTTTAGTATGGTAATAGTAACTTGATTAGAGTCTGATCCCACGTGGTATCCATCTGCCGCTATTGAGGCTTTAACCGTAGCTTCTCCCGCTCCATGGACTGTTACTTTTCCAGATTGGTCTACATCAATGCAATCACCTGAAACTAATGAATACGTAATTGCTGCCGTACATTCAACTTCATAATCTGGTTTTGCATAATTAGCGGATAGGCTGAATTGGTCGTTTTCAACATATACACGAGCAGAGACTGAGTTCAAAAACAAAGATGGGGCGTTTAGTTCTACAGTTATATTTATATCCGCCGTAGTATCAAAATAGTTTGAACCACCTGATTTAGTTGCTCTAATGGTAGCCGGACCCTCTGAAATAGCAGTAATTGTATTTCCAGAAACTTGAATGGAAGATCCGTTTATGACTTCATAAGTTACATTTCCGTTGCCTGTACCTCCAGTTGTACTTAGGATAAATGGAGAAGCTCCAATATATAGAGTATCAACATTGACAATTGATAAACTATCTTGAGTTGCTTTTCCTATTGTAAATGTAACCGCTACTGAGGTTGCATCTTCATGGTTGGCATCTCCTGCTCTTACAGCATAGATCGATACTGTGCCTGCCCCCAAAATACTAAGAGTATTTCCTGAAATGCTTGCATATTCATTCCCGTAATCAATAACATATGATATATCTGCATTCCCTGTGCCGCCTGATGCTGATAGAGTAATTGGTGAATCACCATATTTCACTCCACTGATGGAATCCATCGTTAATGTAGATTGATTTACCTTATCTATTGTAAAATTTGTCGATTTTGAACCTAAGTAATTGCCATCTGACTTAGCGGTTACAGTAATAGTTGCCGTTCCAGCATTCAAATTATTCGTGTAGGAATATTCAAAATCAGAACTTGCTAATAAATTATTGCCAGAGACTATATCCGTAACATTAGGCATTGGAATTATTGGTGTTCCTAAATAAACTGCATTTGTTATTGCGCCTATTGTTATATTGGACATATTACGTTTGCCTATGGAAAGGCTTATTTGTGCTTCTGTGGCTTCATATTGAGAATCTCCAGCTTTAGTAGCTTTAACTTTAAATTCGCCTATTGAAAGAATAGTCACCGTTCCATCAGATGTTATGGAAGCTGAGTTTCCTTCCAAAATTGAATACGTTATTTCACCTGTGCCAGAGCCACCCGAAGTAGACAGTGTAAAGGAGCTGTCACCATATGTTAAAGTACCAGGATCTGTGATATACAGAGTATCTTGGCTAACTAGAGGCTGTGTTGTTTCCGGTTCTTGTGTTGTTTCTGCTTCTTGTGTTGTTGTTGCTTGCGTTATTGGTTCCTGTGTCGTTGGCACTTGCGTTGTCGGCTCCTGTGTCGTTGGCACTTGCGTTGTCGGTTCCTGTGTCGTTGGCGCTTGCGTTGTTTGTTCCTGTGTTGTTGGTGTTTGTGTTGTTGGTGCCTGTGTTGTCGGCTCCTGTTTCGTTGGCGCTTGCGTTGTTGGTGCCTGCGTCGTTGGCGCTTGCGTTGTTGGTTCCTGTGTTGTTGGTTCCTGTGTTGTCGGTTCCTGTGTCGTTGGCGCTTGCGTTGTTGGTGCCTGCGTCGTTGGCGCTTGCGTTGTTGGTGCCTGTGTTGTTGGTGCCTGTGTTGTTGGTTCCTGTGTTGTTGGTTCCTGTGTTGTTGGTTCCTGTGTTGTTGGTTCCTGTGTTGTTGGTTCCTGTGTTGTTGGTGCCTGTGTTGTTGGTGCCTGTGTTGTTGGTGCCTGTGTTGTTGGTGCCTGTGTTGTTGGCACTTGCGTTGTTGGTGCCTGTGTTGTTGACATTTGCGTTGTTGGTTCTTGTGTTGTTGGTGCCTGTGTTGTTGGTGTCTGTGTTGTTGGCGCCTGTGTCGTAGGTGCCTGTGTTGCCTTCGTTACTGTCTCTGCGGTTGAAGAAGTGTTCTGTACCGTCAATGTTTCGGTTACACTTGCCGCCATCTCCGTTGGGGCAGTGCCTCCTAAATTCTCATTTGCAATAGCAGATATTGTTTGACTTTGAACTTCGGATACTGCCACTAATTCTAAGGTTGAAGCAGCATTAAGTGATGGTAGTTGAATGCTTTTCTCTGGGGGTGGCAAACTATTTTTAACTTCTTGTGATGTAGATTCAAACACTATAAATACTTCAAGTGTAGAATTTTCTTTTTCTTCTTGTTCGACCAATTGCTGATGAGCTTCAATTGTTTTTTCTTCCCAAACAGCACTAGCGTTTGTTAATATAGGAGATATTTTGCTTGGATCACCTCCGCTTTCTTCAATTACAACTTCCAAAATAGAAACATCTATATTTTTGGCGGATGTTTCTACAATATTCGGGGTTTCAACCTCCACTGTTTCCACATCATCTAACGCTTCAGGTTTTGCCGCTATTTGATCAATAACTTTGGAAGTGCCATTTTTTGTAACCAGAAAAATTTCTTCTTCTATTGTCCCATCGTTTTTCGCTGTCGGTTGATCACTGGATATTTTTACAGTTCCTTCTAAAACAAGCAAAGAGGAATATGGGTTATCACTAGAGCCTTCAACAATTGGAACATTCCTTGAATATGCCACTATTTCCTCTGTACCACGAACACCTGCCACCATGTTTGCAGTTGTAATCTGGTTTCGTGAATCAGAAGAGAGTTTTACACCGACTTTGTTTTTAATACTTCCTTCGATTAAAGATATATCAGAAATATCTCTGTCGTATTTTTGCCATATTTCGTTTATTATGACCATGGATTTCGATCCAATTAGGAGTATTTTTTTGCCATATGAAACTTCAAGAGATGAGTCTATGCCTGTATAGATGATATCTCCATTTCCCAGTTTCATACCTTTAAAAGCTGTGAACTTTTGCATTCCTCCCGCTTTTAATACTTTCACACTGCCTTTGAAAGATGTTATCACAGGTACTTGAAATTCTGCCCCTTGAACCTCTGCAGCTTGCACATTTGGCGGGGGTACTATCATTGATATAACCAATAATAACGCTAATATTATTTTACGCATATAAAATCCTCCTAACTAAGATTAAAGAACTAAACGCGATTGAGTTCTTTGTTATGGTTTGATGCCTACCACTTCATACACATGAATACCTTCTTTTTTATTCTTAACATTTAGAATCCCTAAATCATTAACCTCAATAAAATCTTTGACCTCTCGATAAGTTGAATCTGATATAATGATTTGTCCTTTTGAAGCATTACTTTCTAAACGTGCCGCTGTATTTACCGTATCACCTATTACAGTATAATCCATTCTAAACGTTGAACCCATGTTGCCAACGACTGCATGACCTGTGTTTACTCCAATGCCAAATTGCAAATCTACTCCAAAATCCTCTAAAATTTCATTTCGCAAAGATTCAGATCCTATTTTCATTGCCCATGCCGCTTTAACAGCACAAAGCGGATGGTTTTGCAACGGGTTAGGTGCATTGAATACAGCCATTGTGGCATCGCCAATATATTTATCTATAGTTCCACCTGTTGATTGAATGGAGTGACTTGTTAGATCTAAATACTTGTTAACCATTTCTACTACTTTTTCGGGTGGATTTGCCTCCGAAAAGGCAGTAAAACCTCTAATATCCACAAATAATATAGATACTTCTTTAAGCGTTCCACCAAGAGATATGCTAATATTTCCGGCAATTATTTCTTTTACGACCTCAGGAGATACAAATCGTCCAAATAAGCCATGTATATGAGCTTTCTCTTGCTGAGTATGTAACAAGGTTAATACTAAATTTATCAAATGTGCTAACACTATAAAAACAAGAGAATATATACTCGTAATTACCATATCAAATCTATCATACAGTATTCTTGCCACACCAAGTTGCAATACAACCATAATTACAGAAAGAAGCAATGTCCAAATAGACTTAAACCTCCCATAGAAAGTTATACTAAGCGAAAATATAATCACAAGAGACACTAAATTCCAATACCATGATATTTCATTTTTAAAATTTTTTTCTATAAAATTTTGAATTGTGTTTGCATGAACTTCTATACCATAAGTTTTATTGCCATGATCAAGTGGTGTAAAGAAGCTGTCATTACCAATGCCTGGGGCAAATGGTCCAATTAGCACAATTGCATCTTTAAACAGCTCCGACGGATATTCATCATGTAGAACACCCCAAAGTGAAACTTCTGTATAACTGTTTGCAATTGCAACATAATCAATCACATACTGATTAAACTTATTTACAGGAATGCTCAAACTGTCACTTATCCCCATAGATCTGCAATATGCTTTGTAAATCTCTATAGGAAATGAACTAACTGTCGTTTCACCATATAAAAATTCACTTATCCCCTTTCTTACAATTCCATCTTTGGCATCCGGAATTACATTTATAAATGCTGTGTTTGCTACCTCGTTAAGCTCATCAAAAGGAATAACGTAATCTTCAGCAACCAGAGTTTCTTCTACTTTTCCCGAAAACACACCCATTGTTGCAAGGATAACTTTGTCGCTTCTTCCTACTGCTTTAATCAGTTCTTGGTCGTGTTCAGGGTTTATTCCCACAGAATCATATAAAACGTCAACGCCTATTGCCGCTGCCCCCAAATCAAGAAGCTTGTTAAGTGTATCCGCCACAATAATTCTTGGCCACGGCCATATTCCTATTTCATCTATGCTTCGCTCGTCCATACCTACAATAATAATGTTTGGATTCACAAGGCGCTCATGCTGTAATACATTATCATAAATAAAGTTTTCACCAGTATGCAAAGTATCATAATAAAGCATTAGAAAACAACACAATAGCAAAACCAAAGGCAAAATTATCATGAGTTTTTTAGGCATTATCTTCCCTCCGTTTCAATAGCAATAACGCTAAACTCAGGATACCATTCAAAGGTGTAAGGAAACAAACGCATGATTTCTTCTGATGTGGTGACAGCCATTCCCTGTAATAAAAAGTAACTTTGATTAAGGCCTAAAACAGTATCTATCCCATCCTTTGAAATTGTGTAGTCTTTTGTTTGATTATTTAGGCTAACAGTTGCACCGATTGCCTCAAGCACTTGTTTAATTGGAATGTATATCTTATCACTGGTGTTCCACGATTTAATATTATTCAAACGAACCCTTTCTCCATTGACAAACAAGCGTAACTCTCCATGATATGGGTACTTTTTATCTATTGAAATTCCTGTTTCAATAAGCATTTGCTCTCTTGTCTTCCTTCCGTTTTTAAGCCTATCTGTAATAGGAACAATTAATACCGAATTATTGACGGAATCTGTAATGTAAAGGTTAATACCTTCTGAGGTAATACCGTTTGGTCTGGATAGCTTCATGTTTTCTGAGTTAACATAATATTTACCTGCTGTGCCGTTTCCCAAAACGGTTTTCGTTTGCCCGTCTTTTATTTGACGTATGGCATGGTTTAGTGTATCTGCAACATAAATTGTATCATCTTCCATAACAACCAAATCTTTAGGAAAGAAAAATCTCCCCTCAGTACCATCTACATAACCACCTTCTGGATAGCTTGTTTCACTGTCAACCTTTCCAGGAAAACCGGCAACTGTTGATACATTATTATCTTTTATTTTGCGAATGCATTGATTTGCACTGTCTGCAACATAAAGTGCACCATCTGTTCCGAAATCCAGTCCACATGGCTCATAAAAGGTTGCTTCCAACAATTGACCGTCTTTATACCCTGGCTTTTCCGGCATTCCAGCAAATAGACTTACATTTCCATCGGAATCGATTGTTCTGATACAGTGATTCATAGTATCCGCAACATAAATAGTACCATTCTTAGAAATGGCAATGGACTGGGGTGAATTAAAGCTTGCTTCTCCCTCATGTCCCTCCTTATAACCTTTTTTACCATTACCTGCAATGGTTACTACAAGCTCGTTTGTTATTTTTCTGATTACATTATTATCAGAATCAGTTACAATCAGATCTCCATTTTGAGATATTGCTACATCGCTAGGCTTTTTAAATTGGGCGTTTGACAAATATCCATCAACAAGCCCTCCTGCTTCAGCATAGGATACACCACCTATTCCCGCCTTACCAATTTGCCATGTATCTTGACTACCTATTATCTGCACTCTATCGTTCATCTTGTCACATACGACTATTGCATCCTTTGCAAGGGCGATTCCAGACGGATAGTAGAACTCTCTGTCAAAACTGCTCTCTCCAGTCATTCCATTTACAACTTTTACCTTTGTTGTCAGTACAGCTTCTGTGCCTTGGGTAAGTTCAAGAAACTCTTGCCGGCTGTTTTTAATGACAAAAAAGTATATAACAATCACTGTTAATATGACCACGGTAACTGCAGTAAATATAACTATTATTCGCTTTTTGTTCACGTTAGTCCTCCTAAATTATAGCATATTTACTATTATTATATTATTCTACAAGGTAATAGCGCAACTGCTTCAATGCTTAAAGTTTGTTAATCGGACTTTTAGTTTGACTTGGATTAAACTTTGTTAATCGAGGAAGAATCTGAAAATTTTGTGGTACAATATGAAAAAAAGAATCAAAGAAGGGTGACGAAATGTCAGAAAACAAAAATATTGCACAATATGGGAAAGTAAAAGAATTCGGCACAAATGAGTTCGTTTTTTTGCAAGGTAGCAACGGAGAAGAAATGCACATTGTTCTTCAAGGTAAATTTGGTGTTTATCTAAATTCTATGTCAGACTTTCCACTAAAAGTTTCAGAAATAAATCCTGGTAGTTTTTTTGGAGAAATGGCGTTGATTGATAATGAGCCTAGAAGCGCTACAGTAATTTCTGAGGATAGTTCAAAGACTTTATGCATTGGCAAAAAAGATTTTCTGCCGTTTCTCGCACAAAACACACAAATAACAACCTCTATACTAAAGACATTAGGATTTCGGTATCAATCAACATATTCGCAACTTGAAAGTCTTGGTAAAAGTACTGACAAGCTTAAAAAATATGACAAAATAGATGATGAAATAGTCGCTAAAATTATAGCTTTGGGTTCTGAAACAGCCTATAAATACATGCAAAGTTTCTCTAAACTTTTGAGGCTTGCCAATGAAAGACTACTACAAGATGAAGTCAGTAATGAAAAACCTCAAACAGTTCAGATTGATTCTGAGGAGGAATTTTCACTATTAAAAGAGAAAGTCAATCTACTACCTGAAGATTATACAGAATTTAAAAAGAAGACTCCTACTACATATGCAAATTATGTTTATGAAAAACTTACGAAATGCTTCGTTTGTGATCATACATATGACATGGCTTTTCCAAATCATGGCAAACTGATTACTACCAAAAATGATTATGACTTTAGACAACATCATAAAGATTTTGATATACTCTGGTACTCCACAAACGTTTGCCCAAAATGCAATTACACCACCTTAACTACTGCTCACAAAAACTCCAACCCTGATGTATACAAACTGATTAAAAGTGAAAACTTTAAAAAGAATGTAGAAAACTTTGGTGAATTTCCGGCTAACAGAACCATTGACCAAGTTATAAAAAGCTATTACTTGGCAAAACTTTGCAATCGACTTACAGAAAACGACATATTAACCGAAGCCAAAATCATGGTTCGTTTGTATTGGCTATATAAGGATTTAAACGCAAAAAAACTACAACTAGAAGCAGCAAAAGAAGCTTTAGAGTGTTATGAAAAATATGCCCTTACATCTGCTTCTTTATCGGATTTAAACCTTGTTCAAATTAATATTATTATGGCAGAAATTTATGTTGAAATGGGCGAATACCTTAGGGCAAGAACATTGTATCATAAAAATTTAACATTGGGCAAAAAAGTCCATGCTGCACTTTATGCTCAAAGCGAAGATAGATTCCAAGAATTAAAAATTATGCAAAAGAAGGTGTGATGAAACATGAATAATGACTCGAAATGTTTTGAACTTTATTTTTTAGGAACAACAGGTTCCTGCGCACTTATGGATATGTCAAAAAAATCCTCTAATACCCTAAGCATTTTGATAAAAGCAGGCGAGCAGAATTTTATTTTCGATGCCGGCACCGGAATATGCAATCTAAAGCCTGACATGCTAAGCAATAAAGAAGTAAAACTTCTTCTATCTCACTATCATGTTGATCATATTGAGGGTATATTATTTTGGGACCTTATTTTTAATCCTGAATATAAGATTGATGTATACGGACACTGTTTTGAAGGTAGCAGCGTTAAAGAGATATTGAATTCATATTTTAAACCTCCTTTTTATCCTGTTGGAATGGAAAGTTTTAAGGCAGAGCTAAGGTTTTTTGATATACTCAACCCATTAGTTATTAATTTTGGAAGCGATGTATCAGTTAGCACAATATGTCTCTCACATCCAAATGGATGTACTGGTTATAGGATTAACTATTGTGGCAAATCTATATGTTATTTGACCGACGTAGAATTAATATTGCAAAAGGATATAGAAAGTTTATACGATTTTTCCAGAGGTGCGGATATTATTATTCTTGATACTTTTTTTAATGATGAAAAATATATGGAAGGCTGGGGACACTCATCTTGGCGTCAAGCGGCAGAGTTTACCCGCAATGTAAATGGTGGTACACTAATTACATATCATCATAATTTCAGAATGAGCGATGAAGAAAAAATGTTTATAGTTAACTCAGCAAGAGCAATCCACCCCAATACAATTATTTCCGAAGATGGGACGATGATTAAGTTAATTTAAACCTAATTCAGTCTATATAGTTTATGAAAAATCAAGAAGCTACATGTCAAATAATACTATTTTATATTATTGGCTTGTAGTTTCTTTCCACTATATGCTACAATAAATTAAAATTTATACAATAAGGAAGAGTATAATGAATAATATCAAGACTATGACCATTGGCATACTAATATTTATTTCTGTAGTTACATTACCATTTTACTTGCTGAATAAATTATACAACAGCATATCTGTACGCGGCGTTGATATGGAGAATGGTGTAATGAGTTTAACAACTTTTGATTTTAATAATTCAATAGCTCAAAGAGGCTATAATCTGGAATGTTTCCCAAACGAACTTCTTTCTCCCAAAGAGATAGAAAATAGAATTGGAACCATTTATAAATCAAGTCCAAATGTACCTAATCTAACAAGCAGGATTAAAGTGATTGTGCCAGAAGAAAGAGAATATATGCTTTTTATTATAAGCTCTGATTTTTGTTCAAAAATATTTGTAAATGGCAATCTATTAGATGAAATCGGAGTGGTTGGAGACAGCCCCGAAAACACAATACCCAAAACAAAATTTAATTATTATAGTGTGTATCCTATGAACGGTAAAATTGAAATAGTCGAGCAAAGTGCAAATTATTATCATAGTAGCGCATCAGGACACTATATCAGCATTGGATTGCCTGAAACAGTTAAAGCCCACGTCATGAACCTACAGTTTGATTCAATTCTAAGGATAGTAATTTTCTTTACAATGTTCTTAATTCATTTTGGATATTTCATTTTCTATCCGAAGGTTTTTGCAAATTTATATTTTTCATTACTTACTCTGGTGATTTGCATACGTGAAGGTTTAGTAGGTATTAAAATATGGTCTACATTACTTCCAGATATATCCTGGTTTATTTTGTTTAGAGCAGAATACATTTCAATTGCACTAATATGCACCTTTTTCATGCTATTTATTAATGCATTTTTTAAGGGAATACTTTATAAAAAATTCATGTACCTTATGTCGGCTTTTAATATACTGTATATCATAATAGTTTTGTTTTCACCTCCACTTGTATTTACAAGACTTCTTGGGTATTATGAAATAGGTTTACTTGTTGGTATTGTTTTTGTCATGATTCGAGTGATATGGACAATAAGACGTTACTCTGTGGAACACTATATATTTCTTGCAGGTATAATTGTTTTCTTCTATGGAACAATAGAGGATGCACTCTTTTATCAATCACTTGTAATGCATACGCTGTTTTCAGGCAAAGGTGCAAGCATAGGCATCATGTGTTGTATCTTTGTTCAAATGTTGGCATTATTTTTGCGTACGCAGCGTGAGATCGTAGATACAAGGGAGACCAGTAAGCATCTTGAGATTCAAAACAGCTTGCTGGAAAAGTCAAATCGGATGAAAACCGAGTTTTTAGGAAATATTTCACATGAACTAAAGACGCCTTTAACCGTCATAACAAACTATACCGAGCTTGCAAGGCTTCATGCTGAAAAAAGTGAATCAAAAGATAGTTATATTATTCGAAATATGCGGCTAGTTTCATCTGAAACCGAAAGAATATCTCTTATGGTTTCTCAGCTTTTAGACGTTGCCCGCATTGAAGATGCCGACATTAAATGGAATTTTTCTGGGAGCGATGTTAACGGAATTATTATGAAGACTATTAACAACTATTTTCCTGTACTTAACAAAAATCATAATAAAATAGAAACTTCAATTGAGGATAATCTTCCACTAATATATGTGGATGAGGAACGTATCATTCAAGTTCTTGTAAACCTTATTGTAAATGCATTACGTTTTACAAAGCGTGGAACAATTACCATTGGTGCCGAGCTTTGTAATAGCAAAAGTGATGTGAATATATATGTGAAGGACACTGGAGTTGGTATGAGCGAAGAGCAGCTTGTTCATTTATTTGAGCGTTTTTATACAAGCCGTAGCGATGACAGACGTTCACCAGGAACTGGACTTGGGCTTTATATATGTAAGTCTATTGTTGAATCCCACAGTGGAAAGGTAAGTGTTAAAAGTGAAAAAGACAAGGGTACTATTGTTACATGTACTCTTCCTATAAATAACGAGGTGAATTAAATGCAACAAATCATATTACTTGTAGAAGATGAAACCGATATACTGCTTACTAATCAGGAATATTTAAAGATGTGCGATTATAGCGTTATCACTGCAGAGAGTATTGAAGATGCTTATGAAAAGCTTGCTCTAAAACCCGATTTAATTATACTTGATATTATGTTTGAGGAAGGTTCGGGCCTTGATTTTTGTAAAGATATTCGAAATTATCTCTCTGTTCCCATATTATTTCTTTCATGTCTTAACGAAAAGGAGCATGTTATTGAAGGGTTGAAATCAGGTGGTGATGATTATTTGACCAAGCCCTATCATTTAGACGAACTTGCGACCAGATGTAGTGCACTTCTTAGGCGTGTTGATATGGATAAAAGAGATTTGCCAAGTAGGATAGAATTTGGACCACTTGTACTTGATTGGCTTCAACGAGTAGCTTATCTGAATGGAGAATCTATTTTACTTAAGCCGAAAGAATTTTCACTGCTTTTTTATCTAGCTCAAAACGCTGAACGTGGATTTACAGCATCAGAACTTTATACAGCCGTTTGGGGAATGCCAAACAACGACGATGTTCGGACTGTTAATGTCCATATATGCAATTTACGCAAAAAGCTAAAGATGGATGATGATAGTCCCTTCGAAATCTCTATGAAAGACAGAAAATACTATGTCTGGCACAAACGTTAATTAACAACAATGAGAGGCTTTTTAATTGATTAAAAAGCCTCCCATTGCCAATGTATAGTAAGCGCTTAATAAAACAGTACTTTGATAAAATATTTAAATTAATATATAAAAAAGTGCTATCGCACATCAGCTCCCCTAGCCCCTCATTCATGAGGGGAATTGGGTCTTCCCTTTTGTGTTATTTTATCGTATAATAATATCATGAGCATATTACAAGATATTTTTAAAGACCATTATGAAAAAATTAAATATATTTTACATCCTCGTGAAGTTGTCATGGAGAATGTTGAAAAAATGATTAATTGCGGGGATCCTTCCTATGGCGGCGCCATGTTTGGATGTCCTTGTTGTGGTGAACTTAAATTTGTCCCTTTTCGTTGCCATTCTAAATTCTGCCCAACCTGTGGAAACAAGTATTCTCTTGAACGTTCAACCAAAATGTCATTTAAATTAATCCAGTGTACACATCGGCACTGTGTTTTTACCATTGATGAGGAGCTGCGCCCTTTCTTCCTTAACGATCGCTCTTTGTTAGACTGTCTTTTCCAAGCAGTTCGTGATGTCATTCTAAAAATGTTTTACAAACTAAATAAATCTAAAAATTTTGTTCCTGGTTTTGTCTGCGTCTTGCATACTTTTGGCAGACCACTTGAATGGAATCCTCATATTCACTGCCTCCTTACTGAAGGTGGCTTCTCTGATGATGGTTTTTGGCATGTTGTGAAATATTTTAACTATACATATTTAAGAAAAGCTTTTCAAACTGTCCTTCTTAACAAAATGGAAAAAAGGATTGGTTCTTCTTTTAAAAAGATTAAATCTGCCATTTATAAAAAAGATAAAAATGGATTCTATGTTTATGCCAAACCTAACCTTTGTGACACCAAAACTGTAGTTAAGTATATCAGCCGTTATCTTCGTCGCACTGTCATTGCTACTTCCAGAATTGATTCATATGATGGTGACTATGTGACTTTTCATTATAATAAACATGAGGATAATTCTTATGTCCAGAAAGCCCTTCCTGTGTTAGATTTTATAAAACTTCTTATCCAATACATACCAGAAAAGCACTTCAAAATGACACGCTATTATGGACTTTATGCAAGACATCGTGAATCTGATAAACAGCTTTTTAAAGCTGTGCCAGCATTCAAACATAAAATTTTGCTAGATTTTAATAAATGGCGTGCACTTTGTCTACTATATTTTGGATATGATCCTTTGCAATGCCTTAAATGTAACAGTACAATGGAGTTTATGGAACTCTACTTTAATCACAAACGTGTACCCCTAGATGAACTTTATGAAAAGGTTATGGCAAAATATCTTTGCCGCTCCTGTGGTAAACCTACTTGATTTTTTACCCCATCTGTATCATACTGAAGAAAAACAAAGATGGGAGGAATTACCATGGATCCAAAACTACTAGGGGAACTCAGGCAAAACTATATCAAAAATCCTCCTGAAGGAATGACTGCTAAGCTGGTTAGAAATATGACTGACTCAGACCTACTTGATATGCACTACTTCATTACTGAGGATGATGATCTTGAAGACGACGAATTTATGGAAGGTTTTTACATTTTATAGCGTTCGTCTGTTTTTCATGCCCGCTTTTAGCGGGCTTTTTCAATTTGGCAACCCCAACAGGGGAGCAATTTCCTATAATAAAATAAAAATAATTGATTTTTTTTAAAAATGCAATGTATTATTATGTTGCATTTTTTGTTATTGTATAGTATGATTTAGCATGAAGGATACTATATAAAACAATATAAAAGGGGATTTACATATGGTGCAAAAAACGTGTAGACACTGTAGAAATCAAATAGACTTGTCTGTTGAGATATGTCCATACTGTCATAAAAAGCAGTCTTTGAATTGGATAAAATTAATATTCTGGGTATGTATTT
This sequence comes from Mobilisporobacter sp., assembly GCA_031549965.1. GTDB lineage: Bacteria > Bacillota > Clostridia > Lachnospirales > Lachnospiraceae > JAVBPB01. The sequence goes on along the minus strand of JAVBPB010000030.1, from coordinate 25,548 downwards.
TTATTGCAGTAATAGCTTTTGCTAATCATGAAGGTGGTAAGACTGAGAATTCCGAAACAATTAATCTACAAAATACAACCCAAGCAGCAAATAATAGTAAATCCACCACCAAGGAAACTACAACCGAAGTAACTATTAAGTACATAGAATTGACATCGACGGAGTTGATAGATTCCTATAATGAAAATTCTGTAAAATGCAAACAATTATATGATAAGAAAAATTTAAAAGTAACCGGAATAGTTTCTGATGTTGGCGAGGATATTTTCGGTTCTGTGTATGTTTGTCTGGAGCATGACACCGAATATACTTTTATCGGTATTCAATGTTACGCAAAGGATAAGCAAACAGAAAATAAAATAGCCGAACTTAAAAAAGGTGATGAAATAACAGTCCAAGGCATCGGGGACTGTGGCAGTTTAACTTTTAGTCTTATAAAAGCAACTATCAAATAATTAAATACATATCAAATCTAAAAGCCGACTGAATTTCAATCGGCTTTATTTATGTGCAAATATCTAGTTAGTTTGTAAATTCGCTTTAGTATAGCATCGTTGCTCATGCCTTCAAGCATTTGCATAATAGCTGTTTTGTATTGAGTTTTTTTCATGCCTGTTCACTCCTTGTCACTTGTTATGTTACAATAATAACTCCTTTTTCGTTACTTGTCAAGTGATCTTTTCAAATAAAATTTTTTTTTGTTGCATATTGCGTAATTTGTGTTATAATGATTTTAATACATTGAGCAAGGGGTGAATAAATGGGATTAAGAGAAAATATAAAATTAAAAAGATTTGAAGCAGGTTTTACATTAGAAGACTTGGCACAAAAAGTAGGAACTAGCAGACAAACAATACAAAGATATGAAAGCGGAGTTATATCAAATATACCCTTTGACAGAATAGAAAAAATTGCCGATGCACTAGGAACTACACCAGCTTTTCTTACAGGATGGAAAGAAGATGTAATTGACGCTGTTCCGAATAAAAGTGAAGAAAAAGAACAAAAATTGATAGATTTTTTTCAAAAACTCAACGATGAGGGAATGGACGAGACATTAAAAAGAATCGAAGAATTAACACTATTAGACAAATACCAAAAATAATTAACAGCATTAATAAACGTACGAAAAGAGGCTCTCTATGAATGAAGAACAGATATTGAAAGAAATAGCATAAAGGATTAAAAACAGAAGATGCGAACTAGGGATGTCTTATCGAAAGCTAGAGGATAAAACTGGGATAAGCAAAACAACGCTACATGGCTATGAGCATGGGTATATTAAACACCTTCCTTTAAATAGACTGTTTATATTGTCTCACGCACTAGAAACAAATGTAGCATATTTGATGGGAAGGGATAACAAATCCGAAGAAAAAATGTAATTAAAAACCGTCAATGTTTTGGCGAACAAAAGACGGTTAACAAAGTGATATAGTATATCTCGAGCAAGTATATTATACCACTTTTTCTTAAGTAAATCAAGGGAAGGATTGATATAATGAGTATTCAAACAAAAAGTTATACAAGCAAGAAAACAGGAAAAACAACAACAACATATCACGCTGTAGTATTTTCTACTCGTGAAAATAAAAGGGTTTGGGGGAAAGGCTTCAAGACGGAAAAAGAAGCCAAAAGGGATGAACTTAGACTGATAGAAGAAATAGAAAGTCAAAAACACGTCTACGTCAAAATGTCCTTTGGGGAGGTAGCAAAGCAGTGGCTAGAATCATCCAAAAAAGAGTTTGCAAATAGTACTTTAAAGGGTTATGAGTGGTATTTAAATAAACATATACTACCTGTCTTCGGTGATATAGCTGTAGCTAAAATCCAACCTATTCAGTGTTAACCCTTAACAGAGGACTTGACCGATACGGAGTTATATCAGACTTAAAAACAGAATCTAGTCATAGGGCTATTGTACTATCAGCCGACATTCACGAACTACTAAAATTAAGAATCCGCTCAAAGAAGAAAAACAAATTGAAGTACCGCGAATTATTCACAGATAATGACTTCCTTTTTACACATGAGGACGGCTCTATCATACTTCCTAGTATTTATTCAAAAGCTTTTAAACGATTGATTAGGACGCATAACAAAGAAGTTGAACTAAATACCAATAATTCCTATCAAAACAGAAATTTAGAAGAAATAAGATTGTATGACTGCCGTCATAGTTTTGCAACAAATCTTTTATCAGACGGTGACACTCCCATCAAGGTTATAAGCGAGGTAATGGGGCATAGCAGCGTCAAAACCACTCTTCACAATTATGCTCATGTTTCTCAAACAATGCACGCTCAAGCACTAAATAGCTATTCAGATAAATTATTAAACAAAAACAAATGCGATATAGTGTGATATAAAAAACTAGAAACTTTAGAAAAAAACTTCAGAAAAAATAAAAAAGGATTTCAGACAAACGCTTAAACCCTTGATTTTACTGACTTTTTTTATAAGCACGAGACGGGATTCGAACCCGCGACCCTCGCCTTGGCAAGGCGATACTCCACCACTGAGCCACTCGTGCAATATGTTTTACATGTGAACTATTATTAAATATACTACATTAAATTTTTTTTGTCAATACTCTATTTTAATATTTTTTATCGTGTATATGAATGATTCTTTTACTTTATCCATTTGTAGAATTTGAAATGGATAAAGTATCAATACAAAATTAATTTATTTAATGAAAATTATTAGGTTTATTTATTAATTAATATACTAGTTATATAATAATTGTTTTTAACATTCTTATGTGTAATATTATCAAGCCTTTTAACACTAACATCACTCCATAATTCTTCTGCTGCTATTACTAAATTTGCTACCATTATGCCTATGTCAATGTTTTTCATATCTTCCAATGCTTTATTTGATACAATACCTTTTTTACAGAAAACATGTATTCTGTTATCATATACTACAAATCTCCATGGCTGGTTATTTACACTTGAAGGTGCTAATATAGCTGATTTAATCATTGTTTTTATATTATTTGTTGGATCTGATTTGTATACACAGACTTCATCCATTGATAGTCTTTTTGCCTTCATAGAATCCCTGTATATGCTTTCATTTGACTTACCAAATGCAAGCATTATTACATATTCGTATCTCATGCCAAATGTCTCTTTTGTGTTTGGTCTGGCTGAACCTAAAAAACAGCTTCCTATATTTTTTGTAGTTAAATAAAGCGATATATGTTCCATTAAATATCCTACATTCAATAAATATTCCGGTTTTACTTCAGAAGAAATAAGTAAGTAGTATGGCGCTTTAATCGAAAAAAGACCTGAGATTTTTCTATTTTCAACTATATTGTCAATAATTTTAAAATCTATTCCAACTCCCGAAATCAGGCCATTAAGTTTCTCATAATAATTTTTTATACAGTTTAATAAGTCTTGATCTAATGATTCCATAATAAAATTTCTTACTGATTTTCTACAATAGATTGCCTCAAACAAATTCATTCTTTTCACCTTCCACATATTCCCTAATAAATATAATTGCATTTTGTCTAATTTCATTATTCGAAAGTATAATAGCATATTATAATATATACTAACACATTTCATTCAACTTTACTGCACAATTTTATATTTTTTTATTTAGAGTTTTTGTGTATTTTTATTAAAAGATAAAAGCTGTACTCATAAAAATATGAATACAGCCATATATTAAGCAAAATAATCAAATTGTTCGTAACTAACTACTGATTGCATATAGGAATTATCCATGATAACTCTTTTACCTGTTCCTGTTAATTTTTCCTTACCATTAATAAAATCATTCGTTAGTAATTTGTACTGGTTAGTTTTTTTGAATTCATTAGTAGCATTTTCGTAAGCCTTTATTAAAGGAACTTTTAGAGGTTCTCTCTTATCAATATTTAAAATCGATTGATTACAAATGTCTTCAACCTCTTTTTTGCTCTTGCTGTTTTTTAATTTATGTTCAAGATTCTCTCTTTGACTTTGCAATTTTAATACTTGCGTATAGAGAGTAGGATTTGTTTTTTCAATATAACTTAATTCAGTTTTTGATAACTTTTCTCCATTTTTAATCTTTTTACTTATCTTTTCTTCTATACCTTCTTGAGTTTCGCCAGATTGAAGCTCATTATCCTGCATAGATTTTCTTACTTTTTCAAAAGCACTTTTAAATAATTCATTATCCGATTCCTTTTTTTTCTTAACATCTTGATTATGAGGACTTACTCTATCGATACTATTAATTCTATATACGTTCATAACGGTCGCCTCCTTAAGTAATGCATGGTAAAATAATTTATTGTTACCTATTATATCGGACTAAAGTCCTATTTACTTTAGAGTATTTTCCATAATTTTTTATTTTTTACTTATTCCAGAGTGTGTTTGAGAATTACGTTTTCAATATGCAAGCCTTCATTAATGAATTATAAAGTATCCTCTAGCAAATCCTTGGAAGATTCTCTCCTGTAAGAACATTTACTATTCTTCTGCCTCCAAGCTTGGTTTTAAGTACTACTCCATTTCCTGACTTTACAACACCTATAATCTTAGCATCCTTACCATACTTTGTTTTCTTAATTGCTTTTACGGCTTCTTCTGCTCTTTCTCTGGATGTTATAAATACCATTTTCCCTTCATTTGCCATATATAATGGGTCTAAGCCTAATATATCGCAAATTCCCCTTACATCTTTTGAAACAGGTAGTTTTTCCTCTTCTATTTCCATTTGTAGCCCCAATGCATTGGATAGTTCGTTTAATACTGTTCCAAGACCTCCTCGAGTTATATCTCTCATTATTTTCACTGGTACTTCATTTTTAACAAGAGTATTTACTATTGAGTTTAAAGGAGCAACATCACTAATAATGTTGTTTTCTATTCCAAGTCTTTGACTCATTATGCATGCATGATGGTCACCTATATTTCCTGTAATTATTATTACATCTTCTTCTTTTGCTTTTATTTTTTTTATTTTGTCATTAACGTAACCTATCGCAGAAGTATTAATATATATTTCCCCATCTCCATCTATTACTTTAGTATCTGCCGTAACAATTTTTACTCCTGCTTCTTTAGCCATTTCTGCCATTGATTTTGCTATTTTTTCTAAATCAGCAAAGTCAACACCTTCTTGTATTATAAATCCTACACTTAAAAATTTTGGTATTGACATACTTGTTAAAATATCATTTACAGAACCACAAACCGCAAGCTTACCAATGTTTCCACCTGGAAAAAATGTTGGCTTTATAACAAAACTATCTGTAGTAAAAGCTATTTTTTCTGTAGCGTTTAGTATTGACGCATCCATCATTTTATCCAAAATTGGATTTGAAAAGTGCTTAACAAAAATTTCATTTATAAGTTTAGTTGTTTCTCTTCCGCCATTTCCATGACTTAAATTAATTTTCAATATAATCCTCCTTTGTACTTATACCATATTCCGCATGAGCCTTCTTCTGAAACCATACAAGGACCTATGGGATTATCAGGGTTGCATGTATTTCCAAATAGAGGACATTCTGTTGAGGTCATTCTCCCAAGAATTACTTCTGAGCATTTACAGCCTTTAGGTAGTTTTTCATTTATATTTTCTGAAATGTCTACATTTAAATCTTTGTATTCTTCCTTTAGTTCAAAACCAGAATCTTTAATAATTCCAATTCCCCTCCATAATGAATCTGAAATTTTAAAGTAATTAGTAACTTCTTTCATTGCTTTGGTATTACCAGATTCTGTCACTATGCTTTTATATAAATTCTTTACTTTTATTTCTTTATTTTCTATTTGGCTTATTATTTCATATATTGCCAGTAATATGTGTTCTGGCTCAAATCCGGATATTACCAATGGTCTGTTATGTCTTTCTAAAAGTATATCATATGACCTTTCTCCAATTAATGCACTTACATGTCCCGGGCATAGAAATCCATCTATTTTCTTTTCTACATCTTCATTACAAATGTAATCAAGAGCATTAATCATTGTTTTAAGGGATGTTGCAAATCTTATATTTTTTATGCTCTCTTTTTTGATTTGATCTATTGCCAGTGCATATAAAGGTGCTGTTGTTTCAAATCCCACCGCAGCTATATAGTAGTTTTTATCCTGATTTTTTTTTGCCTGTTCAACTACTTTTAATGGGGTATACATTATTTCTATATTATTATTTATATGCTTTACTTCTGAAAGGGATGATTCTTTTCCCCTGACTTTAAACATATCTCCAAAGCTGTATATTATATTATCTTTATTGGATGAAAGTTTTATTAATGTGTCTATATATCCCGATGAAGTAACGCATACTGGACATCCTGGGCCTGATATTAAACGTATGGTTGGGGATATCAAACCTCTTATATCGTTTTTTGCTATTGCATGGGTGTGAGTTCCGCAAACTTCCATTATGGTAATCTCTTTTTTATAATTACGTAAATATTCAATTACATAATTTATATTCATATTATATCTCCTCTAGTTCTTGTAGAAGTGAATCTATTTCATTGGCTGTGTCTTCTTTTACTATTTCCATGGCGTAGCCTGCATGTATTAGGATGAAGTCGTTTATTTGAGCGTCTATTAGTTTTATGTTTACTTCTATTTTATTGCCTCTTACTAAGGCGGTGGCGTATTCTTTGGTTTCGTCTATTGATATTATTCTTCCGGAAACGGCGATGCACATATTTTTCACTCCTTTTTGGGATTGTCTTTTACTGTTTTTTTGGGGGGTAATCTCTACTTTTTGGGGTTGCTGTGGGTTGTGGTTTCTAACCTCTACTCTGTAGGTTCTCTATAGGTTCTCTGTAGGCTATAGTTCCTAACCTCTACTCTGTGTAGAATATTCTGGCAAAGATTATATTTAAAGCCGTTATGCCAAACATTCCAAGGAGCCCCCTAAAACGGAAATATTGTCAGGAGAGCCTGACAATATTTCTGGGTCTCCTTTCCATGGCATAAATGCTTTAAATATAATATTTGCCAGAATATTCATGTAGTTTACTGTATATTAGTTTGTTGTATAGTGTATCTAATTATATAGTTCATATTATAACTGCTTGTTTATTGCTTTCACAATATCAATGATGAAATTCATTGGAATGTTTGAAACGTCGGTCTTTTTATAGCATAAATCCCCTCTCATGGAGTAGAAAGACTAAAAGGGCAAAGCGTCTGTTCGTTAACTATCCATAACTCACAATATTAAAATAAGAAAAACCTATCCTTTTTCAAAGACTTGTCTATTGGAAGCTATATATGCCTGCCCAAGACTTATTCCTTGATCGTTTGGTGGAACTTGTTGGTTATAGTAGACTTCAAAGTTGTTTTCCCTTAGTGTTGTTATTGTGTTTTCTAATATTATTGTGTTTTGAAATACTCCTCCTGATAGAGCCACTTTGCTTATTTGCTCTTTTTCTCTTAGTATTGTACAGATTTTTAGGATGGCATTTATTACGGCTTTGTGGAATTCTAAGGCTAATGTTGGTTTGTCTTCATGGGGAAGTTTTTTTAGAATGGTTTCTAATATGGGTTTGTAGCCTAACTGTAGTATTCCCTTTTCATCTTCTGTTATTTCAAAGCTTAAGTTTATGTCGTTTTGATTTAGGGTGTGTGAGTTTTTTTGTGCTTTGCTGGCTTCTATTTCTAAGAGGATGCTTGATTCACCTTCGTAGCTATTTTTGTGGCTGATTCCTAAGATTGAGGATATGGCGTCAAATAGACGGCCTATGCTTGAGGTTTGGAAAGTGTTTATGTTGTTTATAAGGGCGGCTTTTACTAAATTGGTTTGGGGAGTGGGGGTTGGGGGTTGCAAACCAGCGGTTTGGAGGAAACAGGTGGCGGTTTTTTGGGTGTCTTTTATTGAATTGTCTCCCCCTATCATTTTTGTGTATTGTAGGTGGGCTTTTCTGGTGAAGGTGGTGGGGGTACATAGTAGGAATTCTCCTCCCCATATGTTGCCATCTTCTCCGTAGCCTGTTCCGTCAAATGCTACTCCTATTATTGGTTCGTTTATGCTGTGCTCTGCCATTACACTTCCTATATGGGCATAGTGGTGCTGGATTGGTATTATTGGGAGAGCGAATTTTTTTGCAGCACTGGTTGAATGGTATGAGGGGTGTAGATCGGTGGCTATTAGGTCTATGCTGGCATCTAATAGATTTATATAGTCGGTTATGCTATTGGTGTATTCATCGTTTATTCCTATGTCTTCTAAGTCTCCAAAATATTGGCTTACGTATGCTTTGTTGGATTTTAGGATGGTGAAGGAGGATTTTAGGTCTCCACCTAGGGCTAGTATGGTTTTTTTGCTTTTGTTTTGGAGAGGGATTGGAAGTGGGGTGTAGCCTCTGCCTCTTCTTATTATTTGGATTTTGTTGTCGGCTTTTATTAGTTTTGATACGGAGTCTTCTACACTTCTTATTATTTCACGGTGGTGGTATAAGATGCCTAAGAAGGCTTCTTCTTTTGAAGTTTTTAGGAAGTTTAGCATTTCGCTGTCTTTGTATAGGATGGTGGAACTGTGGATGTTGGCACTTGTTACTATTAGGGCATCGAAGTTTTCAAAAAGTAAATGCTGGATTGGGGTGTATGGGAGGAAACAGCCACAGGTTGTGCTTTTTCCCAGTACTTCATAGGCAAAACTGTTGTTTGGATTGTCTATTATTATTATTGATCTTTCATTTGATAAAAGAGCTTCTTCTTCTTTTTTTGAAAGATTTTGAACTCCACAATGATTTTTTATTTCTTCTATATTTTTGAACATTATAGCAAAGGGCTTGGTTTCTCTACCTTTTAGCTGTCTTAGTTTTTTTACTGTGTCATTGTTGTAAGGTGAACATACTAAGTGATAACCGCCAATTCCTTTTATGGCTATTATGCCACCGTTTTTTAGGTATATTATGGCTTTTTCCATGGCATATTCATCGTGGAAAGTGGTGGTTTTGTCCTTGAATATGATCTGCGGACCACAGTCATGGCAGCTTACGGTTTGTGCGTGGAATCTTCGGTTTGTGTTGTCGGAGTATTCTGATTTGCAGGTTTCACACATTGGAAATTGATTCATTGTTGTATTGATTCTGTCATAAGGTACCTTTTTTAGTATGCTAAATCTTGGGCCACAAAGCGTGCAGCTATTTAGTCCATGCTTGTATCTTCTGTTGTTTGATTGGTTTATTTCTTTTAGGCATTCTTCGCAAAGAGGCAAATCGGGTAAAAGAAAAAAAGCATCTTGTTTCTCAATGCTTGATTGTTTTATGGTGAAGTCTTTGTATTCTTTTTGTTCACCCTCTGTAATTTCTATACTTTCTATTTTTAGGAGAGGAAGATTTGACTGTTTTATTTGAGTTATTAATGTGTCTATTTCCATGTGGGTGGCATATAGCATAATTTCTACTGCACTGCCAATGTTTTTGACATAGCCTTTTAGGTTTAAATCATTTGCCATATTATAAATCAGGGGCCTAAATCCAATTCCTTGGACTAGGCCTGTAATTATTATCTTTTTATAATATTTCTTGCTCTCTCTTTTATCCATTGAACCGCCTCATTATATCCTTCTTTATTTTTTGCAGAAGTCTCAAATATTGGTGCAGTGTTATTTAATGCTTTAACACCTCTTAAGAACATTTCTTTATCAAAGTCTACATATGGAATTAAATCAACTTTATTTAAAATAATAATGTCTGCTTTTTCAAATGCAAGAGGATATTTGTATGGTTTGTCACTGCCATCCGTTACACTTACGATTAACATTTTTATATGTTCTCCTATCATAAATTCAGCAGGACATACTAAGTTTCCAATGTTTTCTATCCATAAATAGCCACCATTTATATTCATTGAGGGAACAATTTCTCCAATTAATGGAGAATCCAAGTGACATGCTCCTCCTGTATTGATTTGGTGGGTTTTTATACCTAATTCATGAAGTTTTTTAGTATCTATATCGGATTCTATGTCCCCCTCTATTACATATGATTCCTCCTCTATTCGAGAAATTACATTAATAAGTGTAGAGGTTTTTCCAACCCCTGGAGCTCCCATTACATTTATAACAAAAACACCCTGTTCAGTAAGTGTGTTATTTAATTCTCTAGCTAGCATTTCATTTTTTTCTTGTATTAGTTCCATAACAGGTATTTCTTTTGTTGTGGTAATATTTTCCATTGTCATCCAACTTTCTGCTTATATTTATATGCTACTATTCACACAAAATGTTTAATCACATACCTTTTGTGCTAAATCCTAAAGGCTTAATAAAGTAAATTTTTGAATACTCAGCTTTGCCCCAAAAAATTACATCTCCATAGGAGGGGGGTTATTATGCCATGAAAAGGCAGTTAGCACCATGGAAATGAGACTATAACATATTATGGAAGCATTCTTCCATAATATGTTTGTCCATAGGCTCATTGGAATGTTTGGTGCGTCTGCCTTTTCATGGCATAATAACCCCCCTCCTATGGAGTAGAAAGACTAAAAAGGCAAAGCGTCCGTTTGCTACCTAAATTTATATTTTTAAAAACCAAATAGGTTAAGGCACAAAATTAATGCGAACAGTAACATTTAGACCTCTATAGATTTTATATAGAACTCTCTCCCAATTTCAGTAGGCTCTCCCTCACCGCCACAATAAGGGCACTCAAAAGAAAATGGCTTTCTTTCAAATAGCTCCTCACAATTTTTACATTTTAGCATTGGTTTTATAATTTCTATATTAAGTTTTGCATCTTCGCAAATAGTTTCTACTGCTATTATTTCAAAGTATAATTTAATACACTCAACAACATAGCCTGAATATTCTCCTACTACCAGATTTATTTTTAATACTTTTTCGGCATTATTGGAGATGGCATGTTCTGTTGCAATATTAATTATCCTTTGGGTTAGGGGATACTCGTGCATATTTTTGTACATCCTTTGTTAATGTGTATGAAGCTTCTGTTAGAGTGTTATCCATAATTAAACACTTCTTTGGGCATACTTCTACGCAGCAGTTACATTGTATACATTGAAATCTTTCTATTGACCATGTAGAGTCTGGGTCTCCCTTGATAACATCTATGGCACCTGTAGGACATCTTTTTTTACATATTCCACAAAATATACATTTTTCTATTTCATTTTCCACATGTCCTCTTGTTCTTTCCATGTTAACTTTTGGTTGTAATGGATAGGATATTGTGGCTGGCTTTTTGAAAAGGCTTGAAAAAATTGTTTTGCCCATTGAAAATATCGGCATAATGTGACCTCCAGTCTATATTATCTTTCAGTACAACTGATACATGGATCAATTGTCAGTACTAACACTGGAACGTCTGCAAGTTCCACTCCCTTTAACATGTGTACTAAAGGAGGTATGTTTGCAAATGTAGGTGTTCTTACTCTCATTCTATCTAAAAATTTAGTACCATTTCCTTTTACATAGTACACAACTTCTCCACGAGGCTGCTCTAGCCTTGCAAAATATTCCCCATTTGGATTACCTTTAACCTGTACGCTTATTTCTGAATCCTTTGGCATTAGGTTAATACATTGTTTCATTATACTGATTGCTTGAAAAATTTCTTCGATTCTTACTGCTACTCTTGCATAAGAATCTCCTAAATTACTGGTTGCTACATTAAATTTAACATGTGGATATGCACTATATCCTAGTCTTCTCATATCTGTATCAATTCCGCTGGCTCTTGCCATTGGACCTACTGCACCTAAATCATGGGCTTGTTCTTTTGTTAATGTTCCAAGACCTACTAATCTGCTTTTTAATGAATTATCATTTAAAAAGGTTTTTGTTAATGTTCTTAAAGTAGATTCTATATTTTCTAATGTATCAAGGATTTTTTTCTGCATTTCTTCATCAATGTCTTTTCTCACTCCACCAACTTTACATACTGAAAATATTACTCTGCCACCTGTCGTCATATCAAATATATCAAGAATTTGTTCTCTTAATTTCCATGAATGCATAAATAGACTCTCAAATCCCACACCGTCAGCTAAAAGTCCAAGCCATAATAAATGACTATGTGCACGACTTAACTCACTCCAAAAGGTTCTTAAAAAGTGTGCTCTATCTGGTATTTCTATTTTCATAACATTTTCTACTGCTTCGCAATATCCCATGCCATGCATAAAACTGCATATTCCACATATTCTTTCTGCTACATACACATATTCATTAAAATCCTTTTTCTCAACCAGCTTTTCAAGACCGCGATGAATGTATCCTATAGAAGGAATTGCCTCAACTACCACCTCATCTTCAAGTACTAAATCAAGATGAATAGGTTCTGGTAAAACCGGATGCTGAGGTCCAAAAGGTATGATTGTTTGCTTTCCCATTTCATTTCCTCCTAATTTTTTGAAGCAGTATTAAATGCTGCTTTAACACTTGTTTTATAAAAATTACCTTTAAAGTCAATAGCTATGTCTGTAATATTTACTTCAAATAATTCCTTTATTTCATTTTCATATATAAATGCGTATGGATATATACCACTTATACTTTTAATACTTGTCCCATTATCAGTAAGTATTATTCTTACATTGATAAATTCTAAATCCTTGGCAAAGCTGTAAATTAAATCCCATACATCTGTTTTAGTACATGATATTTGAGCTAATCTATAGCCATTTTCTTTCATATCTTGTGCTTTTTTTATTAGTTCATTTTCTTTTATTTCAACATATATTTGTTCTATATTAGTCATATTAACCTCCAGTTTTGCTTATTTTCGTTTGGAGTCTTTTAATTCAATAGTTCTCTTCTCCAAAATTTCAAGCCCCTTTACTACACCTTCAATTATTGATTCTGGTCTTGCTGCACAGCCAGGAACGTATACATCTACAGGAATAACTTCTGATACTCCGCCCTGCATATTATAACAATCCTTAAATATTCCGCCTGTAGCTGCACATATACCAACTCCAATTACAACTTTAGGATTAGGCATTTGTTCATAAAGCTGTTTTATAACCGGAATATTTTGTTCATTAACTCCGCCTGTTACTAAGAATATATCTGCATGTTTTGGATTTCCTGTATTTATTATACCAAATCTTTCCACATCATATAGTGGAGTTAAACATGCCAATACTTCAATATCACAGCCATTACAGCTTGAACCATCATAGTGTAAAATCCATGGTGATTTCTTTATATAATTTTTAAGCATATTCATACCTCAATTTCTTAAGAATTAGAAAAAATATTTTACAACAAATAAATTAATTCCGCCAGCTAAAGCTGTTATTAACCAACTTGTTTTAAATGCAACCTTCCATTTAACACGTGCAAATGTATTATCTATAAATATCTCTAAGAAATATACTAATAAACATATGATTAGTGCTGTAACTTTACTGTATGGAGCATCAAAAACGCAGAATATATATATTAATCCTAATGCAAATATAGTGTCAAACCAGTGTGTAATTTCAACTAATGCAAGACATTCTCCTGTTAACTCAGTTGTTATTCCTTTTACAATTTCTTGATGTCCGTGATGTGACATACTAAGATCAAAAGGAGATTTTCTTAATTTAATTGTTAAAATGTAAGTTAGTCCCAAAAATATTAGAGGTAATTTTAATATTACCGGACTTGATAAGGAAAATGCACCCGTAATATCAAATGTCTGGCATACTTCATAAAACCCAAATGCTGATATCAAAATCATTGGTTCATAACACATAATTTGAATTAATTCCCTTTCAGTTCCCACAAAACTATATGGTGAAAAGGATGAGTATCCTGCTAACACAAAAAATATACATGCAAGTGTAAAAGCAAAAATACATAATAATATATCTGTACCTAAAAAGAATAATACTACTGTAAATGCACTAAAACATAATGATATTGCAACATAATATCTTGTAATACTATTTACAGTTACTGATTCTTTTTGAAATAATTTAAATACATCATAAAATGGCTGTAACAGAGGAGGCCCTACTCTTCTTTGCATCTTAGCAGTTATCTTTCGGTCTATTCCTGTTAAAATCCCGCCAATAATAGGTGTTAAAACTAATATAGCTATAATTTTTAATATAGTTAATAGAATCTCCATTACATTATACCTCCTACAATTATCCAAACAAGTCCAATAACTAAAAGCAGGATACAAAGAATGGTGCTGTCCTTTGTCCAAATCTTCTCTCCAAATATTTCTTCCATATACCAGTTTCTAAGCTGTAAATCTCTTACTTCTCCAATGCTTCCATAAAACTTGTCATTGTCTCCTGTATTTTGTCCTGCTAAATATACCGAAGTCTCTTTAACTGGATGTTTTTTATAAAATGGAAGTAAAATTAGTGGTATAATAAACAGCATACACATCATAAAAATTATTATAGTAGATGCAAAACTATTAATTGGTGAAACAAATGTAATGTGCATATTTTGATCAATATATGGTGCTACAAATAGACTTGATAATATTGGATGTGCAAGACAAACTAATACAACCATTGCAGCCAGTGAATATAAAGATACTTTTTCGTCATTTCTCATGATATATGCTGGTGTTTCTTTTCTTTTAAAGTTTTCAATTAATTTACCCATCCATTTTGTCCAGAAAAATAATGTTGCTGAACTTCCAAATGCGATCATAAGTACAATTACTATATTATTTGAATCTAAAAATGCTTTCATTGCTGCCCATTTTGAAATAAGCATACCAAATGGAGCAACGAACATACCTGCTATACCAATTATTAATAAAAAAGCCAACTTAGTAGATACTTTGTAAAGCCCATCCATATCTTCTACATTACGACTTCCAAGCTGATGTTCTGTAGAACCAACTGATAAGAATAATAAAGATTTAGCAATAGCATGGAATATTATAAGCATAATAGCTGCCCACATTGATTCTGCTGTATCAATAGCTGCACAAGTTACAATTAAACCTAGGTTTGAAATTGTTGAGTATGCAAGTATTTTTTTTGCATCGCTTTGAGAAATTGCTATTATTGCTGTTACAATAAATGTAACTCCTCCAATTAACATAATTGTTATTCCGGCTGCATTAGCTCCTAGTAAAGGTGCCATACGAAGAATAATATAAACTCCTGCTTTTACCATTGTTGACGAATGTAACATGGCTGATGTTGGAGTTGGTGCAACCATTGCTCCAAGTAACCAGCTTGAGAATGGTAATTGTGCTGACTTTGTAAGTCCTGACACACATATTAAAAATACACCCATTAAAACAGGTGTTGCACTGCCATCTAATAATAAAATACTGTTAATATCTATTGCTTGATAGTTAATTCCTAATACTATGATACCTATAGTAAATAGCACTCCGCCAAATACATTGATTGTTAAGGCTCTGAATGAATTTCTAACCGCTTCTTCTGTTCTTGTATATCCAATAAGTAAAAATGAACAAAGTGTTGTTACTTCCCAAAAGAATAATAAAAGTGTGAGATCATTACATAAGAATAACGCAAACATTGCTGACATGAAAACAAACAGTACTGGGAAAAACATATTTCTTCTGTCTTTAAATTCTGTATGGTGGTGATGATAGTCTTTCATATACTCAATGGCATAAATACATATTAAACCACCTATAATACTAACAATCAATACCATAATTAATGCCAGCTTGTCCACTACTATAGTCTCAGTTACTGTAATGTCATGAGCTTTTGTAAACTCAAACCAAGTTAAAGCAGCAAACTGGGCTATTGCTAAAATTACAACTAAAAAACGTTTACTTTTAATACCCGCAAATGTAATGTAGGCCACCATCAATGCTTCCAAAACTAACATAGCATACTTAATCCATTCATATTCGGACAAATCATAAGTTGCTACATCACTAAAATTCTGTTTTGTTAATATTAATGATAAAACAATAATAATTGGCACACTAATTCTTACAATTACTGCTCTTGACTTTTGATTTGGCACAAACATTAAAAGAACGGCAGCAATTATCGGGACTAAAAACAAGGATAAAATGATTTGCATATTACGCACTCCTCTTACTTTATAATAATATTGTATACATTGCTCATATTATACTCTAAAAACCTAAATTTTGCAATCAGATTTTATAAAATATCTTCCTATTAAAATATTTCTATTGTTAGTCTAACCAATTTTTTCTTTTTATTATTGTTAATTATTTCTCAATTTTTAATTTCTCATTTATTAAAACAAAATAAAATCCATTATTTAGTTGTATCTTTAAATTTATTATTGACATTTTTTTTTAATCGTATTAATATATTTGTTAGACGTCTAACTATATTAATTTAATTTTATTCACACAGGTAATGAGGTGACAATCATATTAGAAGAAAAAATAAGACAAATAAGACAATTAGAAATGATTATTCACAAATGCGAAATGCAGTATGTTTCTTCAATAGTTGCTGAAAACGATCTATATAAGGGGAATATGAAAATGCTTATGATGGTTGAGCAATTAGAAGGGCTAAGTCAAAAAGAAATATCAGAACACATTCATGTTAAACCTGCCAGTACTACTGTAATGTTAAAAAGGGCAGAAAAAGCAGGTTTAATAAAGCGGGTGCCTGATGATAAGGATCTAAGAACAATCAGAGTTTATATTACTGATGAAGGCAGACTTATGGCTCAAAAAATGAAGTCTTTATTTAATGAAGTTTCTTATGAGATCTACAATGTACTCTCTAAAGAGGATATGGATGAATATATAAGAATACTTCAAAAAATACATGATAGTATTTCTTCCAAAGTAAAACTTGATTTTAATTGTAATTTTCATAAAATCTAGTGAATCTAAAAACTAAAAATAAATAAAAGGAGTGTTTGACTTGATAAAATTGGCAAAGTATTTAAAACCATTTATTCTTGGTATTTTATGTGCAATAGTTTTATTATTTATTCAAGCTTTAAGCGATTTAAAGCTGCCAAACTTTATGTCTGATATAGTAAATATTGGTATACAGCAAAATGGTATTGAACATGCTGCTCCAAATGCTATAAGCAAAGAGGCATATACGTTTATGTCTTCATTTATGAATGATGAAGATAAAGTATTATTAGAAAGTTCTTATTCTTTAGTTTCCACCTCAGATAAAAATAATAAAGGTAAAATTTATAAAAGTATTTATCCAGATTCTAAGGAAGAAATCTATGTAAAAAATTCAATAAATGAAGAAGAAAGTGAAGATCTTGATATCTTATTTGGTACTGTTACTTGGACTTTTATTAATATTATGAAGGATATGTCTGCACAATCCGGAAATGAAAGTTCAAATGAAATGTCTGATGTTTCTGAAATTGACTTAAACGAATTATATAAAATTCTACCAATGGTTAGCATGATACCAAAAGAATCAATTGATTCTGCCCGTGAAAAAGCACTTACTAATGATGTGTCTATTCTAAAACAAAGCGGAGTTTTGTTCACTAAAGCGTTTTTAAAGGAATTAGGCTTAAATGTTAATAGTATGCAAACTGCATATATAATTAAAATCGGATTACTTATGTTAGGCATAGCTTTAATCGGAGGTCTTGCCAATGTGTTGGTAAGTTATATTTCTTCTATAATTTCAGCAGGTATTGCTAGAGATTTAAGAAGGGATACCTTTGCTAAAATTGAAAACTTTTCAAATAGTGAATTTGACAAATTTTCTACAGCTTCTTTAATTACTCGTTGCACAAATGACGTTACGCAAGTACAGATGTTATTAATGATGGGTATTAGAATGCTTTGCTACGCTCCTATTATGGGTATTGGCGGTATTATTATGGCACTTAATACTTCCTCTTCAATGAGTTGGATTATTGCATTAGCTGTAATTATTTTACTTTTACTGATAGTAATTGTTATGTTAATTGCTCTGCCTAAATTTAAGATTATCCAAAAGCTTGTTGACAAGTTAAACCTTGTTTCAAGAGAAAATTTAAGCGGTCTTATGGTTATCCGTGCTTTTGGTACCAGAGATCATGAAATGAAACGTTTTGAATTGTCTAATGATGAGCTTACTAAAACTAATCTTTTTGTAAACAGAGTTATGGTATTTATGATGCCAATGATGATGCTTATTATGAACGGTGTAACCCTTTTAATCGTTTGGGTTGGTGCTCATCAAATCTCTGAATCTACCATGCAGGTAGGTGATATGATGGCATTTATGCAGTATGCAATGCAGATTATTATGTCCTTTTTAATGATTTCTATGATGTTTATTTTTGTTCCACGTGCTGCGGTTTCTGCTGAGCGTATTGCTGAAGTATTAGAGACTGAATTAAAAATTAATGATCCGGTAAAACCCAAAAGCTTTAGTACATCTAAAAAAGGAACTATTGAGTTTAATAATGTTCATTTTAGATACGAAGGTGCTGAGGAGGATGCTCTTAACGAAATAAGCTTTATTGCAAAGCCAGGTCAAACTACTGCCATAATTGGTCCAACCGGTTCTGGTAAGACTACTATTGCGAATCTTTTATTACGTTTTTATGATGTTACTCAAGGAGAAGTTTTAGTTGACGGAACTAATATTAAGGATGTTTTGCAAAAAGATTTACGTGAGAAAATTGGCTATGTGCCACAAAAGGGTACTCTTATCTCTGGAACTATTGCATCTAATCTGCGTTATGGTAATAAAGATGCCACTGATGAAGATTTGAACCAAATAGCAAAGGTTGCACAGGCTCTTAATTTTATAACTGAAAAATCTGATGGATTCGAATCAGAAATATCTCAAGGAGGTACTAATGTATCGGGAGGTCAAAAGCAAAGACTTTCAATTGCCAGAGCGTTAGCCAAAAATCCTGAGATTCTGATATTTGATGACAGTTTTTCCGCACTTGATTTTAAAACAGACGCTGCACTTAGAAAAGCTTTAAAAGAATATACAAGTGACAGTACTGTTATAGTTGTTGCACAAAGAGTCAGTACTATTATGACTGCTGAGCAGATACTTGTTTTAGACGAAGGCAAAATAGTTGGTAAGGGTACTCATAAAGAGCTTCTAAAGAGTTGTCCAGAGTATTACGAAATTGCTTCATCCCAGTTATCAAAGGAGGAATTAGAATGAGTGAAAACAGACAGCAAGCCCCTAAAAGACGTGGCGGTCCAATGCACGGCCCCGGAATGATGATGCCTGGTGAAAAAGCTAAAGATTTTAAGGGAACTATGTCAAAATTAATTGCATATCTAGGTAAATATAAGCTGACAGTTATCTTTGTTCTTGTAATTGCAGTTATATCAACTGTGTTTATGATAGTTGGACCTAAAATCTTAGGTAAGGCAACAGATGAATTATTTAATGGATTAATGGCTAAGATAGCCGGAACCGGTAATATAGATTTTGAGCGAATAGGCATTATAATGCTACAGTTGTTGGGATTATACGCTATAAGTGCATTATTTTCATATTTACAGGGATATATAATGTCTGGAGTAACTATGAAAGTTACTTATAATTTAAGGCAGGATATTAATGCCAAAATGCACAAACTTCCTTTTGGATATTATGATAAGGTAACTCATGGTGAAATTCTTTCAAGAATCACTAATGATGTTGACACCATAAGCCATACATTAAGCCAAAGTATTACTCAAATTATTACTTCTGTTACATCATTAATCGGTGTTACTATAATGATGTTAACAATCAGTTGGAAGCTTACTCTTGTTACTATATTGATAGTTCCTGTTTCTGGTGTTTGCATAATGTTTATTGTAAAAAAATCACAGCCACATTTCTTTAATCAGCAAAAGTTTTTAGGTGAAGTTAATGGTCATGTTGAGGAAATGTTTGGCAGCCACAATGTAGTAAGGGCATTTAATAAGGAGGAGGATTCGGTTAATACTTTCCAAAAATATAACGAATCTCTTTATAAATCAGCATGGAAGGCAAACTTCTTATCTGGTCTTATGATGCCAATTACTATGTTTATAGGTAATATAGGTTATGTTGTAATATGTATCTTAGGAGGTTATTTTGCTGCAACCGGAAGTCTTACTGTTGGTTCAATTCAATCATTTATTCAGTATGTACGTTCATTTACACAGCCAATCGCTCAAATAGCTAATATATCAAATGTTTTACAGCAAACTGCTGCTGCTGCTGAACGTGTATTTGATTTTATAAATGAAGAAGAAGAAATACCAGAAGCAAAAGATGCTCTTACAGTTAACAGAAGCGATTCTAAGGATACAAAAGTTAATGTTCACATTGACGGCAAAGTTTCATTTAATCATGTATCATTTGGATATACTGAGGATAAGATTATAATTAATGACTTTACATGTGATGTAAAACAAGGACAAAAAATTGCCATTGTTGGACCTACTGGTGCTGGTAAAACTACAATTGTTAAGTTGTTAATGAGATTTTATGATTTAAATAGTGGTTCTATTTTAATTGATAACCATGATATTAAGGATTTTAAGCGTGATGAACTTCGTTCGTTATTTGGTATGGTATTACAAGATACTTGGCTGTTTAATGGAAGTATTGCTGACAATATAAGATATGGTAAGTTAGATGCTACTTTAGATGAAGTTAAATCTGCTGCAAAGGCTGCACAGGTTCACCAGTTTGTACGTACTTTACCGGATAATTATAATATGATTTTAAATGAAGAAGCTAGTAATATTTCTCAAGGACAAAAGCAGCTTTTAACTATAGCCAGAGCCATACTTGCAGATCCTCAGATTTTAATTTTGGATGAAGCTACTTCAAGTGTTGATACACGTACAGAAGTTTTAATCCAAAAGGCTATGGATAATTTAATGAAAGGCCGAACCAGTTTTGTTATTGCTCATCGTTTATCTACTATTAGGAATGCAGATTTGATTTTATGTATGAAGGATGGAGATATTGTTGAACAGGGTTCACATGATGAGTTGATTGCTAAGGGCGGGTTTTATGCTAACCTTTATAATAGTCAGTTTGAAAGTGCTAGTTAAATATGGTTTAAGGAGTATGATTATGAATGGACGAATAACCCACTAACACTGTTATATGATTATAACATGAAAAGTTTAAGAAATTCATTGATATCTAAATCTTATATCATAAAATATTAATAATACGGAATTAATGTAACATATGGTTATGGCACAATATTACAGGAGATACTTTTGTACAGAATAAAGTATCTCCTGTTTTTTTCTATTTGGATATATTAAATACTCATTTTTCAAAAATAACTGGATACAAATAATCATTGTTGATTAAAATCATGTACTTGGCAAATAGCCTAAATTTATTCCTCTATCTTACTCTGATATAAACCTCTCCAACAATATTCCCAAGTTGATCTGTAGCAGTAATCAGAGTTAAGCCTGCACCAACTGCTGTAACTTTGCCAGTAGCGCTGATAACAGCTACATTAGCATTTGCTGCAACCCATGTTACAGGAATTGTATTAGTATAATCATCAATTGTCAAACGACATTTTTCACTCACTTTCAAATCAACAGCAAGGCGATAATCATCTGCATCTTCTACTACCAAAATATCTATATATTCTGTTTTCCCATTCGGATAGGTTACTGTAATAGTAGTATTACCTGCTGAAAGAGCTTTTACATATCCGTTGGTCATACTTACAACTGATGTATTAGAGTTTGTCCATTTTCCATTTGAATTTTCTGATAGATTATTAGCTATACTTAATTGAATTTCTTCGCCGATTTCAAGAACTAGCTTTAAATGCTTTAATTTTAAAGATTTTGTATCAATTGATTCTACTAATTTTGAATTACCCTCAGTAGCACCAAAGACATATAAAGTATTGTTTGCAACTGCTGAAGATAATCCATACCTTTGACTTGTTAAATTAATTCCTTTTGACCAAGAATTTGTTAAAACATTGTATATTTCTACAGTATCATATACATCCGGAGTATTTACACCACCCAAGATATAAATTTCATTTCCTATTATTACTGATGACATATTACACTTAGCAATTGGTATTGGGTTTTCAAGACTCCAAGTGTTTGTTAATATATCATATATGTATAAATTACTTGTAATTTGAAGGTTCTTATCCAATCCTCCAAATATATACACTTTTCCGTTATACACTTGAGATGTTGCATGAAAAATTCTGTATGGCATATTCTGTACTGTCCAACTATTGGTTTGAGGATCATAAATCTGAATATAACTGTTATTGTCATGTAAGTTACTGCTAAAAACATAGATTTTATTATTATATTCAATAGCTGTTGATGCAAGTGCTTCATACGGCATATCCTGAGCTCTAGACCAAGTATTGTTAACAATGCTATAAACATCAACTTTATGTGTATTTCCTTCAGGATGCCCACCAAAAAAATACATATTATCATTTAAATTTGTACATGCTCGACGAGTTACGCCTGATGAAATTGGATCAGCTCCAACACTCCATGTTTTTGTGTTTAAATCAAATATTCCTATTTTATCGCTTTGTAATACATATATTTTATTATTTTTAACTAATGGTGTACTAGGTGTAACTACATTACTGTCGTATGGCATATTAGGTTCAGTTGTCCAAGTTGATGCTGCAGATGCATAATCTGCTTTATAAAGTACAGTTATCAATGTAAACATAGTTAAAAACAAGCTTAGTATTTTTCTATTCATGATAATTCCTCCAAAAGTATTTTTAAGTGCGCTCTCTGTTTTTAATTATAGTCATTGTAAACATTTATGTATATAGTATATATGTATGATTGTTGAGGAATATTAATACATTATATAATTAAAAGTTAAAATTAAAATTTAATGTGAACCATTTATGAAAATGCTTAACCAACAACAAAAACTTACTCTAGCGTTAAGAAAACCCCTGCAAACGTAATGTCTACAATAGATATTATCCGTAAAAAAAGGAGTTATTTTGATAGTTTTTTACTAAAATAACTCCTTTTCTATTCATTTTACTAATCTCTTTCATTATATATGATTAGATCTACTGTACCCCTTTTCCAAGCAGAAGTTATCTACATCTAAGACACTTTATCATGGATACTTTCCCCCCTGTAATTTCTAAAGTTAAACTATTTTCATTTTTTCATAACTCTTGATAAACTTTTGGTTCTAAATGCATAGCAATCACCCTTTATATTACACGGTTATCTTTTCGTAAGTAACTGCACATTTCTTCTTATTATGAGCAATTCCAAGACAAAGAACTGTTCCATTTAAACCAATATAATATTTTTGTTCTAAGATCTGCTGCAAAGCTTCTTTCTTTAATTTTTCTAAATCCTCACCTTGTTTAAACTCAATGATGATATGTGTATGCTCTTTTTTTAATGCTTCTAAACGAATATCATGGCGTCCATATCCAGCTTCTAAGTTGCTTGTCACCTTATATAGATTTCTTAATGAAATACACATTCCCAAAAATAACATATGGTACGCGTTCTCCATTGCATCATAATAACTTGTGCAGGAAAGAACTATCTCCTCATAAATATCTAAAAATTTATTAACATCTTGGCGCAGGAGAGCATTAAACATTTTTTGCAGGCTATTGGTCGGAATGTTTGCCTGTTCAGCTACAATCTTTTGCAGCTCAGACTTTACTTCATCATTTGGTATCCCAACAGTCATGAAAAACTCATCAACCCGTTCCATCACTGTTACATAGCCAGAATTTACGAGCAATCCCCATAAAGCCTCATTATTCTGAAGTTCAATAAAAGATAGCTCCAGGTTTGCACTTACTTCTGCCTGTCCATACTGAATTAATAAATCAAAGTCTTTCTTAAAAAAATCATCTGCGGTTAGTAAAGCTTCTTTCACCAAATAATTAGTTGATGTGTTTATCCAATAGTTATCTAAAATTCCACTTTTGGTATAGCTTAATACTGACCAAGGATTATATACTTCGTATGTTCCAATACGATATCCATCATATTTTTGCTTTACCGTTTCATCCAATGCCAAACCATATGTTTCTAGTAATTCTTTCGTTTCCCTTTCCGTTAATCCAAAATAAGAAGAATATTCTTTTCTGAGAACAGAGTAAACCACAATATTATTTAATTTGGAAAATATGCTTTCTTTGGCAACCCGTTGAATTCCTGTAAGCAACGCCTGACAAAGATACTCGTTTCCCTTTAATGCAGAACCATAGAATACAGAAAAAAAATCACTTAGTTCTTCTCTATATCCATTTTCATAGCTACTTAAAATTGGTTGATCATATTCATCTATCAATAATATTGGAGTTTTTCCAAAAAAAGTAGTAACAGCAGTTAATAGATGGCTAATTGCATTGCCAAGGCTCATCCACGTTGTCAGTTCCTGTGCCATACTACTTAATAACTTATAATATTTTATATAATATAAATCATTCTTATCTACTGTTTCCCCAAATATGGTATTATATCTACGATATTCTTTAAAAAGTTCACCAGATAAATTATTTCTTAATTCCTCTGAATTCTTTCCGACACAATCTTTAAATGAAAAGTACACCACCGGTCTTGAGTTAATGTGTTCCATATACTCTGTATTCATGATAGCAAGTCCTTCAAAGATTGCCTTGCTATTCTTTGTTATATCAAAAAACTCCCTTAACATAGTCATATTAATGGTCTTTCCAAACCGCCTTGGGCGGGTAATTAAAGCCACCGTATCCTGATATTCTATGAAATCTTTGATCATTAAAGTTTTATCTACATAGTACCAATTATTTCTTCTTATTGTTAAGAAAGAATCATTTCCAATCGGAAGTATCTTTTTCATTTTTTACACCAACCTTTCATATATCAGCTTTTAACTTCTCCTATAATTAGTATACCAACTTAAGGTTTTTCTCAATCTCAACCGCAAGGGTATCACGCACCAATTTATCTATCCTTATCCATTTATAACAATTCTTCCCATATTTGATTTTTTATTCATTAATAAATTATATTTTCATAGAATTTCTAAATGTTCTTTATTCTTGTTCTTTATATTTTAGCATTTAAATTTCTTTTGAAATTTTATTACCATTTTCTATTATGTTTCTTATCAATTATCTTTTAAAATTTTTCAATTCTACTACTCAAAGGAATCATCCAAAGGACCCCATCTTTCCCATCTTCAAAGCAATAATAATGAGGTCTATTTTATTCTTTATTACCTTTTAGATATGGATCCTTTATTTCTTCAAAAAAATTATTCTTCACAATGTAAAGACCAGTTTTAACCATATTGTTCTCCTTATGTAAAACAGCCCCTCATCTTATGATGAGGGGCCAATTCTTTCAACCCGACCATTTATATACCACATATCGGTCAGTGGTACTCTTATACTATAATTATAGCATTGAATTCAAATAAGTCAATCCTATTTTGAATCCTTTGTTATTATATGTAATTACTATGAAACAGTACCTACCGGTTAGCTAAAAAAGGGCAGACTTCCCCTATATGATATTTTAAGATCTTTTTTTATATTCTATAAACTAAGTTGGCTGTATTTCCATGGCAGTTGATTCATTCCAACCAAGTGCTTTAAGTTTCTTTATATAGGCATTAATTTTTCGTTCTTTGTTGAACTGGTTATAATATTGTGCTCCAAGTTCTT
>JAVBPB010000024.1:0-32495 GCA_031549965.1 Mobilisporobacter sp. | reverse complement strand
GGTTTTAACTCTTAATTTTGTTTTTGTATATTCACTTTTATTTATTTTAATTGCACAAATATCTAAAAGCATGGGTATGGTTCAACTATTTGGCACAATAATTATTTTATCTACAATTTTTGCCAGCATTATTGGATTTTTGTTTGAAATTATCTATAACAAAATATTAATATTTTCTAAAATAATTCCAAATTACTGGTATATTGTTGGATTTACTGATATAATTACAGGGACAAGTTTTAAGATTTTAAATCAGAATGTTATAGTGTTAATGGCAATTGGGTGTATACTTTTTTTAATAAATATATTAATTAGTAAACTGAAATTAGGAGCTGAATAAATGGTTAAGAATATAAAAAAAGTTATAAAGGAAATAAATAACAAAATTAATTTAGAGCAAAATCTTTCAATACTTTCTAATAATTTAATAACATCATATTATAATTATTCAATGGTAAGACTTACAATTAATTATTTTACCTACTATGAGGTAATTACTGAAAGTACCAAGGCAGAAGAAAAGGAAATATCAAAGAATCTAGTAGTTGTTAATGATATTATTAAGAATAATTTATTAAAACAACTAGATCCTTTAAAAAGACAGGATGTTGTAAAGTCAATATCAGATATTCGTGATGAGATCATCAAGAAAATGAAAGTTTTAACAACATATACAGATATTTTACAAATATATGAACATGTTTTAAATAGAATTGAGTATAAATTTGTTGATGAATTTATAGATAAATCTGATGAGGAATTAGCAGAAGAGATAGTAAGTTACATATTTTCAAATAAAGATACTGTAGTTATTAATGATAAGATTAAAGATGTTATAGGACAGTTGCCTGTAAGATTAACCAAAGCAAAGTATTTTGATTATATTTCTGATAGTTTGTCACTTTATAAAACAGCTCAAAAATCTTCCATTAATGATTTTGTATACATGATTAGATCTAGTGCCATGTTAGACAGACCAGAAGGATTTGGGGAGTATTTTCCAGTTCTTTATTCATTTTATCTTGAATTAAAAGATGTGAATTATAAGGATTTAGAAAAGAATGAATGTAAAAATTTATCTGATAAAATTAAACTTTCTGCTGAATATATTTCCAGTTTGGTAAATATGTATGTGCAATTACAGGAACTGGTTAACGATTTGTATGTAATACTTTTATCAGAGCCTTATATATTAGAAGAGGTAGGGGAAGATTCCAAGGTATGTAAAAGGATTATATCAGAAATTAATAAAAATTATGAGAATAAATCAAGTGATATTATTGATGAATCTATTGCTGAATTATTGACCTTATTAGAGGGACGACAAGAAGCAATATATGAGGAATATGCACCTCTTGAATCTGTTTTATTTGACATTAAAACAAATCATATGGAGCTGGTTCAGAGTTTAATGCTGTCAAATATATATAATTGTATGTTTACAATTGAAATGCTTCTGTCTACAAGTATATTTATCGAACTTGATGAATTAAAGCCAACTGATATAGCAGATTTTGATTATGTTGAGAATGTAAAAAATAACTTAATTAAGGAGCTTACTGAGGTTTTTTCACAAAACCCTATGGTTGTAAACAGAGCTATAATGTCTAATACCCTTAACAAATTACCTGTTTTCTTTGTATCTTCACAAGATACTAAAAATTACATAGTGGATTCGTTAAAACAATGCAATAATAAAGCAGAAAAAACAGCATCTATAAATATTATTAGAGAATATATGTATTAAATCAGGAAAAATATGGAATAATCTAACAAGTTATTTTAAAATAACCATAGCTAAGGGTGTATATTATGATTATATGGCATGAAGAATTGTATATTGAAGAAAAGATAAAAAAACATAAAAAATTATATATAAGTAAAATCAATAAAGAAAAGTTTATAGTTTCTGTATATTGTATTACTTTAGCTTCAAACCCTGAAAATCTACTTGACATTATTAGTGCAAGTGAATTAAAATGGCATCATTATAAAAGAAATAACATTGTTATTATAGGTCTTTGTGGAAGCCGAGAGGGTGCGATGGAATTAGTTGCAGATATAGTCAATGAAGTATATAATAAAACTGGCAATTTTAATATTAGAGAGTATTTAGGATATAGTTAGAATTAAGTTATGTAAGGTGGGGAAAGAATGCTTCATGTAATATTAATAATATTAAAAATATTAGGTATTGTTTTATTAAGTATAATAGGCATTATTTTACTCATCACATTAATTGTATTAATTATGCCAATAAGATATAGGTTAAATGCAAGCTATTATCAAAGTATTAATATTGAAGCAAAAGTTTATTGGATTCTTAGATTATTTGGAATTGATATTAAATATGTTAGTGATGATTTATCCATTAAATTGCGGATATTATTTTTTACTATTTATGATAATAAAAGAGAAAAGAAACCTAAAAAAGAAAATAAAGTGAAAAAGATTAAGGATAATAAATCTGAAAAGTCATATAAAGCAACAAAAGAAGATATTAAAATCAAACAAATTGAAGAAAAGTCAGATACTAAAGATTCTACTTTTAATAGCAATATTAGTGAGTCTCAAGAAGAAAAAGTGAATTCTAATGAAAAAAAAGAAATTTATAGTGAAATGACTGTTAACGATATTACAAGAGATGAAATTTCTGAAAATGAAGCCCTAATTCATGAAATACCTATAAACAAAGTTGAAAAAGAAAATCCTGTGAATGAAACTGATTTATCTGCACCAATGATAAATTCCAAAACCAAAAAACAAAGAAAAAATATATTTGTTAAAATTAAAGATTTCTTTGTTAATATCATTAATAAAATAAAAAATATTTTTAATAGAATTATTAATACGTTTAAGAATATTAAAAATAATATTGATTTATTAAAACAAAAGCTTAATTCGGTAATAGAATTCATAAAAGATGAAGATAATAAAACTGCAATGAAAAAAATTTATTTAAGTATTAAAAAAATATTAAAACATATACTGCCACAAAAAATTAAAATAAATTCAAGATTTGGTACTAATGATCCTGCAACTACAGGTCAGATTCTTGGAGTTATAAGTCTTTTAATACCTTTCTTTAAAAATTCAATACATGTAATACCAGATTTTGAAAATCAGGTGTTAGAAGGTAATTTATTTGTGAAAGGAAGAATTAGGTTAATTAGTCTTGTTATAATAGGAGTTAAATTATTACTTAATAAGCAAATAATAAAATTTATTAAAAAAATTAGAAATGCATTTTAAACTAAAACAATCAGGAGGAAGAATATGTCAAACAATTCATTTAGTTCAACAGTAGAATCATTATTTAAAGGAATGGACAGTTTCATTACAACAAAAACAGTAGTAGGTGAAGCAATACATCTTAACGATACAATTATATTACCTCTTGTTGATGTAAGTTTTGGTGTAGGTGCCGGTGCTTTTTCTGATGACAAAAAAAATAACGGCGGTGGTGGTATGGGTGGAAAAATCACCCCAAGTGCAATTCTTGTAATACAAAACGGTAACACTAAACTAGTAAACATCAAAAATCAGGATACCATTACTAAGGTTTTAGATCTTGTTCCGGATGTTATAAATAAGTTTACAAAAGGCGATAAAAAAGATGATGTAGTGATAGATGAGGACGAAGTAAGAGAAGCTGTCAAAAAAAATGAAAAAAATTAAAAAATTTGCTTGCATTTAAAATAAATCTTTAGTATAATAGGTTTTGTTTGTAAGTCATAAGACTTAAATTAATAAGACCTTAAGGAGGTGCTTTCGATGGCAAAATGCACTATTTGTGAAAAAGGAGCTCATTTCGGACATGCTGTGAGCCATTCCAATAGAAAAACTAATAAAATGTGGAAATCAAATATTAAATCAGTTAAAATACTTATTAACGGTGCTGCAAAGAAAACATATGTATGTACTTCTTGCCTTAAATCAGGAAAAGTAGTTCGTGCTTAAAAAAATAACTCCTTAGGGAGTTTTTTTTTTACAATTAACTGCAAAATAAATTATATCCTAATACTAAACATAAAATGATAATACATATAGCTAAAAAGCCATTTGTAATAAATAGCATTATTGTCATTCCAATAGAGATCCAAAACAAAATAAATCCGCACATTTTTTTCATATTATCACCATAATAATGATATTATTAAAATTTATGCCATAAAATAGAAAATATGTATTTCTTTTTCTTAAAAAACCATGTATAATACTAATATCTAAAGTCTAAAATGTAAGAAAGGTAAAATTCATAATAAAATAAATGGAGGAATTGGTATGAAAGGACATATGAATACTCAAATCGGCGAAGTATTAATTGAAAATGAAGTTATAAAAAAATATGCTGGATCAACAGCTATAGAATGTTTTGGCATTGTTGGTATGGCAGCTATAAGTATGAAGGATGGAATTGTAAAACTTTTAAAAAGAGATAATTTGACTCAGGGTATTAATGTGTTTATTGATGATAATAAATTAAGAATTGATTTTCATGTAATTGTTGTATATGGGGTTAGTATCTCTGCCGTAGCAGATAATTTGATTAGTAACGTAAAATATAAGGTAGAAGAATTTACTGGAATGAAGGTAGAAAAAATCAATATATTTGTTGAAGGTGTTAGGGTTTTAGATTAATTAAATTTCATAATCTCATAAGGAGGAACATGTTGTGGCAATAAACACTATCGATGCAAAAACTCTTCAAAAGATGTTTTTAGCAGGAGCTAAAAGCATAGAAGCTAAAAAAGAATATATTAATGAATTAAACGTATTTCCTGTACCAGATGGAGATACCGGAACTAATATGACATTGACAATTATGGCAGCAGCCAAGGAGGTTGGTCAGATTGAAGAGCCAACACTTAAAAACCTTGCAAAAGCAATATCCGGCGGTTCATTAAGAGGTGCAAGAGGTAACTCAGGTGTAATCTTATCCCAGCTATTTCGTGGATTTACAAAAGAAATTCAAGATGCTAAAGAGTTAAATGTAGCAGTAATGACAAATGCCCTTCAAAAGGCTGTGGAAACAGCTTATAAGGCGGTTATGAAGCCAAAGGAAGGAACTATATTAACCGTTGCCAAAGGTGGTGCTACAAAAGCATTAGAACTTTCTGGAAAGACTACAGATATGGTAGTTTTTTGTGAGGAAGTTATTAAACATATGGAATATGTTTTAAGTCAGACTCCTGAGATGCTTCCTGTATTAAAACAGGCAGGTGTAGTTGACTCTGGCGGTCAAGGCTTACTTGAAATATTAAAAGGCGGATATGATGCATTAATAGGCAAAGAAGTAGATTTTACTATAGAAACTAAGAAAACAACAACCATAGTTAATCAGGTAAATGAGAATGAAGTAGATATTAAATTTGGCTACTGTACTGAATTTATAATAATGGTTGAAAAAGAATATAATGAAAAAACTGAAATGGAATTTAAATCCTATTTAACATCTATAGGTGATTCAATCGTCGTGGTTTCTGATGATGATATTGTAAAGGTTCATGTACATACTAATGATCCGGGACTTGCAATTCAAAAAGCTTTAACATATGGTTCCCTTACTAGTATGAAGATTGATAATATGAGAGAAGAACATCATGAAAAACTAATAAAGCAATCTCAAAAAGAAGAAGCTTTAGAAAACCCAAAAAAGGATATGCCTAAAAAAGATGTAGGATTTATTGCAGTATCAATTGGAGAAGGCATTAACGAAATATTCACCGGACTTGGTGTTGATTATCTTATTGAAGGCGGTCAGACCATGAATCCAAGTACAGAGGATATGCTTAATGCAATTGACAATGTTAATGCAGATACAATATTTATTTTGCCAAATAATAAAAATATAATATTAGCAGCAGAACAGGCTAAAGATTTAGTGGAAGGCAAAGAAATAATTGTAATTCCATCAAAAACTGTACCTCAAGGTATTTCAGCAATTATTAATTTTGTACAGGAAAAAAGTGCAAATGAAAATGCTGAAAGAATGACCAATGAAATGTCAAAAATCAAAACTGGTCAGGTAACTTATGCTGTAAGAGATACTGTAATTGATGATAAAGAAATTAAGCAAGGTGATTATATGGGTATTGGTGACAAATCCATTTTATCAGTTGGAACTGATTTCTTAGACACTACAATAGAATTAATTGACTCTTTAGTAGATGAAGATTCTGAACTCATTAGTATTTATTATGGTATTGAAACGAGTGAAGAACAGGCAGAAGTACTTAACGAATTAATTGCAGAAAAATATCCTGACTGTGATGTTGAATTACATTTTGGTGGCCAGCCGATTTATTATTATATTATATCTGTAGAGTAAAAAATAGGAGTAGCATTTATTTTGCTACTCTTTTCATAATGGAGTTGATAAAATGGAACTTTTTTCAAGTATAAGCAGTATTAAAGGCGTAGGAGAAAAAACAGAAAAGCTCTTTAATAAGCTAAATATTTTTGAAATAAATGATCTGATAGATCATTACCCTAGCAGATACGAAGAATATCAGGAAATTATTCCAATATACGAAGCTAAGGAGGGTGAGGTTGTATCTATTGAAGCAATCGTTTTTAAAAATGTTGAAATTAGAAAAATAAAAAATTTACAAATAATTGAATGTCTGGTTAAAGATTTTTCAGGTGTAATCCTTCTAAAATGGTTTAACATGCCATTTTTAAGAAATACCTTAAGAATAGGTTACCGCTATATTTTTAGAGGAAAGGTTATATACAAAGACAATCAAAGAATAATAGAACAGCCCCAAATACTTACAAGAGAGGAATTTGAAAACAAGCTAAAAGTATTACAGCCCATATACCCTCTAACCGAAGGCCTAACAAACAATGCCGTTTCAAAAGCAATAAAACAAATATTTGAAAAACTTCCATTAAAAAATGACTATATTCCAGAAAAAATTAGAAAAGAATACAATCTTTGTGAATATAATTTTGCAATAAACCAAATACATTTTCCAAAGGACAGAGACAATTTAATAAAAGCAAGAAACAGGTTAATATTTGATGAATTTTTCATATTTTTACTAACCTTAAGAAAATTAAAGGAAAACAAGGAACTACTGTCAAACAATTATAAAATGAATATATGCAAAGAAACCACCGATTTTATAAATTCATTACCCTACAGCCTTACCAATTCACAATTAAGGGTTTGGAATGAAATATCAAAAGACTTATCAAATGAAATAATTATGAACCGCCTAATCCAAGGTGATGTAGGCTCAGGAAAAACGGTAATAGCTGCCTTAGCACTATTACAAACCATAAAAAACGGCTATCAAGGTGCAATAATGGTTCCAACCGAAGTTCTTGCCAAACAGCATTTTCACTCCCTTACCAGTCAGCTAAAAAACTACGGTGCAAACATAGTATTACTAGTAGGTTCAATGACTGCCAAAGAAAAGAAAAATGCATACCAGTTAATAGAAAGCAATGAAGCCAACATAATTGTAGGAACTCATGCCTTAATTCAAGAAAAAGTAGTATACAACAACCTTGCCTTAGTAATAACCGACGAACAACATCGATTTGGAGTAAGACAAAGAGAAGCCCTCTCAAAAAAAGGAATAGAACCCCACATTTTAGTAATGAGTGCAACTCCAATACCCCGAACCCTTGCCGTAATTCTATATGGAGACTTAGACATTTCAGTAATAGACGAACTCCCTGCCAAAAGATTACCAATTAAAAACTGTGTGGTAGACACCAATTATAGAAAAACCGCATATAAATTTATAGAAAAAGAAGTAATGGAAAACCGGCAAGTCTATATAATATGCCCCATGGTAGAAGAAAGTGAAAACATAGAAGCTGAAAACGTAATAGAATATACCCAAAGGCTAAAAGAATCTATGATGCCCCTAATCAACGTAGAATATCTACATGGCAAAATGAAACCAAAAGAAAAAAACGAAATAATGGAAAGATTTTCAAACAATGAAATCCATATTTTAGTCTCTACTACAGTAGTAGAAGTAGGAATAAACGTCCCAAACGCCACTGTAATGATGGTAGAAAATGCCGAAAAATTCGGACTTGCCCAACTACACCAGTTAAGAGGAAGAGTGGGCCGTGGAGACAAACAATCCTACTGCATATTTGTAAGTAGCACTTCAAATAAAGAAACAAAACAAAGACTAGAAATTCTAAACAAATCCAACGACGGCTTCTACATAGCCAACGAAGACCTGAAACTAAGAGGTTCTGGTGACCTATTTGGCATCCGTCAAAGTGGTCTGATGGAATTTAAAATCGGAGATGTATTAAGTGACGTAAATATGTTAAAACTTGCAAGTGAAGCAGTTACAAAACTAATAGAAGAAGACTATAACCTAGAAAAAGATGAAAATATACACCTAAAAACCAAACTGGAAAAATATTTAGTTGACGGATTATCAAAACTAAACATTTAAGAGGTCGGCATGAACAATAAAAACACTATAAACATAGAAAAAACCCTATACGGAAAATTTATTAACTTTTGGGTAACCCTATTCCTAAAATTTCCCCTGCCAAACGCCTTAAAAAAATTTGTAACATTTGAAACCTTCAGTTACTTGTTCATCGGCGTTTTAACCACCATAGTTAATTACATTACCTACGTAATATGCCAAACCCTACTCCTAAAAAACTACCAGCTCTCAACCATAATCTCATGGATAGTAGCTGTAATGTTCGCTTTCTATCCAAACAAAATATTTGTATACAAAAACAACTTAAATAACTATAATGTAATTAATCTACTGAAAGAATTTTCATCCTTCACGCTAAGCAGACTATTTTCCGGCCTATGTGAATTTATCTTCATGATCATCCTAGTAGATTTTATAGGACTAAACGACTACCTATCAAAAGTAATAGTAAGCATATTCGTAATAATAACAAACTATCTAACAGGAAAACTATTTGTATTTAAGAAAAGCTAAATCCTTGTGAAACCATTAAACTACATGAATATTTGACAGAATATTCCACACAGCTTAAAGGTTCACGATCCCCCCCTCAAAAAAAAGAGAAGGAGAAAAACAATGACAACAAAACCCACTTTCTGGAAAAAAAACCATTCCCTAATACTAAGCTTTTTCATACCCTTCATCATAATGGTTATAGCCTTCGCTGCAATAGGCATTTTTCCATTTGGTAAAAATCAAGTCTTAGTAGTTGATTTTTGGCATCAATATTTTCCATTTCTTATAGATTTTCATGAAAAAATAACTGGAAAAGGCAGTCTTTTATACAGTTGGAATATAGGAATGGGAACAAATTATCTTAGCTTAATGGCATACTACACAGCGAGTCCATTATACTATTTATCAAGATTTGTTTCAAAAGATTACTTAACTGAATTTGTGGCACTATGCATAATCCTAAAAATTTCATTTTCAGGAGCAGCTTTTAATATCTTTTTAAAGGGAATGCACAAAAAATCAGACCTAGTTACATTAATGTTTTCCATAATGTATGCCTTATGCTCGTTTTCAATGGGATCTTATTGGTGTTTAATGTGGCTTGATTGCGTTGCAATTCTTCCATTAATTTTATTAGGGCTTAATAAACTTTTAGATGAAAACAGATATAAGTTATATGTGTTTTCCCTATCGTTGGCACTGATAAGTAACTACTATATAGGAGCATTAATATGCATCTTTATAGTATTTTACTATATTGTAGCGTACCTTATCAGATACAAAATAACAGATATAAAAATGCTTTTACAAAAAACTGGTTCAATTTTATTATATTCCATTATAGGTGTTATGATTTCTTGTATAATTGTAATTCCTACTTTTAAAGCATTACAGCTATCCTCAGGGGTAGATTCATGGGCACCAACATCACTAAAATTCTATCATACAATATTAGAATTGGTTAACAGTATGTGGATGAATGTTGGTCCAACAGTCAGAACAGGTATACCAAACATATATAGCGGATTGTTAGCATTTATTTTGTTAATTATTTATATTATGACTGTTAGTATTAGCAGAAAAGAAAGAATTATCAATGTGTCATTGTTGATTTTTCTATTACTTGGTATAAACATTAACTACTTAGATTATGCATGGCATGTATTTCATTTTCCGAATGAACTTCCTCACAGATTTGCATGTGTTTTTTCCTTTATGCTGATTCATATGGCTTATAAAGCATTTACACATCTAAGTGTTTTATCTGAGAGTAAGGCTGTTGAATTGGAGGAAATAGCTTTAAATGAAGAAGAATTAGAATCAAATAATATAATAAATAAAGTACTTGGAATTTCAAAAAAGCATATTCTTTCAATTATGACTTTAGGAGTTGTATATTTTTCATTTGCACAAACCTTATTTACTGAGGTTATGGACGATTTAACAGTGTATCTTAATATTATATTTTGGATAATATATTGTACAATATTATTAGTTTATCATGAAGGTAAAGTAAAAAAAGAGATTATAATAATTATATTACTGTCAGTTGTAATTATAGAAGGCGGTATATCTGCATTAAATGGTGCTGACTCAGTAGGAAGTTCTAACAGAGAAACTTATAAAATTGGTATGGAAGAAACCAGAGAGCTTGTTACAAGAGCAAGTGAGGTTGAAAATGGATTTTACAGAACTGAAATAACCACCCCTTATACTATTAATTCCTCAGCCCTTTATAGCTATAAGGGAATATCCCAGTTTTCTTCATCAGCAAATGCCAAAATAACATTAGCTCTTAGTAAACTTGGATTGGCAGGTAGGGTAAATAGTAACAGATACACATATTATTTATCAACACCTGTAATAAACTCAATGTTAGCAATTAAATACATTATTAACCGTACAGATATTACTGAAAGTGAATATTTAGAATGGAATGATTCCATAAATTCAGCTAATTCCTACAAATATAAATACTTTTTACCTATAGGATATATGGTTGATAAAAATATTTTTAATTGGGATTTACTATCTTATGATAACCCTTTTGAGGCACAAAACGATTATATAATTAATGCTGCTAATATATATGAGCCTGTATTTACACCGTTAAGAAAAGATTATACGACTAATAACAACCTAAGCTTTAATGATGGTGATAATTCCTTTTCATATACACACATTGATTCTGGTAAGACTGCACAATTAGAAGTCTGGTATACAGCAAATAAGGATCAAACCTATTATTTATATGCTGTATCAGACAAATTAGTGGACAATAATATTACTTATAGTATTAATGGTGAAGAAAAGAAGGAAACAAACAATTATTCTCATATGATTGAACTTGGTCAGTTAAAAGCAGGAGATAATATATGTGTTAAATTTGATTTAAATGCTTCAACTTCTGGAAGCTGTTCCTCATATGTATATGGCTGTGATACTAATATATTCAGAAAAGCATATAACATATTATCAGATGAGGGATTAATTGTAAATGAATATTCAGATACTATGATAAAAGGAAATATTAGTGTAGAACAAGATGGAATTCTTTATACATCGATTCCTTATGAAAAGGGCTGGAGTGCAAAAGTTGATGGTAAAAAGGTTGAAATAATTCCTTTAAATGATGCTTTTTCATGTTTAGAATTAAGTACCGGTGTTCATACTGTTGAATTTAAATATGTTCCGGATGGTTTTATTTTAGGATACATTTTGACTATACTTGGATTAATTGTTATGGTGGTATTAATCATATATGAATTAAAAACTAAAAGACCACTTATAAGGACTCAAGGAGATGAATAGATGGATATTACTAAATTGCTAAATGCAGTAAAAGAGGGATATATTTCTGTTGAAGAAGCCGGTGAAAAGCTAAAAAATATGCCTTATGATGATCTTGGCTATGCAATGGTTGATCATCACAGACAATTAAGAAATGGATGCCCTGAAGTTATATACGGTGCAGGAAAAACACCTGAACAAATTGTTGGAATAACAAAAAACATGCTTTCAATGGGAACTAATAATATATTAATAACCAGAACTAAAAGAGAAGTTTTTGAACTTGTTAAGGATGTTTGTAGCAGTGCTGTATGGTATGAAGATGCTAAAATGATTGTTATAGATATTGTACCTTTTGAAGTAAAAAAAGGTACAATTCTGGTAGTAACCGGCGGAACCTCAGACATTCCTGTGGCTGAGGAGGCTTATATTACTGCAAAGTTTTTGGGAAATAACGTGGAGAGAATGTATGATGTAGGGGTAGCTGGAATTCACAGAATACTATCTAAGCTGGAGGTTATTTCTAAGGCTAATGTTATTATTGTTATTGCCGGTATGGAAGGGGCTTTAGCCAGTGTTGTGGGGGGACTTACCAACAGACCTGTAATAGCAGTTCCTACCAGTGTGGGGTATGGTGCCAGTTTTAATGGACTTTCTGCTCTTTTGTGTATGCTAAATAGCTGTGCAAGTGGGGTGGGGGTTGTGAATATTGATAATGGCTTTGGAGCTGGGTATCTTGCCAATAGTATAAATTCTTAGGGGCTTTTCCCTTACTTCTGGGGATTCTTTACTTAATAATATATTTTTTGAATCTCAGCTTTGCTTCAAAGATTAAATCTTCCTAATTATTCACATTTTGAGGTAGAATACTAGAAGGCAAAGCGTCACATTACATAAATTCTAACAGGAGTGATTATATGAAAGTTTTGTACTTTGATTGTTTTGCAGGAATAAGCGGAGATATGACTTTAGGAGCCTTACTTGATTTGGGTATTAATAAGGAAGTGTTTTTAGGGGAAATCTCAAAACTTAATGTTTCGGGATATCATTTTGAATTTAGCCGAACAGAGAAAAATGGTATCGGGGCTAATAAGGTTGATGTTGTTTTGGATGAAGTTGGCGGTAAGCTACAGCTTAGTAAGGATAAAAATATTGGTTTGAAAAAAAATGGGTTTCGTGTTAATGGAGATTTGAGAAAGAATGTGACGGTTGGAAAGGTTAAAGTAAATTCTCATGAACATTTACATAGAAATTTTTTTGATATTGTTAAGATTATAGAAGATAGTCACATTTCTGATGGGGCAAAGAAGATGGCTGTTAGGATTTTTAGACGTGTAGCAGAGGCGGAGGCTATTGTGCATCAAAAGAAAGTTGAGGATGTGCATTTTCATGAGGTTGGAGCAGTTGATTCTATTGTTGATATTGTTGGAACAGCTATTTGTCTGGATTTGTTGAAGCCTGATAGGGTGTATTGTTCGGTTGTTAATGATGGACATGGGTTTGTTAAATGTCAGCATGGGTTAATTCCTGTTCCTGCTCCTGCTACTCTTGAAATCTTGAGAGCGGGGAATGCCAGTTTTAAGCAGATTGATGTGGAGGGGGAACTTATTACTCCAACGGGGGCTGCTATTATTTCTGAAATTTCTGCCGGTTTTAGGGGTATACCAGTGATTAAAGTGGAGAAAATCGGATATGGTGCTGGGACTAAGAATTTTTCTATTCCTAATGTCCTTAGGGTTTCTTTGGGGGAAATGGAAGAGGATGGCTCCTTAGATGAGGCTGTAATGCTTGAGACTAATTTAGATGATTTGTCTCCGGAAGTGTTAGGGTTTGTTATGGAAAGACTTTTTGAAAGTGGGGCGAAGGATGTTTTTTTTACACCTATTCAGATGAAAAAAAACAGACCGGCTACTAAGCTTTCAGTGTTGTGTAGTTATGAAAATATTCGGATTATGGAGGATATTATATTTTCGGAAACTACAACCTTGGGGATTAGACGATATGGGGTAGAACGAACTATATTGCCGTATAAAAAGGGAAGTTTAAATACAAAATATGGTCAATTGGATACTAAAATCTCTGTTTATAAAGGTGTAGAAAGAATTAGTGTGGAGTATGAGTCTGCTAAAAGATTGGCATTGAATAATGGGGTGGCTTTAGCTGAAATATATGATTTGATTAAATGATTAATTTGAGGTGATGTTATGATTCCTGTGAATTAGACGAAAATTAATTTATTCAATGGATGGATTAAAGTAATTAAAGGATAGGTGATATAATGAACACAAAATTAATAATGATTGAAGGCATCCCAGGCTCTGGAAAAACTACTATAGCTAACAAAGTTCATACATATTTAAATCATAATGGAAAAATGACTAATATTTATCCAGAAGGATGTTTACATCCCGCAGACTTAGCATGGTGTGCGTATATTCCCCTTAATAATTATAAGATGTTATTGGAAAAGTATAATAAAATAGAAAATTATATTAAAAAATATACTAGTATTGAGGATGATTATGCTGTAATTGCATACACTCAAATCAGAACTGATGACTTTTCATTTTACAATGAACTCAGTAGTTTTGAAGTGTATGATGGACGAGTACCTTATAATTTGTTTTGCAAAATACTTTTAAAACGTTGGAAAGCCTTTGCTGACTCAGCTTTTGGAGAATCCAATATTACCATATTTGAATGTGCATTTCTTCAAAATCATATTTTTGAGTTACTTGGATTTTACAATGCTGATGAACAAGAAATATTTAATCATCTTGAAAATTTATTATTTTCTGTTTCTAAATTAAATCCCACATTAATTTATCTATCACAGGAAAGCATAACTGATACAATCAATCGAGTATCTAGTGAACGTGTTGCATCAGGTCCAAATCCTGCTTGGATCGACTTAATATCTACATGGGTGGAAAACTCTCCCTATGGTAAAAAACATAAACTTTCAGGATTCAATGGCGTTATTAACTTTTTAGAAAAAAGAAAAGAAATTGAACTAAATATAATATCAAGACTTCCAGCAAAATCAATTGTTATACAAAATAAAAATTTTGATTGGGATAATGTTTGGAAACAAATTGAAACATTTTTAGGTAATTGTTAAAATCCAATAATTTAAGTTGATTAATTAATTTGCAGAAAAGAGGTGCCAAAATGCGAGAATTTAATGTAACAGGAATATGTAACTCCGATTTACATTACATGGTAGATACCAATGAAAAATTAGATCAAATAGCTTCTTTAATTGAAAAAAAGAGATACTTTACTATAAATCGTGCCAGACAATATGGAAAATCAACAACACTCAGATTATTGCAAAAAAAGTTAAAGGAACACTACATTTGTCTTAAAATAAGTTTTGAAACATCAGGAGATATCATGTTTGAAAGTGAGGCTAATTTTTGCCAAAGATTTTTATGGCTTTTATCAAATTCCATGGAAATGTATTATCCAGAATATATAATTCTATGGAAAAACGATAATATTCAAGATTTTCAATTACTATCGGCACATATTTCAAAATTATGTGAAAATAAAAATATAATTTTAATGATTGATGAAGTTGATAAAACAAGTAATAATCAAGTTTTTTTGCATTTTCTGGGTATGCTCCGTAATCAATACAATTTACGTCAGGAAGGTAATTATTCAACATTTTATAGCGTTATATTAGCAGGTGTTTATGATATAAAAAATATAAAACTAAAACTGATAAAAGAAGGTATTTATAACAAATTAGAGCAG
This sequence comes from Mobilisporobacter sp., assembly GCA_031549965.1. GTDB lineage: Bacteria > Bacillota > Clostridia > Lachnospirales > Lachnospiraceae > JAVBPB01. The sequence continues at coordinate 17,013 of JAVBPB010000024.1, read as the reverse complement.
GAAGGCATTTATAATTCACCTTGGAATATTGCTGTAGATTTCGATATAGATATGTCTTTTAATCCAAGAGAAATTGTAAGCATGCTAGATGAATATAAAAAAGAACATACGACAGTAATGGATACCCAATTAATTGCTCAGATAATTTATGATTTCACTGGAGGATATCCTTATTTAGTATCAAGAATATGCCAACATATAGATGAAAAACTGTTAAAAGATTGGACACAAAAGGGAGTACAAGAAGCAGTAAAGCTATTATTATTAGAAAAAAATACACTCTTTGATGATATTAATAAAAATTTAGAAAACAATGAAATGTTATATCAATTTATTTACGATCTATTAATACTTGGAGAAAGTAAAAGCTATCAAATTGATAATCCACTGATTGATTTGGGTGTTACTTATGGCTTTTTTAAGAATAACAATGGAAGAGTAGCAATTTCCAATCAGATCTTTGAAATTCGGATTTTAAATTACTTTATATCAAAAGATGAGAGTAATTATGTTACTAAAAAAATTCGTGGTGTACTTCCATATGACGTAATTAAAAATGATAAATTTGACATGAAATTATGTCTTGAGAAGTTTGCTATTCATTATCATGAAATTTTTACAGAAAATGAAGCTACTTTTTTTGAGCGACATGGAAGAATACTATTTTTAACCTATTTGAAACCTTTAATTAATGGAAAAGGGTTTTATCATATAGAAAGTGAACTTTTAGATTTAAGGAGAATGGATATAGTTGTAGATTATGGTACAGAGCAGTTTATTATTGAATTAAAGCTATGGCATGGACAACAAGCCCATGAAGATGCATATAAACAATTAATTTCTTACATGGAAAGTAAAAACACAACAACAGGTTATTTATTAACCTTTAATTTTAATAAAAAATGTAAGGCAGAATGGGTATTAGTTGAAGGAATGAATATTTTTGATATAGTAGTATAATTTAGTGAATATATTGATATTATAGTGATGCCAGTTAATGAGATTATAGGTGCAATATGGTATTTGTAGCCCATTCCAAAAGGGTGGGCTGCAAATATATTAATTCTAAATCTTTTGCGTTAGCCAATAATTAATTTAATCATATACCATATCACTGCAGCTTCAACTGAGAAATAAGCTTTTCACTAGAAGCAATTGATTTAAAATAATTAGGATTATTTAATTTCTTATCAGTTAAATACATCCTTTCATAATTTTTCCATTCCTTTTCAAGACTAATTGCCTTTTTAGCATACACTTTAGATATATGCATAAGAGCAAGTTCAGTAGCACTACTTTCCTTAATTCCACAAAAAGGAAGCACTTCACTATTAATAGAATGAATCCCTAAGCTTTTCTTTTCAATCAAAAGCTGACTATCCAAAACAACTTTTAAGCAATAATCAAAATACTTCTGATTATCCTGTTTTTTAGAAATCTTAGCAAGCTCAATCCTATTTTTAGCAATTAAATATCTTCGTACTTCAGACTTAACAGGCTCAGTAAGTAAACCTATTACATCTTTATTCTTTTCAGCAATAAGCATATATGTTACAGAATCTTTTAATTTCAAATCCAACAGAATTTTAACAGAATCCATAGTAAACTTCTTAGCATCAATCCCTGAACGAAATAAATCATTTAAAAACCATTCAAAATTAGAATACCTGTCAGCATCATAGCCTTTAATTCCGGTAATCTCCTGATACTGATACAAAGCAGAATGGGGCAAATCCCTAATATAAGCCAGAGCATCATTTATATATGCAATCTTTTTAAGTTCTTCTTCTAATTTTACATTCATATCTAAATCTCCTAAATTAATAAATTCTAAAACTCCAAAACATCCAAAAAGTAAAAGTATATCAATAATAAAAAAAGCTAAGCAATTGCTTAACCTAATTTAACAGAATCATTTTTCTTGTAAATAAAATAAAAAACTGATATAATAGTAATGCGGATAGCGGGACTCGAACCCGCACGATTTGTGGTCGGTAGATTTTGAGTCTACTGCGTCTGCCATTCCGCCACATCCGCACATCGTTTAACGAGATTTATTTTAACACATATCTTCAAATTGTGCAACTGTTTTTTATTACAAAATCATAAACATTAAAAATATTTGTCTACACGGAGGTCGAAATGACTTGTTTAGAAGTACAAAGCTTAATAATACCTTATATTGAAGATAAACTGGAATTTGACCAGTTAGAAGATTTTTTAAATCATGTGTATGAATGTGAATCTTGTATGGAAGAATTAGAGGTATATTACATTCTATTAAAAGGAATAAAACTTTTAGATGAAGATATAGGATTTTCAAATGATTTTCACAAGGATTTTTTGGATAAACTAAAAAAAACCGAACTATATATTCACAAGAAAAAATCCAATAAAACAAGGCTACAAATCCTAGCCCTAATAGCAATAGTAACCCTAATCATCCTAACCAGCCTACAAATAGAAGATATCCTACTTGATGATAATGAAAATTCATACCATACATATAATGAAACTATTATATACACCGAGATACCACTTAATATTACACCAAAATTTGAAAACAAAAAAACAAAAGAAATAAAAAAACTTATTTCAATTTCAAATCTAAATACGTACTAAATACTTACTTAACACATACAAATTTATAGATATCCAGCTTTGCTAAAAAGACTAAATCTCCCCCTTAGCAAAAAACTCAAAAACAACAGAACAAAAAACGACAGGAGACAAAAATGAACAAAAAAATAGTACTAATTGACGGCCACAGCATCCTAAACAGAGCCTTTTACGGAATCCCCGATCTTACAACCTCCCAAGGAATACACACCAACGCCGTATTAGGCTTCATAAACATCTTACTAAAAATACTAGAAGAAGAAAAACCAGAATATCTAACTGTAGCCTTCGATGTTAAACATCCTACATTCAGGCATGAATTATACCCTGAATACAAAGGCACAAGAAAACCTATGATGGAAGAATTAAGACAACAAGTGCCTATAATAAAAGAAGTACTTACTGCAATGAACATAAAAACAATAGAACAAGGGGGATATGAAGCAGACGACATACTTGGTACAATTGCAAACAGATGTGAAACTAATGGTTTCATAGTTTCCATTGTATCAGGTGACAGAGATTTATTACAATTAGCAAGTGAAAAGATCAAAATAAGAATTCCAAAAACAAAATTAACAGGAACTCAAATAGAAGACTACAACGAAAAAGACGTAATCGAAAAGTATATGGTAACTCCAAAGCAATTCATAGACTTAAAAGCATTAATGGGAGATGTAAGTGATAATATACCTGGTGTTCCGGGAATTGGAGAAAAGACTGCAACTAAAATTATCTCTCAATTTAAATCCATTGAAGACGCATATGCACATATAGAGGAAGTAACTCCAACAAAAGCAAGAGAATCTCTTAGAAACAACTATCATCTTGCAACACTAAGTAAAACTCTAGCAACAATCGAAATAAACTGTAATATTGATTATAATATTGAAGAGGCTAAAATTAAAGAATTATTTAATCAGGATGTGTACATGTTATTTAAAAAATTAGAATTTAAAAGTCTAATCAATAAATTCAATACAGATTCATTTAATGCAAATGAACAAGTAATAAATAATGTTAAAACAGAAGAATTTAAGCTTATTGATTCATTGGAAAAAGCAGAACTTATATTTGAAAGTATTATAAAAAGCAATAAACCAATTGGTTTTAGTATTATAGCAGAAGCTTCAAATATATTAGGAATCAGCATAGCTTACAGTGATAATGATATATATTTTATTAAAATAAATAATGAAATAAAATCTAATTATCTAATTAATAAAATAAATAATTTAATCGAAAATAACATTTTACTTTCAACAATTAACTTAAAAGAGGAACTTACCTTTATTACAGCAAATGAAAACAGCAAAGTATTTGATGTTGAAATAGGGGCATATTTACTAAATCCATTAAAAGAAACTTATCTTTATGATGATATAGCAAAAGACTATTTAAATATAACTGTTCCATCAAGACAAGATTTACTTCTAAAACAAACATTATTAAATTCAATAACCGAAAATGAAAGTAATTTTTTACAATATGCTTGTTATAATGCATTTGTTTCATTTAAAGCTTTTGATATAATAAATAATAAGTTAAAAGAAACAAACATGCTTAATTTATATTTAGATATTGAAATGCCTTTGGTATATACCTTATTTGAAATGGAACAAAGGGGAATCAAGGCTGATTCTAATGTATTAATAGAATTTAGTCAAAAACTAACAAGTAAAATTAACAATTTGGAGCAAGAGATATATAAGCTTTCAGGGGAAGAATTTAACATTAATTCACCAAAACAATTAGGAGAAATTTTATTTAACAAGCTAAAATTACCTTTTGCTAAAAAAACTAAAACGGGCTACTCCACATCAGCAGATATATTGGAAAAATTAGTTGATGAGCATGAAATAATAAACCCAGTACTTGAATACAGACAATTAACCAAACTAAAATCCACATATGCAGACGGATTGGTTAATTATATTAACCCAACAGATTCAAGAATACATGGAAAATTTAATCAAACCATTACTGCAACAGGAAGAATCAGCAGTACAGAACCTAATCTTCAAAACATACCAATCAGAATGGAGTTAGGACGTGAAATCAGAAAGGCATTTGTGCCAGAAGATGGATTTATATTTGTAGACGCAGATTATTCTCAAATTGAATTAAGAGTTTTAGCACATATTTCAGGAGATGAGCTATTAATAAATGCCTACAATGAAGAACAAGATATTCACAAAATCACAGCTTCCCAAGTTTTTAATACTCCACTTAATGAAGTTACAAAAGAACAAAGAAGTAATGCTAAGGCTGTTAATTTTGGAATTGTATATGGAATTAGTTCCTTTGGACTAGGGCAAGACTTAAATATTACAAGAAAAGAAGCTGAAAAATATATAGAACAGTATTTTTTAACATATAAAAGAGTTAAAGAATTTTTGGATGAGACTGTAGCAAGTACAAAAGAAACAGGTTATTCTGTTACTATGTTTAACAGACGAAGGTTAGTACCTGAGTTAAAATCAAGTAATTTTATGCAACGTTCCTTTGGTGAAAGAATTGCAATGAATTCACCAATTCAAGGAAGTGCTGCTGATATAATAAAAATTGCCATGATTAAAGTGAACAGATCCTTAAAAGAGCGAAACTTAAAATCAAGACTTATCCTCCAAATTCATGATGAGCTTTTAATTGAAACCCATTTAGATGAGATAGATGTTGTAAAGCAGATTTTAACTGAAAAAATGCATGAGGCAGCGGATTTAAAAGTACCTTTAGATATTGACATTAATACTGGAGTAAATTGGTTTGAATGTAAATAAGATAATTGCAAAGGGAACTAAAAGAACTATTAAAGAAAGGAATAATTTAAACACATATTTTTCGTTCAATGTGTTTATGCCTCAAATAAAATGCAAGCTTTTTGAGGCTTGGTATAAAAATGAAGATAATTGGAATAACCGGTGGGGTAGGAAGCGGAAAATCAGAAGTTTTAAATATTTTAAAAAATGATTATAATGCCCATATAATAATTGCTGATTTAGTAGCACATAAATTATTTGAAAAGGGAAATATAAGCTACAACCTTATTGTGGATTATTTTGGAGAAAGAATTTTAAATGAAGAAAAAATAATAGATCGTAAAAAACTAGCTAATATAGTTTTTAATGATAAACTAGAACTTGAAAAATTAAATTCATTTGTTCATCCTTATGTTAAAGAATATATAAAAAAGGAAATTAAAGAAATAAGACTCAAAGGTCAGAAATCTTTAATTGTAATAGAAGCTGCTTTACTTATTGAAGATGGTTATAAAAATATATGTGATGAATTGTGGTATGTATATGTTTCAGAAGAAAATCGATTTAAAAGGCTTAAAGAAAGTCGAGGATATACAGATGAAAAAATTTTAGCAATTTTAAAAAATCAGCTAAGTGATTTGGAATTTAGGAAAAATTGTTCTTTTACAATAGATAATGATGGAGATATTACTGATACAAAAGAGTGCCTGAAACTAGCAATGAATTCAGGCATTCACTAAGTAGTAATTAGAAAATATGGTTACATATTCATGATTTAAGTTAGTCGAATATGGAGTAATATAAAAAAATTGTATATAACTCAAATAAATAACATATTTTGATTGCTACTTTATATATGGGTATGTTATAATGATAGTTGAGTTATTTTCCTTTTATGTTTTACAAGATTTATTATGGGGGTATCACAATGGCAGACATAATTAAATATCCGGAACATCTAGTATTTGGATTAGATATTGGTACAAGGAGCATCGTTGGAACCGTTGGATATAAAGAACATCATAAATTTAATGTAGTTGCACAATATATAAAAGAGCATGAGACTAGAGCAATGGTTGATGGACAAATACATGATATTCCAAAAGTTTCAGAATCGATTTCCATTGTCAGACATATGCTTGAACAACAGATACACAGAGAATTAAAAGATGTTTGTATAGCCGCAGCCGGACGAGTACTTAGAACCATAACCGTTAAAGCAGATTATGAATTTTCTCAAGAAACAGTAGTAAATGACGAACATATACATTCACTGGATTTAATTGGTGTAGAAAAGGCATATGACAGTATTAGAGAAGAAAATAATCAGGAAGATATAGACTTTTATTGTGTGGGATATTCAATAATAAGATACTATTTAAACGATTTTTCAATAACCAACCTTTCTGGTCATAAAGCAAAAAAAATATCTGTTGAGCTTCTTGCAACATTTCTACCAGAAGAGGTAATTAATGGATTATATACAGCAGTAACAATGTCTGATCTGCAAGTAGCTAATCTAACCTTAGAACCTATTGCTGCAATTAATGTTGCAATACCAGAACAATTTAGATTATTAAATATCGCACTAGTCGATGTAGGTGCAGGAACTTCAGATATTTCCATTACAAAAGATGGAAGTATTATTGCATATGGTATGATACCTTATGCAGGTGATGAAATAACAGAATTAATTGCTCAAAAATATTTAGTTGAATTTAAAATTGCAGAAGAAATTAAAATATCTAGTCAAAAGAAAAAAGCTATAATATATAAGGATATAATGGGATTGTCACAAAAAGTTATGCCAAATGAAGTTCTTAGTTGTGTATCTGAAACAATAAAAAATATAACAAAAAGTATTGCTAATAAAATTATTGAATTAAATGCAGGTAAATCAGTAAGTGCAGTATTTGTAGTAGGAGGGGGTGGGAAAATCCCTGGCTTTACAAAGTATATTGCTGAATATTTAGGGCTTGCACCTGAAAGAGTAGCACTTAGAGGTGAGGAAGTACTAAAAGATGTTGAGTTTTTTCAAAAAGATATAAAAAAAGACCCATTATTAGTTACACCTATTGGTATATGTCTAAATTTCTATGATCAAAAAAACAATTTCATATTTGTAAATGTAAACGGTGAAAGAATAAAATTATACGACAATAATAAATTGACAATTACTGATGCTGCAATACAAGTTGGATTTCCTAACGAAAAACTATTTCCAAGAAGAGGTAATCCACTAAACTTTACTCTAAATGGCAAACAAAAAATTATAAGAGGAGAGTTAGGAGAAGCAGCAGTAATAACATTAAATGGTAAAGAAGCTGGTATTAATTCCAGTATCGTTCAAAATGACCGAATTCAGATAATGGAATCAACCATTGGTTCAGATGCAACTTTTGAAGTAAGAAAATTATCAGAATATAATAGCATTATTACATTTAATGTAAATGGTCAGAAAATTATATGCCCTAAGTTAGTAGAAGCTAATGGAAATCTTGAAAATGAATTTTATACTATTAAAGAAGGTGATAATATTAATATACTTAATTATTACACCGTAGAACAATTAATAGAATTTATGGATGTAGACTTTAAAGGAGACATTTATGTTAACAATATGAAAACTTCTTCAAAGGATTTAATATATGAAAATTTTTCAGTTTACTGGGATTTTAATAATCCTTATTCATATCAACAAGTTGAAGAATTAATTAACGAGACGGAAGTAAATGTATTGAATAATGCACATTCTACTACTGTAGAAGCAAAGACTACACCTTTAGAAAATGCAATAACTGTAATAGTAAACGGTATAAACGTACGGCTTTTAGGAAAAGAAAATTATATTTTTGTGGATATATTTGATTTTTATCCATTTGATTTATCTGAACCCAAAGGAATTAAACTTATAACAACAATAAATGGACAATTTACAGATTATACAACCCCATTAAAAGAATTTGATATTATTGAGGTATATTGGAAGGAGTAGCAAGATGTTTGAATTTGATAAAATGATATCTATTCAGAAGAAATTCTCACAAGTTCATAATTACATAATACTAATAGTACTTGTATACATGCTTTCGCTATCTTTTATATTTAGTACTCTCTCAATGGGCTCTATGTTTTGGGTGATCGTTTTTTTATTAATTTATATGATAAATATGATTTTGAGTAAGAATGACTTTTATAAGAAAATAGGACTTGTGTATACAATTAGAACTATTGAGTTATTTGCTTGTGCTTATTTTTCGGTTTATAATAACATGTATCCTTATTCTGTTGCAATTGCTGTAACTATATATATATTCTTGTTAATAGAAATCATTTTTTTATTTGATGTATGTGATTCTTACTATAGAATACCGTATGTTTTATATGTAGCTTTACCTGTGACACTTTTTGTTATCTTCAAATGTATTTTTCAAAACGAACTGGTACAAAGAAGCTTATTATACTTTTTTTTGGTTGGTATAATAGTGGTTTTAGCGTATTGCATTTCAACAGTTTTTGCTGAAATAATAAAAGAATATACAGAAAAGCTTTTTACTCAGGCACGTATTATTAGCAATTCAGACAAAGCTAACGAAGCACTAATTGCAAATCAACGAAAAATAAAAAAGGCAAACGAATTATTAGGGCTTCAAAAAATAGAACTAGAAGTAGCATATAATAAAATTAATCGTTCAAATGCTGAAATGACAATCCAATCAGAAATACTTAAATATGTTTCAAAATCATTAGAAATTGAGACTTTAATGGAATTAATTATTGATTCTATATCAGGCTATTTTGGTACGGTTTTATGTTCAATAATAATGAATGATATGGATCACAATGAGCAATCCAACAATAAAGTTACATATAAAATTCAATGTACATTACACTCTTCATATTTACAAAACTTTAAAGAATGCATTCAAAAGAATTATTTTGAAGAGTTAATCCGCTCTCAAAAAGTAATTATTGATAATAAGGTTACTAATGACAAATATGATTTTGTTAAAAACAATGAATTAGGCTCATTACTTATTTTGCCTTTGGTTAAAAATACTGAGCCCTTTGGAGTGTTAGTAGTAGGACATACAAATGAAGCTTGTTTTGAAAATATAAATTTCTTTGAAGCTATTGTATCCCAATTTTTAATTGCCATTGATAACGCAAGACTTTATTCAAAAATGGAAAATATGGCAATCAGAGATGGATTAACGGGAATTTATAATCGTGGACATTTAACTAAATTATATAATGAACATTTAAATGATTCAATTCTTAATAAAAAGCCTTTATCGGTAGCATTATATGATATTGACAAATTTAAGAATGTAAATGATACTTATGGACACCCGTTTGGTGATGTTGTTATAAAAGAAATAGCAAAATTATCTGAAGATATTGTTAAAGAGTATGATTGTATTGTAGGAAGATATGGTGGTGAAGAGTTTGTTATTCTTTTGCCAAATAAAGAATTAAATGAAGCTTATGATATTTTAAATAAAATTCATTGCAAAATTAAAGAAAAAGAACTTTTTCATAATAAAGAACTTGTTCATGTTAATGTTAGTATTGGCATTACATCATATCCTGAAATCTGCCAAAATCCAAGTGAATTACTAGATAGAGCAGATAATGCCATGTATTATTCAAAGCAAAATGGCCGTGGCCGAATTACAATTGACAGCGAAGAAATAAGAGCTAAGGTAAAGCTAAAATAAAGGATGAGAATATATGAATTTATGTAGTATAGCCAGCGGAAGCAGCGGAAACTGTATATATGTTGGTTCAAATAACACACATTTATTAATTGATGCCGGAATTAGCGGTAAAAAAGTAGAAAGCGGACTTTTGGAAATTGGTATTAATCCAAAAGATTTGAATGGAATTTTAATTACACATGAACATTCTGATCATATAAGTGGCGTAGGTGTGCTTGCAAGAAGATATGGTACACCTATTTATGCTACTGCTGAAACGGTTTCTTCATTTTTAAGATACCAAAGCGTCGGACGTATTCCTGATGGATTAATACATATTATTGAGCCGGATTTTTCATTTAATATAGATGAAATATTAGTTGAGCCATTTAGCATATCCCATGATGCAAGTAATCCTGTATGCTATACTTTACAATTTGAAGACAAAAAAATTGGATTTGCCACAGATCTTGGCAAGTTTGATGATTATATTGTATCAAAGTTAAGCAATTCAGATATACTATTCCTAGAAGCTAATCATGACATAAGAATGCTTGAGGTTGGTCCTTACCCATATTATTTAAAGCAAAGAATATTAGGAGACAGAGGACACTTATCAAATGAAAATTCAGGGAAATTAATATGTAAATTACTTCATAATAAACTTAAGCATGTTATTTTGGGACATCTTAGTAAAGAAAACAATTATGAATCTCTTGCATATGAAACAGTTCTTCTTGAAATTGAAGAAGGAAGCTCTTATGGTTTAAAAGATTTCAGTCTAAAGGTTGCAAAAAGAGAAATGCCATCGGAACTGATAGTAATATAAATATATAAAAAAGTCATTTAGGAGGATTTTATGAAAAAAACAATTATTTCAGTAGTTGGAAAAGACAGTGTTGGTATTATTGCAAAGGTATGTACATATTTAGCAAATAATCGTGTAAATATCCTTGATATATCTCAAACAATTGTTCAAGAATTTTTTAATATGATGATGATAGTTGATATTAATCAATCATCCAAAGATTTCGATCAATTAGCTAATGAACTAGAGCAAATCGGTGAAGAGATTGGAGTAAATATTAGATTCCAGCATGAAGATATTTTTAATAAAATGCACAGAATTTAATAGTTTAGATAGTTGAGTTAAAAATATTTTGAATAAAAGTGAGGTACAATATATTATGATAAATATGTTTGAAGTCATTGAAACAAATCAAATGATTGAACAGGAAAATTTAGATGTTAGAACTATAACACTTGGAATTAGCCTTTTAGATTGTAGTGATTCTGATTTAAATAAATTAAACGAAAATATATATAATAAAATTACAACTACAGCTAAAGATTTAGTTTCAACAGGAAAAGCTATTGAAAGAGAATATGGAATACCAATAGTTAATAAAAGAATATCAGTAACCCCAATTGCTTTAGTAGGAAGTGCTGCATGCAAAACACCAGATGACTATGTAACTATAGCTCAAACTCTTGACAGAGCAGCTAAAGAGGTTGGTGTTAATTTTATTGGTGGATATTCAGCATTAGTATCTAAAGGTATGACTACCAGTGACAAAAATTTAATTTTATCAATTCCAAAAGCACTTTCAGTTACTGACAGAGTTTGCAGTTCGGTTAATGTAGGTTCCACAAAAACCGGTATTGACATGGATGCAGTTAAGTTACTGGGAGAAATTATTTTGCAGTCAGCAGAATTAACCAAGGACAGAGATTCTCTTGGGTGTGCTAAATTGGTTGTATTTTGTAATGCACCTGATGATAATCCATTTATGGCAGGTGCTTTTCATGGTGTCACAGAAGCAGATGCAATTATAAACGTTGGGGTAAGTGGGCCCGGAGTTGTAAAAAGAGCTTTAGAAAGTGTAAGAGGAAAAGATTTTGGAACACTTTGCGAAACTATTAAAAAAACAGCTTTTAAGGTAACACGTGTTGGTCAGTTAGTAGCTCAGGAAGCCTCAAAAAGACTTAATATTCCTTTTGGAATAATAGATCTTTCTTTAGCACCTACACCTGCTGTTGGCGATAGTGTTGCAGAGATTTTGGAAGAAATAGGACTTGAATACGCAGGAGCTCCCGGTACTACAGCCGCACTTGCCTTATTAAATGATCAAGTTAAAAAAGGCGGTGTTATGGCTTCTTCATATGTTGGGGGATTAAGCGGTGCATTTATTCCAGTTAGTGAAGATCAGGGAATGATTAATGCTGTACAAAAAGGAGCCTTAACCTTAGAAAAACTAGAAGCTATGACTTGTGTATGTTCTGTTGGATTAGATATGATTGCAATTCCTGGGGATACTAAAGCTACAACTATTTCAGGAATAATTGCGGACGAAATGGCAATTGGAATGATCAACCAAAAAACTACTGCTGTAAGAATAATTCCAGTAATTGGTAAAGGTGTAGGAGATATAGTTGAATTTGGAGGCTTACTTGGATACGCTCCGGTTATGCCTGTAAATCCATTTTCATGCGATAATTTTATAAATCGTGGTGGAAGAATACCTGCTCCGATTCACAGTTTTAAAAACTAAAAATATAGAGGTGTAATATGGGAAATGTATTAAATGATTTAGAACCTAAACGAGTATTTTATTATTTTGAAGAGGTAAGTCAAATACCAAGAGGTTCAAGAGATGTAAAAAGAATCAGTGATTATTGTGTTGAATTTGCTAAAAAACATAATTTGGAATGCTATCAGGATTCTGCTTTAAACATTGTAATAATAAAACCAGCTTCAAAAGGATATGAAAATCTTCCAACTGTTATAATTCAAGGTCATATGGATATGGTATGTGAGAAAAATTTAAACAGTAACCATGATTTTACAAAAGACCCAATTAGACTTAGAATAGATGGAGATTATATTCATGCACAAGATACTACTTTAGGAGCTGATGATGGTATTGCTATGGCATATGCATTTGCAATTTTAGAATCAGATAATATATTACACCCAAGACTTGAAGTGATTTTTACAGTTGATGAAGAGATAGGTATGCTTGGTGCGGCTGCATTTGAACCAATTAACCTTTTGGGGAAATATATGCTAAATATAGACTCTGACGACGAAGGTATATTCCTAACAAGCTGTGCAGGTGGTAATACTTCCGTATTAAAACTTCCATATGAAACCCAAAGTATCACAGGATTAAAGTACAAAATAAATATTTCTGGTTTAAAAGGTGGACATTCTGGTGCAGAGATTGATAAATACCGTGCAAATGCCATAATATTATTATCACGCTTAATGTTAGATTTACAAAAGGACATAAAATTTTGGATAAATAATATTTGGGGCGGATTAAAAGATAATGCTATACCAAGAGAAGCATACTTAGAGATAGTAATAGACGAAGAAGCAGAAGATAAATTAATTGAATTGATAGAAAAATATAATCAAATGTATCAAAAAGAATACAGGATTAGTGATTCTAATTTAAAAATTACAGCAACAAAAGATAAAAAATCTACCTTTGATGTTTTAACCAGTGATTCATATAATAAATTTTTATTACTTTTTACAGCTATTCCAAATGGTATAGAAAAAATGAGTCTGGATATAGAAGGATTAGTGGAAAGTTCTTTAAATATAGGAATATTGAGACTAGAAGATAATTGTATAGTTATGACATTTTCAGTTAGAAGTTCTATAGGTTCATACAAAGGGTACCTTTCTGATAAAATATCTTATTTGGTAAGAGCACTTGGGGGAAATTATAGTGTTTCTGGTGATTATCCGGAATGGGAGTATAATCCTGATTCAACTCTTAGAGAATTAATAAAAGATGTATATAAAGAACTTTATAATATTGAGCCTGTTTTTACTGCCATACATGCTGGTTTGGAATGTGGTATACTATCCAATAAAATCAAAGGCTTAGATATAATATCATTTGGACCAAATGCCTTAGATATTCATACTCCGGATGAAAGATTAAGCATTTCATCCACTCAAAATGTTTACAAATTTTTATTAAAGGTATTAGAATCATTTATAAATTACTAATAAAAAGGAGTCATTATGAAAAAGTTAGTAAAATACTTTTTAATAACGTTCTTTGTTTCTATTATAGTTTTTTCTTTTCTACTATTAATAGCTTTATTATTAAAGATGAATTCTAATAACGAAAACATTATTGAGCCTTCAAAAGAAATTACTACTGAAACTAAATTAAATGCTACAGTTGAAAATATAGAGAATAGTACACTTCAAAATACAGAAAATACTACTGAAACAACTATTTCTGATGTAATCGAAAGTAATACTGATAAAAACAATACAAATAACATTAACATTAGTTTTACCGGGGATGTTTATTTTTCAGAAATTATTCAAACCATATTAAGTAACAAAGGAATTGACGCAGTTATATCAAAAGATATACAAAACCTTTTTATAAACTCTGATATTACAATGGTAAATCAGGAATTTCCATTTAGCAGTAATGGTCAGCCAATGGAAAATAAGCAGTTTACTTTCAGAGTCAAAGAAAGTTTCACCCACTTTTTAAAAGATATGGATATAGATATTGTTACTCTTGCCAATAATCATACTTTAGACTATGGGGTAATTGCACTTGAAGATACATTAAAATCATTAACTAATAACGAAATAAGCTATGTTGGAGCAGGTAATAATATTAGTGAAGCCAGAAAATCAAGTGTATTTAATATAAATAATAAAAAAATAGCTATATTAGGTTCATCAAGAGTAATACCAGTTGCAGATTGGAATGCATCTAAAGATAGAGCTGGTCTATCAACGACTTATGATCCAACCAACTTATTAATTGATATTAAAGAAGCAAAGTTAGCTAATGACTTTGTGATTGTATATGTGCACTGGGGAATAGAAAGAAATGAATACCCAGAAGAATATCAAAGAAGCCTTGCAAAGCAATATATTGATGCTGGTGCAGACATAATAATTGGCTCTCATCCTCATGTACTACAGGGAATAGAGTTTTATAAAAATAAACCTATAATTTATAGTCTTGGAAACTTTATTTTTTATAATTCTATTTCTAAAACTGCTGTATTAAATTTTGAAATTGATTCAAACAATGAAATCATACCTAGAATTATTCCATGCTATACTGAAAACGGACTAACGGATTTTGTAAAAGATGATAAAAAAATAAAAGATTTTCTTGAATATATCAAAACTATTTCGTATAATATTGATGTAGACAGTTTTGGTTATATACATCAAAAGGTTGATTAATGTATTTGTATTTTTACAAAGATGTGATTGGAGAAGAATGAATGAATACAGAAGATTTAGAAAGTGTTAGAAAAGAACTTGAACAAGAATTATTGCGGCTTGAACAAGATGAGCAAAAACAAAATACTGAAAATATAGAACCACCAAAAATAGAAAATCAGCATGTTAATAATCAACCTAAAAAGGTGTCATGGTTTAAAAAGATGCCTTTATGGACTAAGGTTGTTTCTATAGTATTTTCATTAGTTTTAGTAATAGGTTTAGGCAGTGTTATTTATATTTACAGTATGCTAAATAAATTAAATCATGAAAATCCTGAAGAAATTATTACTCAGGAAGAAATATTTGACGTTGATGAACTAGATCCAGATATTGAAGTGGTTAATCCAGAGGATATTGATATTTCAAATGTAAATAATATTGATGGGCCTCGTTTAGATAGTAACGTAATCAATATACTCTTATTAGGTGAAGAGAATATTGAAGGTGGTGTAAGAGGGCGTTCGGATGCTATTATAATAGCTAGTATAAACAAAAAGCAAAAAGCTTTAAAATTAACATCTATTATGCGTGACACTTATGTTCAAATACCAGGATATAAAGATAATAAAATTAATTCTTCCTACGGCAGTGGTGGTGCTCCATTACTTATTGAAACAATTGAGAAAAACTTTGACATAAAAATTGATGGATATGCATTAGTTAATTTTACAAGTTTTGAAACATTAATTGATAAGCTTGGTGGAGTAGATATTAAATTAACAGGAGCTGAAGCAAGATATCTTAACAGAACTAATTATATATCAAATCCTGCATATCGTAATGTTGTGGAGGGCCTTCAAACCTTAAACGGCAATCAGGCACTTGGTTATGCCCGTGTAAGACATGTAGGTAATTCTGATTTTGAAAGAACAAACAGACATCAAAAGGTTATTACAGCATTATTTAATAAATATAAATCTTCAAGCATAACTAAAATGGTTGAAACAGTTAATTATATAATTCCACAAATAAAAACAAATATGCTTACTAATGATATAATCAGCTATGCTACAACTGTTTTAACACTTGGAGCAACAGAAATTGAAACTTTTAGAATACCTGTTGATAATGGTTATCAGGATAAATATGTACGTACAATGAGGGTATTAGTACCTGATATTAAGCTTAATACAGATGAGTTGCATAAATTTATATATGGTGAGGAAGAAATTACTGCCGATAATGCTACGGAAGAAATTATTGTAAATCAGTAATTTAGTGAAGTCAGTTTTTTCATATATCTCAATATTTAAGGCTGTTACTAAGATAAGTTTACCTCTTTCTTAGCAAACAGCCCATTATTTTAGTTCTAAATATAGAATTAAAACATATAATGTACATGTAGCTTTAATATTAAGAGGTGTTTGATATTATTTTTAATAGGAGAGTATTTAAAAGGGAAAGAAATTCAATTCTTAGATTTATTTTCATTATAATTTTAATTGTTTTACTTATTGTCGCTGAGTTAAGTTTTTTACACTCATACAAATCTAATAACAATAAATTTATAGAAGAATTTAATTACTATAGGAACTTTGTAATGAAGGACGATACGCTTACACAAATATTTGAGGTTTGTGATGCTAAAAAATTAGATTACATAGATGTTTTGACATACTTTATGGTAAAAAATAATTTTGATCTATAG
>JAVBPB010000064.1:0-65245 GCA_031549965.1 Mobilisporobacter sp. | reverse complement strand
TTATGCCTTCAAAAGGCATACGCACCAAACTTTCCAATGAGCCTATGGACAAACATATTATGTAAGAATGCTTCCATAATTTTTTATAGTCTCATTTCCATGGGGCTAACTGCCTTTTCTTGGCATAATAAGCCCTCTCCCATGGAGATGTCGTTTCTTTAGGCAAAGCTGACTTCTCATAAATTTACTTTAATAAATTTGCAAGTGATTTTTCTACTAATTTATTCAGTAGAAGTTCCTTAAGTTGATGATATTAGACGAACGGATAGTTTTATATGTCCATTCATTATTTAATTTTTTTATGTTAGTATTAAAGTTAAATACCAATTTACTAATTGATTTCCGTAAAGCATTGTTATATATATTCCTATTGACAGATATGGACCAAATGCCAGAATGTTTTCTTGATTGGTTAGTTTCATTCTTGCTAAATGTATTATTGAACCTAGAATGCATCCTAAGACAAATGCTAATATTATGGATTTATAACCTATAAGTAGACCTGTTGCTGCCATTAGTTTTACGTCTCCTCCACCTACTCCTTTGCCTTTTGTTAGTAAATAGATTATAAGTAATAGTATACTTACTATAAAGAAACCTATAATGTATTCTTTAATATTTTGTTTGTATATTAATAGTTTTATTATTGCTAAAATTAATATAAAAATGTTTATTCTTTCAGGAATTTCAAAGGTTCTTAGATCTATTAGGCTAAGTACTATTAAGGCTGATGTACATAGGCAATATATAATACTTGTATAGGTGAAACCGTTTGTAATAAATACCAAAATATACAATATCCCATTCATTAGTTCAATGAATGGGTATTGTAGGGATATTTTTGATTTGCAATTTCTACATTTTCCTTTTAGGAGGATGTAGCTTAGTATTGGTATTAGGTCGCACCAAATGATCTTTTTTTCACATGTTTTACAATGTGAACGTTTGAATAGGGATTCCTTTTCTGGTATTCGGTATATGCAGACATTTAGGAAACTGCCTATTGTGATACCATATGTAAAAATTAATAAATATATTAGTAAAGTAATATTCATCCAGCCGTCTGCTTTCTATAATTCTTTAGTTATCTGTAGTTTTCTCCAACAGTTGGATATAACATATCAGCAGGAACAGCGGTATAAGTAGTACCAGTAGTTGATGGTGCAGCATATATTTTTACCTCATTTCCACTCACCACAATATAAAAATCATTGTTCGTACCTTTAATATATTTTAAAGTTGGTTTAGTACTACCTACCGTATCTTTAATTTCTTTTTGAAAAGATGATGCTGGATCCGCATTGTATAAAGTTGTTAAAGATTGATTAGTTGCTGTATATTCATTTGCAATTGTAACATTTACAGCTAGTGCTATTGTATTAGCTGTTTGAACATCAGATGATTTTTTAGCCTTATCAATATATTTAATCATCTGTGGTGCCAATGCCCCTGTTAGTATAGCAATAATTGCCATTACAATAATAATTTCTACAATAGAGAAACCTTTGTTCCCTATTCTTTTTAAATTCTTTTCTTTTTTCATAATCATTCTCCTTCTAAGTTTAATATGTAATAAAAAATATATTATAAACTATCAAGTCCGCCATACAATGACAATATCGGTTGCATTATAGCCATTACTAAGACCCCTGCAACTAATGCCAGTACCACAATCGTCATCGGTTCCATAGCTGCTGACAATGCTTGAGTTGCCAGTTCTACCTCTTCATCATAGTAGTCTGCCAGCTTTTCTAACATATCTTCTATGTTACCAGTTTCTTCACCTATTTTTATCATATGTACTACTAATGGTGGAAATATACCAGATTCTAATAAAGGTGTTGATAGTGGAATACCTTTGGAAACTGCCTCTCTTGCCTTTAATACAGCTTCCCTTACAATGATGTTATCAATAGTTTTACCCGTTAGTTCCAATGCATCTATTAAAGGTATACCTGCTGCCAGTAATGTGCTTAATGTTCTTCCAAGCCTTGCACATGATGTTTTAACAGTCAATTTACCAAAAAGAGGAACTGATAGTCCTAATTGTCCCCATGTATGCTTGCCTAACTCTGTAGATAAAAACATATTAAGTGCAACTGCTACTGCCCCAATTACAGCTAAAACTACATACCATTTAGCAATTAAATAATTACTGGCACTTACTACAAACCTTGTCATAAAAGGTAAATCCATTCCCATATCTTCAAACATCTTCATGAATTTAGGAATAACAAATACCATCATTGCTACAACTACTACCGCTAATATTAAAAGTACTATAACCGGATAAATCATAGCTTTTTTTACCATACCCTTTAACTTTGCATCCTTTTCAAAATGAACTGACATTCTTTGAAATGCTATTTCAAGACTTCCGGATGCTTCTCCTGCTTCAACCATGTTGATTAACATATTTGGAAATACTTTTCCTTGGAGTTTCATAGCACTTGCTAAAGTTTCACCTTTTTGAACTGCAAGATGTACTTCCTTTATTGATTTTTGAAGTACTTTGTTTTCGGTTTGATCTCCAAGCATATATAAAGAATCTAATATATTAACTCCGGCCGTTAGTAAGCTTAAAAACTGTTTACAAAACACACTTAAATCTCGAGGTTTTACAGGATTTCCAAAACTTAGGTTTATATCTTTTGTTAAAATTCCTTGTTCTGTAACTGATACAGGAATAAATCCTCCTGATTTCAAACTAGAAATTACTTTGTCTGAGGATGCAGCTTCCATACTGCCCTTTTTTATCTTACCGTCTTTTCCTATGGCCCGATATGAATAACTTGCCAATTGCAAACCTCCTTTTTATTATCTTTTGAGTTTTAAATATTTAAATACATTAAAATACTCTTCTTTCAAGTGCTGTAACGTCTTGTGCAAAAGATAACGCTTCATCAGAATTAATAATTCTTCTTGAATATAAATCAAAAATCGAATCATCCATAGTTTGCATACCAATTTTTTTGTTGGTTTGTAGCATTGAATTTAGCTGATGGGTTTTTCCTTCTCTAATGAGATTTCTTATAGCCATGTTTGCATGCATAATTTCAAATGCGGCAACCCTTCCTGACTTATTGGCTCTTGGAATTAGCTGTTGAGAAATAACTGATTCCAATACCGATGCCATTTGGACTCTGATTTGCTGTTGCTGATGGGGAGGAAATACATCAATAACCCTGTCAATAGTGCTTGCAGCTCCAATGGTGTGCAAAGTAGATAATACCAAGTGCCCCGTTTCTGCTGCCGTAATTGCAATTGAAATGGTTTCCAAATCTCTCATCTCTCCAACAAGAATTACATCCGGATCCTGTCTAAGTGCTGCTCTTAGGGCATTAGCATAGCTTTGTGTATCTAAACCTATTTCTCGCTGGTTAACAACTGATTTCTTATGTTGGTGCAAGTACTCAATGGGATCTTCTAAGGTAATTACATGGGCATTTATCTCATTGTTTATTTTGTTAATAATGGAAGCTAAAGTAGTTGATTTACCGCTTCCTGTAGGTCCTGTTACCAAAACAAGTCCTCTCTTTTTATATGCTAAATCAATTACTGATGGAGGAAGTCCAAGTTCTTCGGGAGTTGGAATATTGGTTCCAACAAGCCTTATTGCAGTGGCCATAGAACCTCTTTGTTTAAATGTATTAACGCGAAATCTTCCAAGGCTTGGAATTGAAAATGAAAAATCCACTTCACCCCTTTGCTCAAAAATCTTAATCTGCTCAGGTGATAATATTGAGCGAATCATCTCATCAGTATCTTTAGGCATAAGAGGGTCAAAAGGCAAATCAAATAAATGGCCATGAATTCTACATTTTGGGGGTACTCCAACCGTAATATGTACATCTGAAGCATCTTTTTGTTTTGCTATCTCTAGCAGTTCTTCAATAGTAACCATTTCATCATCCTTGCTAATTAATTTACTTTCTTTTGTAGACATACCTATATAACATATTACTATATTTTTTGTGATTTTACAATAGTTTTAATACATTTTATATATCTCAAATTAACTGAAAAAATACTATTTTTTTATTCAAAAGTTATTCTCTTCATCTCTTCAAGAGAAATTACGCCTTCAATAACATATTTACTTGCACTCATTCTAAGGGTATCCATTCCCTCTTCTAAGGCTTGTTTGTTGATTTTATCGGAAGATTCACCCTTTACTATTAATCTTTTAATTGCATTTGTAACTGGCATAATTTCATATATACCCGTTCTTCCAAAATATCCTGTATTATTACAAACCTCGCAACCCACCGGCTCATAAAGGGTAAGTTCTTTATCCTCATCTACATCTAAAAGTTTTTTCTCGTGAAACTCTGCTTTTCTTGATTTTTTACATTCACATAATTTTCTAACTAAACGCTGTGCAATTATACCCACTGCCGCATCAGCTATTAAATAAGGCTCTATACCCATGTCAATTAAACGGGCAATTGAACTTGCTGTATTATTGGTGTGCAGTGTACTTACAACTAAGTGACCTGTTATAGATGCCTTGATAGCAATTTCCGCAGTTTCACTATCTCTTATTTCACCAATCATAATAATATCCGGATCCTGTCTTAATATTGAACGAAGGGCAGAGGCAAAAGTAAGATCTGCCTTAACATTTACCTGTACTTGATTTATGCCTTCAATATTAGCTTCTACAGGATCTTCTACTGTAATAATGTTTACATCTGATTTATTAAGTTCACTTATGGCAGTATAAAGAGTTGTGGATTTTCCGCTTCCTGTAGGTCCTGTAACTAATATAATGCCATTTGGGTTACTTAATATTTTGTCAAATTTTTCTAGTTCATTTTTTCTAAATCCAAGACTTGATTTAGGCTTTGTTAATCCTCTTTTTGCAAAAATTCTAAGTACTATCTTTTCCCCAAACACAGTTGGTAAAATCGACACACGGGCATCATATTCCTTTTTATCAACAAGAGCTGAAAACCTTCCATCTTGTGGTTTTCTTTTCTCTGATATATCCATTTCACCAATAATTTTAATTCTTGCAACAATTGCAGAAAGTAAGGAAATATCATATGTCATTGTTTCTACTAAAGTTCCGTCAATACGATATCTTACTCTTACAATTCTATCCATAGGTTCTATATGTATGTCACTCGCCCTCTGTCTTACTGCCTGTTCTATAATACTTTTAACAAGTAAAACAATGGGCGAATTGTCAATATCATCATTAATAGCTAAATCATCTTTTTCTGTATCTATGATAAGCTGTTTTTTCTGTTCATTTTCCTTATTATATCTTTCTACCACTGCCATTGTAGCTGCTTTACCATAATACTTATCAATAGCAATCTTAATTTCACTTGACGATGCAATTACTGGTTCAACCTGTAGATTAGTTATTATTGAAATATCATCAATAGCTATAAAGTCTAAAGGATTTTCCATAGCTACCAACAATATATTTGGGTCATTTTTCTTAAAACCAATGGGTATTAATGTGTGTTTTTTAACAATAGATTCATTTAGAAGGCTGATAACCTTATCTTCTATATGTATTTTATTTAAGCTTTCACTTTCTAATCCCAACTGACTCTTTAACGTTTCAGTTATATCTGATTCAGTTACATAGCCAAGTTCAATTAAAGCTTCACCTAACTTTATCCCTTTTATTCTTTGCTCATCTAAAGCTTTTTGTAATTCACCTTGGGTTATTACTCCAGCTGCAATTAATAAATCCCCAAGACGTTTTCTCCTTTTACCATAATCAATTGCCATGTAAACTTCTCTCCTTTGTTATCAAAGAATTTCTTCATCAATTGCTTTTTTTAGCTTTTCAAGAGCTTTTTTTTCAATTCTTGAAACATATGAACGTGATATACCAAGATTTTTAGCTATTTCTCTTTGAGTTATTTCTTCTCCGTTATACAAACCGTATCTTAATATTATAATTTCTCTTTCTCTTTCGGTTAAGACAGTTTTTAATTTCATATAAATGTCTTTGATCCTGCTATTTAGCTCCAGATTCTCTATAATATCTGGTTCATTGTATTCAATTATATCCAAAAGATTAATTTCATTGCCTTCTCTGTCAGTTCCAATTGGTTCATAGATTGAAACCTCCTTAGACTGCTTCTTTTGATTTCTAATCATCATTAAAAGTTCATTTTCAATGCATCTTGATGCATATGTTGCCAAACGTATTCCTTTACTAGTATCAAAAGTACTTACCGCTTTTATAAGACCTATTGTACCAATAGAAATCAAGTCATCTAGGTCTCTATCCTGTGAATTATATCGTTTTACAATGTGTACCACTAATCGCAAATTTCTTTCAATTAATACATCTTTTGCAGTAGGGTCACCTGATTGGTACTTCATTAAATAATACTGCTCTTCCTTGGTGCTTAGTGGTTGGGGAAATGATTTCACTTAAAGCACCTCTTGGGATTTTGAGTTTATATTAGTTTATGATGAGATCTAAAATATGTGCTTTTCCAACCTCATTTATTTATTCATAATTTTTTTCGAAATTTTTACAACTGGTTTAAAAAATATTCCTTCCATTTTTGAACTTACTTCATCAAGTTTTTCCCTAATAGGAATATTTTGAGGACAATGCTTTTCACATTTTCCACATTTAACACACAGTGAAGCATAGCTTGGTTTATTACTCCATGCACCTGTTGATTGTAAATATTTTATAAAAGAACCACCTTTTTTAACTGCATATTTTTCATTATAAAGTGAAAAGCAGTTTGGAATATCAACACCCTTTGGACATGGCATACAATATGCACAGCCCGTACAGTTTACTTTTGTTTTAGATGAAATAATTGCTTTTGCCTTACTAAATTGTGCTAAGTCTTCTTTAGATAGTTCTAAAGGTTCTACCTCACTGGCAATTCTAATATTTTCTTCTATTTGAGTCATATCATTCATTCCAGACAACACTGAGGTTACTTCTTTATGATTCCATATCCATCTAAGTGCCCAATCTGCTGCACTTCTTTTTGAAGGATGACTTCTCCATATGTTATTTACCTCTTCAGGAAGATCCTTTACTATGCTTCCTCCTCTTAAAGGTTCCATAATAATTACAGGAATATCTTTATTGGCAGCATATAATAATCCGCTTTTTCCTGCCTGGTTATTCTCATCTAAATAATTATACTGAATCTGGCAAAATTCCCAATTATAGTCATCTATTATTTTCTTAAACTCTACCGGTCCTCCATGATATGAAAATCCAATATTTATTATTTTCCCTTCTTTTTTCTTATTTGATATCCATTCTATTATTCCTAAATTCTTAAGTCTTTCCCATCCATTTAAATCTGAAAGCATGTGAATAAGATAATAATCAATCCTGTCTGTCCTTAATCTTTCTAATTGCTTTTGAAATATCTTTTCTGCATCCTGTATATTTTTTACCATAAATGGAGGTAGTTTAGTAGCAATTTTTACTTTGTTTCTGTATCCGCTTTCTTCTAATATTCTTCCAAGGATACCTTCATTCTTACCCCCACCATAAATATACGCTGTATCAAAATAATTAATTCCATTTTCTATTGCATGAATTACTTGTTTTTTGGTTAGCTCGTAATCACTTGGGAATCTCATGCAGCCATATCCTAGAATGGATAGGTCTTCCCCATTTTTTAAGTTTTTTCTATATTTCATTTTACACCTCTCATTGTGACTTCTTTACTATATATGATAACAAATTTCTTTTTTTAATACAAGTTTTTTTTCTGCTGTCTTTAAGTGGTATTCTGTTAAACTTTGAGGGTACTGGAAAAGTCCTTGATTTAGGTTGTGTAAATTTTTTAGATGAATATGAGTGTATATTTAAACTAACAAACAACATATAGAATGTTGTTTTATGGCTCATTGGAATGTTTGGCATATCTGCCATTATAAAGTATAATAAGCCCTCTCCCATGGAGTCAAAAGACTAAAAGCAAAGCGTCCGTAGGACAAAACCTTAAGTTAACGAAATTAGCTGTGAATAGTAACTTTGAATTGCTTTTTTACTGTCACTATGATATATTAATGGAAAAACTAATAAAAATCTATTTGGCAGGTTCATACACATGAAAGAGGAAGATTTATACAATCCAATTAGGGATTATTTTGTTGAAAAAGGGTTTAGGGTTAATGGTGAGGTCTTAAGTTGTGATGTTACAGCCATTAAGGATGAACTTTTAATTATTATTGAACTTAAGAAGACTCTCTCTGTTACATTGCTGGCTCAGGCAGTTGACAGACAACGAATTTCTGATTTAGTTTATGTAGCAATTCCAAAACCCATTAAATTTAAGTCTAATGGTAAATGGAAGGATACTTTATTGTTACTTAAAAGATTGGAAGTTGGTTTGATTTTTGTTGATCTTGGTAAGAAGAAACCTATTGTTGAAATTATATTAGAGCCTGTGCTTTTTGATAGAGGTAAAAGCATAAGTCGAAGTAAAAAACGCAGGGAGCAAGTTTTGAATGAAATTAATGGACGTAAAACTGATTTAAATAAAGGCGGAAGCAGTCGAGTAAAACTTATGACTGCATATAGGGAATCTTGTCTTTATGTTGCTTGCTGCTTAGATTTGTTTGGAGATCTTTCTACTAAACAGCTTAGAGCTCTTGGTTGTGATTCTAAGAAATTATATGGTATTTTAAGAAATAATCATTATTTGTGGTTTGAAACTATTGAAAAAGGTATATATGCAATTACTCCTGTTGGGAGAGATGCTCTTTTGGAATATGATTCTTTATGTAATGAATTAAAAGATACTATTATGAAATTGATTAAGGATACAGAGTAAATTATTTAGCCCATTAACTATGCTATACTGATTTTATAAATTTTAGGATTGATTAACTATTCTTTAAAAATCAGTTTAGCATAGTTAGGTATTAAATTATATATTTGGGGATTGGCATTTATAAATTGACATTATCCAAAATACTCCAAATAATTATTATATAATAGAGTAGAAATGGTTTTTAATTTTTTTCCTTTTATGTCAATGTATAATTTATCAGCATGAATTGCTGTTACACACACTGATAAGTCTAATCCATTATTTACATTAAAATTTTCAGTAAATATACTGTTTGCAAATATGTCAAATTCATTTTGAGAAATATCTTCTAAGTGCATATAGGTTTCTTTAATTAGTGTAATACCATTTTTTATGTAAAATAATGTTATTGTTTTTTCGTTATATGCCCTTAAAAATACACAAAACTCTTTTAATTCTAAATTTGTATTAAATTTTTTGGATCTGTTTTGAAGTTTTTTAAGCCACTCTATTTTGTCTCTGGTAACGGCTGCTTTTTCAAATTCTAGTTGAGCAGACTGCTCTTTCATTTCTTTATTTAATTCAGAAATTACTTTTTTATTTTTCCCTTTTAAGAATCCTATAATTTCAAATATTTTTTCTTTATAATCTTCTTGGTCTGGGATTTTTAGGCAAGGTGCCATACATTTTCCTATGGAATAGTTTAGACAGGGTCTTTTTTGTTTTAGATTCTGAAAACTTGTTTTATTACATAATGGGGTTTTCCATATGGAATTTATTAGTTCTATTGTGTATCTTGCATCATTTTCACTGTAAAAAGAGCCAAATGTTTCTGTATCTTTTAAATTATATTCTGTTGATATATATATACTTGGATAATCCGTCTTTAATGGAATATTAATACAAGGATATTCTTTGTCTCTTTTTAGATCAGAATTGTACTTAGGTTTTTTGGTTTTAATCAGGTAGCATTCAAGAAGTAATGCATCAGTTTCAGTTTCGGTAATTATATAATCAAAATCATATATTTCTCTCACAAGGTTTTTTATTTTCCCTTCCTTTTTGTCAGAATTTTGAAAATATTGACCAACTCTATTTTTTAAGCATTTTGACTTTCCAACATAAATTACTTCTCCAAATTTATTTTTAAATATATAACAACCTGAAGCTTTTGGAAGTTGCTTTATTTTGCTATAAATCTCCATTCAATACTCCTATATGGCTCACTGGCATAATCTATACCACCCCTTTTTGTAGTGTAGTAATCTGTTATTAAACCATCATCCTCAATCCATATCTCATCTGATGATGTAAGTTCAGTTTTATTAAATCTTAAGTCTATGTTCATTGCCTTAGTTAGCTTTCCAGGACCAATAAATCCTTCTAAACCTCTTATTAATACAGCCTGTGGTTTGTCTATTTCACCGGTTACAACATTAAGAAGAGAATGAATACCATAGCAAAGATAAACATATAAAACCCCGCCTTCTTCATACAAAACTTCTGTACGCTTTGTTTTACCAGCTCTGGCGTGACATGCACTATCTTCTTCGCCTACATATGCTTCTGTTTCAACTATTCTTTTTTTAATGATTTCACCTGAATCTAATCTTCTAACTAATAACTTACCAAGTAATAAAGGAGCTACTTCAAGAGCATCCTTTTTATAAAATTCTTTTTTTAATCTAATCATCACATTATCCTTTTTATCTGCTTAGCTTGTTTCTAAGCAGTGTTTTGTCTGCTTCTAAATGAGCATGGTCATTAAATGAATGTAAGCAAAATCTATCTTTGGTTTTATCAAAATAGAGTGCTGTAATTCCTGTATTTTCTATGGATTTGGAAAGTAGTGGCCTTCTTTTATGATCAAGACCTAAAACTTCACATATAACAGCTCTGATTACTCCTCCGTGAACTACCATTGCTACATTCTCATATCCACTTTTAGCTATATCCATAATTATTGGAAGTGTTCTGTTTGCAACATCTTTTCCACATTCACCATTAGGATATGAAAGGTCTGACTTTAATGACTCAAATTCTTTAAAAAAATCCTTATAGTTCTTTTCAATAAACTCATCCGATTTTGATTCCATTTCACCAAAGGATATTTCTCTTAGTTCCTCATATTGCCTTAATTCAACATTTAAATATTGATTGACTATATTTGCAGTTTCTACTGCTCTGATTAAGTTACTTGAACATATAAGATCAATATTATAATTTTTAAGTCTTTCTCCTAATAGATTTGCCTGCTTAACACCTTTTTCACTTAAATTAACATTAACATTACATAGTGGTGAACTTTGTTCTCCATGTCTTATAAGATAAATAAACATTTTTTTCTCCTGTAGGTTTTTATTATGTTTTTATTATACGAAATGAAATTACTTAATGCAAGAAAAAAATAATTGTTGACAACTTCATAAAAACGTGTTATTATGAAGTTGCTATTTTTTATAGCGTTGATTTGCATTTTAGGTTATTAAAGAGTCCAAAAGATATAATTTATTTATATTTTTTTGGATTCTTTGGCTTTAAAGGCAAAGAATTTATAATTGAAAGGATGGTTTTGATGTTATCAGTTTTAAATGTTTTGGTGATTAATAAGTAATTAATTTTAAACTATTTAAATGACAGGTGCAAGTCCTGTTTATTAGTTTTGCATTAATTTATTATACCAACTTTTACTGATTAGGAAGTATCAAAACCATATCATATACATTTTATAAAGAGCATATGTTTATTTTTTGTGCCTATTTATATTTTTATGATTTTAAGGTTGGATTCTATCCAACCTTTTTTATATCCTACCAGATAATGATTAGTATTTATAAAGTTAAATTTTGCCACTATATGCTGACTGATAGGACTTGTCAATGTACAATTAATAAAATTGACAATTAGTATTGGAGGAATAAAAATGAATAAAAATTTTGAGATATTAGAATTTGATAAAATATTACAACAACTTAGTAATCTTGCATTATCAGACAAAGCTAAAGAAACTTTACTTTCTCTCACACCTTTTCTAAATGAAGATGAAGTAAAAAGAAAGATGAATGAAACTACTGAAGCAAAATTATTAATACAAAATATAGGAACACCGCCACTTCCCATTATGAAAGAATTAAATAAAATCATTAGTTTAGTTAATGCAGATGCCATGCTACTACCTGAACAATTAAGCTTAATCGCTCAATTCTTGACTTCATTAAAGAGAATTAAATCTTATCTAAAGAGGGGAGAATACCTAAATCTTAAAATCACAAGTTATGGATATGCCATTAATGACTTGGAAGATTTAGCTGAGGAAATCAATAACTGTATAAAAAATGGCATTGTTGACAATAACGCCTCAAAGGAATTAAAAAATATTAGAAGAAAAATAGATAGTATTAACAATAATATAAAAATCAAACTGGAAAATATGCTTCAAAGCAAAAAAGTATGGTTTGCTGATAACTTTATTTCAAATCGAAACGGTCATTATACTCTCCCTGTTAAACGAGAATATAAGCATCTTGTATCTGGTACAGTATACGGCACTTCACAAAGTGGATCAACATATTTTATTGAACCTAGTGTTGTTTCTAAATATAACAGCGAGTTATCTGACCTTAGAATTGAAGAGGATAATGAAATACGTAAAATTCTTTATGCATTAACTGCATTAGTTTCTGATTATATTTCAGTAATAGATATTAACATTGACTGTATTGAAACTCTTGATGTTTTATTTGCAAAGGGGAAATTAAGTATTGATATGAATGCTGTCCCTGTTGAAGTATTAAATAATAGAGTTATTTCAATTCATTCAGGCAGACATCCATTGCTAAATGCTAAAGATATTGTTCCTCTTGATTTTGAAATTGGTTTAAATTCAAAACATTCTTGTAATGGTATAGTAATTACAGGCCCAAATACTGGAGGAAAAACTGTTGCACTTAAAACAATTGGTTTACTTTCATTAATGGCTCAAAGTGGCTTACATGTTCCAGTTGAATCAGGAAGTGAATTCTCTATGAATAATATGATTTTTTGTGATATTGGGGACGGTCAAAGCATAACCGAAAATCTTTCAACTTTCTCCTCTCACATTAAAAATATAATTGAAATATTAAAATCTTCAAATGAAGAAAGTATAATTCTATTAGATGAGTTAGGTTCCGGAACAGATCCATTTGAAGGCATGGGAATTGCTATATCCATACTAAATGAGTTACTTTCCAAGAATTGCCTTTTTATTGCTACTACTCATTACCCTGAAGTCAAGAATTTTGCAAATAACACTACAGGAATTATTAATGCCAGAATGTCATTTGACAGACAAAGCTTGGAACCATTATTTAAACTAGAAATTGGTCAAGCAGGTGAAAGTTGTGCATTATATATTGCCAAAATGCTTGGATTTCCAAATCATATGTTGAAAAATGCTTATGATGAAGCTTATAAAAGCAACAGAGAAAGCATTAATACAGATATCCCTTTGATTGAGGAACTTTTTGATACTCATACTAAAACTATAAAATCTGTTGACCAATTACCAGCTATTCAAAAGAAAACTGAAAAAAAAGTAAATAACAATTCTAAAAGTCTTAAATTTAAAATTGGTGACAGTGTAATGGTTTTTCCTCAGAAAAAAATTGGTATTGTGTATCAATCCAGTAATGATTTTGGTGAAATTGGAGTACAGATTCAAAAGAAGAAACAATTAATTAGTTATAAGAGAATTAAACTAATAGCTCCGGCAAGTAAACTTTATCCGCCAGATTATGACTTTTCAATTGTTTTTGATAGTGTTGATACAAGAAAAAAAAGACATACCATTGATAGAAAACATGATCCTAATATTGTAATTGAGATTAAATAATATTTATTCAAGGTAGGGTTTTACCAATTTACTTTTTACTCTCCAAAATGTAGGATATCTAAGTTGAGAAAAGATATCATCCTTTCTCAACTTAGATACCCTACATCTTGGGGAGTATAGTACCTCATATTAGATATTTCCCAGCCTTAATACAAGCAATAAATTGCTTAACAAGTTCAGGATCGAACTGAGAACCTGAGCATTTCATTAATTCCTGCTCTATTTCTTCTGGGGTCATTGCATTTTTATATGCTCTTCCTCTTGACATCACCTCGTATGAGTCGATTATATTAATAATTCTTGCAAGATATGGTATATCTTCACCCTTTAAGTTGTTAGGATAACCTTTACCGTCATATCTTTCATGATGACAAAGTATACACTGTGCCGCATCTTCTATTACTTTTGATGATACAGCAATTCGATAACCTACATTACAATGCTTTCTAACTTGATCCATTTCATCTTCTGTAAGATTTCTTGGCAAGGAGAGAATATCCTGAGGTACACCGATTTTTCCAATATCATGTAATCTTGCGGCATATTTTAAAATCTCAATATCTTTTTGAGTAAGACCTATTTCATTACCAAAATCTTCGGCAATTTCTTGCATACGTGTAACATGTTCAGCTGACTCATGGTTTTTCTCAACCAGAATATTTAGAATATAATCAATATACTTATTTTCCACTTCCTTACTTCCCATAAGTACATATCTGTGATTATTCATGGCACCAAGTGCTTTTCTTGGAAGATCCCCTATCATATCAGACTTTTCTGCAAAAACGGTACCAATTGAAAAACCAATTGTAATTTTAATGTCATCATAAGCATATTCAAAACTTTCGACTAACTTTATTTTGTCTTTTATTTCTTCTTCGGAATATGAATCAGCAACAATAATAAACTCATCACTGCCCCACCTTCCTATGCTAGCATCCTCAAATATTTCTGCAATAACCTGACCTGCTTTTTTTAATATAAAGTCTCCTGTTGCCATACCAAAAGCTTCATTTAACAAGTTCATACCTACTATATTCATTATAGTAATTGACAGATTTTCTTTTTCAACAATAGAATCAAGTAAATTCTCCATATAATATCTTGAATATTGTCCTGTCAATCCGTCATGCCTTATTAAATATTCATTGTCATCCCTTAATTGTCTTATTTGTGTAATATCTCTTACACTAACAATTACTGATATGACATCTTCATTTCTAAATACTGGATGAGCAACATAATTATAATACTTATCAAAATGCCAATCATAAAAATCAGTAAAAAATGGTTCTTTTGTTCTAGTTGCTTCGTAAAAGCTTTCTTTAATAATTTTAGTGTGAAATTTATCGCTTAATTCTTCTAATTTCATATTTTTACAATCTTTATGTTCTCGGTCAACTAACTTAAGGAAATGTTCATTGGCCTCTACCACCATCAGCTCATTGTCTGCATCTTCTAATAGTACAAAAATAGATGCTGTATTATCCCCAATTATGGCCTTAAAACGCTCTGCATAAACTTCCTTTTCATCCGACAAAACATGTTCTCTCGTAACATCTTTACATGTTAAAACTAAAAAATTCTTATTTGCTTCATCAACATATGGCACTAAATTCACTAATACAAATTTATCGTGTTGTTTACCTTTTCTTGTACAAATATAATTGTTTGGCATACCTGTTGCAATTACCATACTTGCCATATTTATACCCTGTTCTGAAAGGTATTCATCTAAAGTAGAGCCTTCAATCACATTTTCATCAACTTCAAATATTTCACAATACTTTTTATTAGCTCGTGTATGAGTAAATTTCTTTGTGTCTTCATTATACTCTACCATAACTATACCATCATATGTGGAATTAAATAATGCATTATACTCTTTGATTACTTTTCTACTTTCTTTTTCTCTTCTAATTTTTTCTGTTATATCTCTTTCGGTAACAATAACATAAAATATTTGTTCAGAATGCATGGCAATACTTATTGAAGACTCTACAACACATTCTACACCTGATACCACAAACTTATCAGTATACAGTACTTTCAATTTTTCATCAACACATGCATAAATCTTTTCGCACATAGTTGTCATTTCTTCAGAATCAGAAATTGTAGCACCTTCAACCATACCTCTTTCAATACCATGTAATATTAAGTATGATGAATTAACTTTTAGGCATTTAATTTCCTTCTTATCCACATAACATAATAGCATTCCCTCTGAACTGTTTTCAAAAGATAATGTAAGATCTCCAATTCTTTTTGTAACGTCTTTTGTATATGTATAGGTACTTAGTGCGTTTTCTGTTAAATCATTATATAAGCAGAATGTGTTTTTTCCAAGCATTTTCGCCTGATACATAGCAAGATCTGATTTTCCTACTAAATCAACAAAAACCTTACCATCTTCTGGATATCTTGAAATTCCCACACTGGCAGAAAGTATATAATTGTATACATCATTATCAACTTTATTATAAACATAATCTAACATTTTATTAATTTTAAATTTAAGAGAAGTGATATTTTTATAGTTTTTCATTAAAACTACAAATTCATCACCACCGACCCTTCCTATAACGTCATGTGAATAAAATGAGTTTTTAATTGATAAGCTTAATTTTTTAATTAACTGATCTCCAAAAATTGTTCCATATGCATCATTAATCTTCTTAAAATTATCAATATCAATCATAAGAAGAGCATGTTGACCGTCCCTGCCTTCATCAAAGAGATATTCATCTATTTTATTAATAGTTGTAATTTTATTGAAAACACCTGTCATAGCATCAATTTCTGCTGCATTTATAAGATTAATTTCTTTAACTTTCTGCTCATTAATATTAATTACACTAATTACTATTCTCTTGGTTTTTCCATTTATGCCTTTTATTATTGAACGAGTGGAACGTATCCAAATATATTCATCATCTAATATACATTTAAACCTATATTCTCTTGACAAATGATGTAATTTATTATTTTCATCTGGCATTTTAGCAAAGATTCCTTTATCATCAGGATGTATTCTTGATTCCATAAAATCCATATGCATATCATAGTCAGAAACTAAAGCTGCATCTTCACCGAACATTCTGATAAACAATGACCTTGACAATTCAGAAATGTAAAATTCAACCATATTAGAGTTCACATCAACTTCTAACACCAGATCAACATTTTTCTCTATTACTGTTTTATAAACTTCCCTTTCACTTAGCAAATGTCTTTCATTTCTTTTTCGTTCCAAAATGATGTAAAAATATGCACTGATTAATATAACTGCTATCACAATACATAATGCAATAGTCATGTTAATTACAACTATTGATTTTGAGAAAACTACTTCTGGCTCAATATCTGCTAATACTAACCAATCATGTACTCCGTTTATTGGAGCATAGGAAACGTAACGATTATGATTTCCTAAATTCATCCTAATTGTCCCAGCAATATTTCTATCAATATCACTTAATAATTTATTAACTGATTCAATTGAATTATTACTATACAAACTATTAAGAATACTACCTTCATATGATTCATCATAGTTTTTACCAAATGGAATCTGTAATAATTCACATGCCACATCAATTCTATTATGAAATACTACCTCACCGGATTTATCTATAATATGTATTCTACCTTTTCCGCCATAAAATGGAACAGATATTTCATTTTCAATATTACTAATAGTCTTTGTTCCTGCAACAACATAAATTACCTTATCATCTTTAATAACAGGAACAAAATAAGCCACATATATTTGACCTACATCAACAATACTTCTAAAAACTTTTGAAATATTAGACGTTCCTTTGCGTGCTAACTGAAAATAAGGATTATCAAAGAAATTAACTATTACACCATCTGATGACTCAGCTTTACCATTGAGATCAACTAAGTATATTCGGGCGTAGTCATTATTCTTTGCAAAATCCTCCAATTCTTTTATTTTTAAATCTTCTTCTATGATTTTGCTATTAAAACTTGAATTCACATGAGCCTCTAATATGGCTATTTCTGAATTAATCTGTTCTTCCACGGTGTGAGCTATCTGCTTTGCCATTTCTATAAGATTTATTTCTGTTGAGTCTTTTAAAAGCCTTTCAACTTTGTCAGAATAAAGATTAATGCTAAAAAGTGCTACTATGATAACCAGTAATAATGTCAAAACTGTCTTTAGCATTTGTCTGTATTTACTATTAATAAACAATTTTTCATGTTTACGAATATTTTTATTTTTCATAATTTACACCTCAATATGTAAAATCCCATGTTATTATGTAATTTTATCATAATCTAAACCATAAGTCAAATTTTTTACCATGTAAAAAAGAGGTTACTTAGTTTTTGTTTTCACCAATTGACAATTAATGCATATGTTATTTTATATAAAATTATAAGGTGGTGGCAAAATGGATTATGGTAATAAATGTTGCGAAAAGAAGAAAAAAGAGCATGTTCATGAGTTTTTAGGCAGTACTTTTATTGCAGAATTAGGTGATTGCCCTCATAATCATCGTTTTGCAGGTGTTAGCAGTGAGGCCATTCCCACTGAATGTGGAAGCCACAGACATAAAATTATAACTAATACAGACTCTTTTAAAGGACATTACCATAATATTTGTGATGAATCCGGCCCTGCTGTTAAAGTTGGAGATGGACATATACACTATGTAACGGGATATACAACAAGGTGCGAATGCCATTGTCACGAGTATACTTTTGCGACTTTAATTGATGATCCAATTCAATACAAATAATTATTATCTCAATAAAGAAAGTTGGTGTTTTTTATCTTAATTTATGTTGTTAAACAAGGTGATAGCCTGTATTCCATTGGAAATACTTATGGTATGGATTATAAAAGGATAGCTCTTGAAAATGAAATCCCACTTGAGCAAACCTTGGTAATCGGTCAAACGCTTGTGCTTACTGATGTGGACGTTACTGATAAATTAGGGACTATAGAAGTAAATGGCTATGCCTTCCCTAATATTAAAGATGATGTTCTTTCTAAAACTTTACCCCACTTAACTTATTTAAGTATTTTCAGCTATAGTGTAAGAGCTGATGGAACTCTTAGTCAAGTTGATGATGAGCACTTGATTAACATGTGTAAAATATTTAGAACTATGCCAATTATGGTAATCAATAATATTGAATCCACCGGGGGGTTTGATAGCCAATTAGTTAGTGATATTTTGTATAGTACCGCTGTTTCGGATTTGCTTATTAATAATATTATTACTACCATGAAACAAAAGGGTTATATGGGATTAAATGTTGATTTTGAATATGTATTACCAAGCGATAGGGATGCATATAATGATTTTCTTTCTAAAGTAAGCACTGCAATGCATAACGAAGGATTTCTTCTTACTGTTGCTGCTGCTCCTAAAACCTCAACAGAACAAAAAGGTACTCTTTATGAGGCACATGATTATAACTTTTTTGGAACGGTTGCTGATCGGGTGGTTTTGATGACTTATGAGTGGGGATATACTTACAGTCCGCCAATGCCCGTTGCTCCTCTCCCTCAAGTTGAAAAGGTAGTGGATTATGCATTAACTGAAATTCCCTCAGAAAAAATTCTTATGGGAATTCCAAATTATGGTTACAATTGGACTCTTCCATTTACACAAGGCAGTCGTGCCAGTGTAGTATCGAATTATGATGCTGTTGACATTGCAAGAAGAAATAAAGCACAAATCTCATTTGATAATGTTGCCATGTCTCCATTTATTGAATAT
The DNA here is from genome assembly GCA_031549965.1 of Mobilisporobacter sp. Classification (GTDB taxonomy): domain Bacteria; phylum Bacillota; class Clostridia; order Lachnospirales; family Lachnospiraceae; genus JAVBPB01. The sequence goes on along the minus strand of JAVBPB010000064.1, from coordinate 45,836 downwards.
TATGAACCAAATGGTACTAAACATATTGTATGGTTTGAGGATGCAAGAAGTATTAATTCAAAATTAATACTAATTTATAATAAAGAACTTTCAGGCCCAAGTTATTGGACTATTAATCGATATTTTCCACAAAACTGGCTGGTATTAGAGTCATTATTTAATGTACAAAAAAATTTGGCATAAAAAGGGAGGTGTATATACACCTCCTTTTTATTTTTTAAATATTCCAAATGGTTTCCCAACTGGTAAAAACACTCTTCCAAAATGTTTGTTTAATACTGCTGCTGCTGAACCATAGAAAGAAAGAATTGCGATTAATAATTCTGAAATTGCTGCTACGTTATGGAAAAGTTCCTTAACGCCTTCATTTTTAGCAAGAGTACTAACAGACAACCCTAAAAATAAAAAGTCAATTAATACAAATATTGAAAATAAAACTTTATGTGTTTCCATTGCACCAATTGTCATGAATAATGTAAATATTAAATATCCTATAAATGCCACACCTAATTGCCTAGGATCTGCATTATCAGCTAATTTCTGACCAAACGCACCAAGATTAATAAGCCATGTCATTCCAACACCAAGCCAAAAAAATCCATAACCTGCAAAAGCTGTTCCACCAAAAACATTATTATGTTTAAAATCAATTATTGCAGCTACTAACTGAGCCAATGCTCCTAAAAAGATTGCCCATGGAAGTACTAATGCTACACCTTCAGTTATTCCAAGCTTTTGGCTGGATGCAACTAAGGTTACCATAGCAAGTCCAAATAATCCCAATGCTGAAGGATCAGCATACACAATCTTAACATTTTGAAAATCATTTTTTTCCATTTTTATCCTCCAATTATCTGTATACTTTAAAGCAACAGGATTAGAATAACACATTAATATAAAGTTTTCAACTAAAAAAAGTCAATACTAAAAAATTAAATAACTATTTACAAATATTACAATGTATACTATTATATATGATATATCTAAAAAACAAATGAAAGAAGGAATACTTAATGTCAAATCCTATTGTTTCTCTTGAAACTGAATCAGGCAAAATAATCAAAATCGAACTTTATCCTGATGTTGCACCAAATACAGTAAATAATTTCATATCCTTAATCAATAAAAAGTATTATGACGGACTTATCTTCCATCGTGTAATCAAAGGATTTATGATTCAGGGAGGATGCCCTGAAGGCTCTGGTATGGGTGGCCCTGGCTACTCAATAAAAGGAGAATTTAAAGATAATAGCTTTAATAATGATTTAAAACATTCCGCTGGAGTCCTTTCAATGGCAAGATCACAAAATCCAAACTCAGCCGGTTCTCAATTCTTTATTATGCACAAAAACTCACCTCACTTAGACGGAGCTTATGCAGCTTTTGGTAAAGTTATAGAGGGACAAGAAATTGTTGATGAAATAGCTGAGACTAAGGTAGATTTTAGAGACCGACCACTTGCAGAGCAAAAAATAAAGACTATGACTGTTGATTTACAGGGAGTTGAATACCCAGAACCAGAAACTATGTAGTTAAATGCAAAAATGACTGTGAACTTTAAAATGTACACAGTCATTTTTATATTAGCTAAAAATACTTTCTATTTCCCCAAAGATTACTTTTTTTCAAATCTAAATATTCATTAAAGGCTCTTTCTAATATTTGCTTTTCATTTGTAAATTTTAATAAATGAAAGGCTTCATGAAACTTATAGTATCCTGAGTCAACAAAATATTCCTCACGCTGTGGTTTGCTGTAATAGCTGTCAGCCATCATTAAATACCAATGAACATCCTTATTAACTGTATCTGCTGGCGTACTAAAAGAGTATTGGCTTTTACCAATATATTTAATAATTGAAGTTGTTACACCTGTTTCTTCTTTAACTTCTCTAATTGCAGTCTCCTTATATTCCTCGCCTTCTTCCACTGTCCCCTTGGGAAGAACCCAGCCTTCATACTTATTCTTATAATTCTTATACAGTAATAAAATTTTTCCTCTGAATATAACCACACCGCCACAGCTCGTTGCCTCTATCATCGCAATCCCTCCTGTTTTATACAATTGAAATATAATAAATTGTATGGTGTGTTTTCAATAACTGCTCATAGTATACATCTTTTTTTAGTAAATTTCAATAAAAATTTAAAATTTTTACTTAAAATATTGCTCAAATATCTTTTTAGCTATAGGAACTGCATATTCACTGCCTGTTCCGACATTTTCTACAATTACACTTATTACAATTTTTGGATTTTCAACCGGAGCAAAACCCACAAACCATGCATGAGCAGCCTTGCCTGTTTCATATTCAGCAGAACCTGTCTTACCTGCTACTTCGTATTTTTTATTTTTTAATGATGTGGCTGTCCCACTAAGCACTACTTCTTCCATAAGTTTAGTAAGTATACCTGATTCTGTGGCAGATAATAAGTTTCCACCTGATATCGGAAGATATTTCTTAACTACATCACCATTATAATTTTCTATCTGATCAATCAGATAAGGATTCATAAGTTTTCCACCATTAGCAATTGCAGAAACAATTAATGCATTATGCATTGGGGATATTTGAGTTTTTCCCTGTCCTATTACAGTTTGGGGTATTTCTGATATACTACTAGATTCATCCAAAACAAAGCTACTTCTTTTATATGGTATCTGTAAAGGTAAATCTGAGTTAAACAAAAAGCTTTTACATAAATTATTTAATGAAGATATATTTAAATTAATTCCTATGTTGGCAAAAGAATCATTACAGGATTTAGCAAATGATTTTATTAAATCTTCTTCTCCATGATTCTTATTATTATAGCAGTTAATTACTACATCATTAAATATATCCTTACCTTTACAAAGATAAGTATAATTTTGAAAATCCGGATTTTCTCGTATAAACTCAAGAGCTGTTAATATTTTAAAAGTAGAACCTGGAGGGTAAAGACCTTGAGTTGCTCTATTTAACAATGAAGACTGTTCTTTTTTATCTTCGACTAAGTCATCCCATATTTTATCAATATCGTTAGGATTATAATCAGGTTTAGAAACCATGGCTAATATCTTACCAGTTTCCGGCTCCATTACCACAACTGCTCCTCTGTTTCTTCCAAGTGCATCATAAGCAATTTTTTGAAGTGATAAGTCAAGTGTGGTTACAACATTATCCCCAATATTTTTTTCTCCCTTTAGCTCTTTATATAAACGTTCAAAAATATTAGCATTTGAAGTTAATAAACTAAAATTAGCATATGATTCTATACCTGATTTACCTTTAGTTGAAAGTCCTACTACGTGGGCAAATTTGTTATTAAAAGGATAATTTCTTGTTTCGGTTTTATCGTCATTAACAATTGTCTCTGCTAAAACTTCTCCATTGGATGCTAATATTTTTCCTCTGATAACATTTTTAGAAAATAAATCCTGTCTTTTATTATATGAATTATTAATTATATTCTTACTTTGAAAAGCATTAAAATACGCAAAATTACAAACTAATAAAACAAATAGTCCTACAAATACATATGTAATAATGGTTATTTCTCTATTATTGTTAACTTCATTAGAATTTTCTTTTTTACTCAATTTGAAATCACATCCTCATTCTTATTAAGTACATATAATCCTTGTATAATGCTAAATATTATTAATGTACTCAGTATAGAACTGCCTCCGTAGCTAATTAAGGGAAGGGTTACCCCTGTTGAAGGAATAAATTTTGTTACTCCCCCAATCATTAAAAAAACTTGAAATCCATATGTAACAGATAGACCAAGGGCTAAATATTTATAAAATACTTTATTTAATTTCATAGCTATATTAACAAACATTATAAAACAACTTAAATAAATAAACATTAAACATATAGCAAAAACTGCTCCAAATTCTTCTGAAATTGCAGAAAATATAAAGTCCTTATCCACAACAGGTATACTTTCAGGCATTCCCTTTGAAAGACCCATACCAAACCATCCCCCAGTTCCAATGGCAAAAAGGGATTGAGTTATTTGATATCCTTCATTATCAATAATACTAAAAGGATCATTCCATGCAGCTACTCTGACTCTTACGTGGGCAAATAACCTGTATGCAATTACTGAAGCTATAATTCCTGCCACAGCCCCTCCTGCAAAATACAGCGGTTGCTTAGTTACCACATAAAGCATCATTAGATAAACAACAAATAATATTAAAGCTCCTCCTAGATCTTTTTCAAAAACTAATATAAGCACATGGAGTGCTGCAAGAATGGTTACCTTAATAACATGAATAAAATCAGTTCTTTTTGAAAACAGGGAAGCTATGGCAAATACAAATATTATTTTAACAAATTCTGACGGCTGAATTGCAATTCCGAAAATAGACAGCCAGTTTGTAGCACCATAGTTTTTTATTCCAAAAATCAATACTGATATTAACAAACCAATTCCAACTAAAGCATAAATATATCCAAGTCTCTCCAATATTCTTAGCCTGTCAATAATAAAAGGAATAACAAGGCAAATTCCCACTGAAACTACAGTAATAACAAATTGCCTTATTGCTTTATCATAAGACAGCCTTGTAAGCATAACAAAACCAATCATTATTAACATACACATATTATTTAAAATCAATTTTGATAATCTTTTATATACAATACTAAACAAAAATAATGTTAATATGAAAAAAACTAATTCAGCCCCATACAAAAAAATTATTTTTATACTTCTTGTATTTATAAATAATAGTAAATTACATATGAAATGTATCACAAACATTATTATTCTTTGTTGGTTAAATAATCTTTTTTTTCTGTCAATATTATTATTCCTAAAAGCCGTAAAACAATATAAAGTATAAATAGCCATAAGAATAATTATTATATATCTTGATAAACCTACTACTAAATTTTCCATTATATCACCTACTCAATTCCTCTATTAAAATGTCCTCTTGTAAACTCTTTAAAAGAATAATTAGTTTCGTTTCCATACAAAAAAACATCAATATAAGTTTTAATTATTTCAGATATACTCTCTTTATCTTCAATTGTAAAATTTAGCCTAATCCCTGATGGATTTAAGTCCATTACTTCTTTTAAATTATTTAATAAAACAACCGGCTGTCCATTATAAATAATATTTAAACAATGATTACATAAATTTTTAACATAAAATTTTTTATTATATCTATCTGTAAGATACAAATTCTTATAATTTACCTTGCATTTATTAACAGTTTTCAACAGACATTGTGCTGATATCATTACAGGAATATGCCCATATACAATAATTTCACTCTTTGTTAAATTTAAACCTTTTAATTCCTTATAGTTTAATTCTATTGGAGAAGTAAAATAATTTGCGTCTAATTTATTCCAAAAATTAAATGACTCTTTATTCATTGTATAAACGTTATAATCCAATAAAATAACCGGCTTTTGGGAATATGTATCATCCCCATAAATATCTCTAATTAAACTAAAGCCTTCTAAATTTCTGATCATAAAACCATCAATATTGCTATATTGAAAAACTTCTCTATTATTAAAATACTCTTTATATTTTTTTGTTCTTATTATATATGGAAGTACTAAATATATCTTTTTATTTTTCTCATGTACCCTTTTACAATAAGCATTAATATTCTCTAAACAAATTGCATCAATATCTATATATACCCTTGTAACTTCGTCATATTGTAAAACAATATCAAAATATTCTTCTTTTTCAATATACACCGAAATATTTAACTTATTATTAATTTCTTCAAAATCAATTAAATTATTAACCTTAACTGCCTGTTTTCTTCTATGCTTTAATAACAAACTATCACAAAATAATTCCAATGCATTTCTTCTAAGCTCATTTAATGCTATACTAGGCATAAAAACATTACCTTCAATACTTACTCTTAAATCATCAAATAAAAAATTAGTATTTCCGGTTTTTAATATCTTAGACTTAACATTTTCCTCTGTTAAAGGCTGGTTAATGGCTTTTGTTATCATTTCCCCATAATAAGTTATATTATTTTCACTATTCCAGATTTTTAATATTGCTTTATTATTTTCAGATAAAATAACTTCACCGTTAACAAAAATCTTCAACTCTTCCTTTAATTTAGCTCTTACATTTTGTAACAACTGTTCATTTCTAGTTCTATATACTAATTGTCCTTTTTTTAAATGATAGTTTCCATTTATTGTTCTAATTATTCTTTGATTGATGGTCAAATTATCTTTTAAAGTAAACTCAAAAATTTTATCATCCTGTGTAAAAACTTCTAAGACATCCTGACTGTTGACCTTGTTAGTAAGTTTTATACTTACTTTATTTTTATTAACACTTTCAACTTCTCCAACTAGAATTCCCTGATGATTAGGTTTTTTTAATGACATCATCTCTCTGCCATTTTTCATCAGATAATATCCCTTTGTAAATCCTCCACGATTATATATATCTGACAGTGCATCTAAATCCTCTTTAACTTCTTTAGCATTATTTAGCAAATACCTGTTATAACCATCGCTTCCTAATTTATAATATAAATCAACATATTTACGATACACAGAAACTACTAAATATACATATTCCGGCTTTTTCATTCTGCCTTCAATCTTAAATGAATCAATAGAAGCTTCTATAAGCTTTGGAATAATCTCTAATGTACAAAGATCTTTTGGACTTAAAAGATATTTATCTTCTTTTAAATTCAAAACATTATTATCGCCAACTAAATTATAAGGCATTCGACAAGGCTGGGCACATCTACCTCTATTCCCACTTCTTCCTCCTATTAAACTGCTCAACAAACACTGACCTGAGTAGCAATAACATAAAGCACCGTGTACAAAAGTTTCAATTTCAAGTCCTGTATTTTCCTTTATGTTTTTTATCTCTGACAGATTTAACTCACGTGCCGGAACAATTCTACTTACATTATATTTCTTAAGCATATTCGCCGAAAATTCACTTGTAATAGTCATTTGAGTACTGGCATGAATTGGTACATCACTAAAATTCTTACCTATCCAATTTAATACCCCTAAATCCTGAACAATTAAACCATCTATTCCCCATGTATAAAGTCCATCCAAATAATCAAATAACTGATTTTCTATCTCATTATTTTTAAGCAATGTATTAACAGTTAAATATATCTTTTTATTATATAAATGTGTATAGTCAATAGCTTCTTTCAATTGATCAATTGTTAAATTATCTGCATATGCTCTAGCACCAAACTTTGCTCCTCCAATATAAACCGCGTCTGCTGACGCTGTTATTGCTGCTTTAAGGCTTTCATAAGATCCTGCTGGTGCTAAGATTTCTACTTTTTGCATATATTCTCCTCTGCTTTAGGTGTTATTGCGAACAGACGCTTTGCATTTAGTCTTTCTACTCCATGGTAGGTCACTGAAAAAGTCCTTAATTTAGTCTTTCAATTTTTTCAGATGAATACAGTTGTATAATTATTTAATTGTTTGCCTTACCCTCCCTCGGCATATTTATTTCAAGCCTTTGCAAGTCTTGTAATAAATATAAACGCCTCATCGGACGGTCTGCACAATTAAATAATTATACAACTGCATTCATCTGAAAAATTAATTTACGTATTGAGAGGACTTTTTGAGTAACCTCCCATGGAGATATAATTTTAGTAGCAAAGCTGGGTATTGAAAATTTATATACAGCAATTTACTTTTTTTGTCATGAATTAATTCAGTATTCCGAGAGAGGCTAAAAAGGCAAAGCGTCCGTCCGCCATACTCCATACTAAAGCGAAATCCCAAAACTGTAAATCACTTCCTATTTTTTTTACTATCTTCCAACTCAGTTTCCAGTCTAGTAATATTTTTTTGAAAATCTCCAGCTTCTTTTTTTAATGCTTCGATTTCACGTTCTGCTGTTTCTAATTTTGACTTAGAAGCTATAATATCATGTTTTAAATCATACATTTCTTTATCTTGTATGGAAAGGATTTCTTCTAATTCTTCAACCTGCTTTTTGGCTTTGTAATAATCATCAGCAATATTTAAGTTTAATAGTAAATTTCTCATGTCCAAATCAAGCTTTTTATATCCTTCAGTCAATTTAAATTCTGATTGCTTACTATCTATGTAAGATGCTACTTTTTGAAGATACTCTGGACTTTCATAACCACAAAGCGTATATACTTTACCATTTATAATTACCTGTGCATCATTCTTGCCTGCCATCACATCATCTCCTTAAGTGTAAATTTTTAACTTCCATAAATACATTATATACTATATTTTCATAAAAACAAGATTTTTTTATATTGTTTAACAATAGAAAGAATGTAAAATATAGTCATATTTTGACAAATATTTTATTATGATTAAATCTATAAATGCTTATAGCAAAGCTCTGTTACTACTCTCCCTCTTGGAGTACGATTGATTAAGCCATTTTGTATCAAAAATGGTTCATATACATCTTCAATAGTTCCTGAATCTTCTCCTATAGCAGCAGCCAAAGTATCAAGTCCAACAGGGCCTCCACCAAATTTTTCAATCATGGTATTAAGAATTACTCTATCCGTATTATCTAGTCCTAATTTATCAACTTCAAGTAAATCAAGGGCAAAATTAGCTACTTCATGAGTAATTATGCCATTATATTTTACCTGAGCAAAATCTCTTACCCTTTTTAATAATCTGTTGGCAAGTCTTGGTGTTCCCCTTGAACGCCTTGCCAATTCTGTAGCACCATTTTTTTCAATGTCAACCGAAAGTACCTTGGCAGAACGGATAATAATATCCTCAAGTTCCTCCACAGTATAAAATTCAAGCCTGTGTACTACTCCAAATCGGTCTCTTAAAGGTGCTGTTAACATACCTACTCTTGTAGTTGCTCCGACCAATGTAAATTTAGGAAGATCTAGTCTTATTGAACGTGCGGAAGCTCCTTTGCCAATAACAATGTCAATAACGAAATCCTCCATGGCAGGATACAAAACTTCTTCAACCTGCCTGTTTAATCTATGAATTTCATCTACAAACAAAAGATCTCCATCTTGTAAATTATTTAAGATAGCCGCCATTTCACCCGGTTTTTCAATTGCAGGACCTGAGGTTATTTTAATATTAACATCCATTTCATTAGCAATAATGCCAGCTAACGTTGTCTTGCCTAACCCTGGTGGTCCATAAAACAGTACATGATCTAATTGCTCATTTCTTTGTTTTGCAGCCTCAATATATATTTTAAGGTTTTCTTTTGCTTTTGACTGCCCAACATAATCCTTTAGTAACTTAGGTCTAAGGTTATTCTCTATTTTATTATCTTCTTCAATTAATTCTGTTGTTATAATTCTTTTATTCATAAAACCACCTAAAATATTGATATTTTCTTAAGACTATGTTTTAGAATATCTTCTACACTCATATCCTTGGTAATCTCCACCTGATTAACGGCTTTAACAGCCTCTGTGCTTGAATAACCAAGTGCCACTAATGCCTGAATAGCCTCATTCTTTTCATTAGCCACACCGCTAGTATCCTCACCTTTAATCTCGGTTTTCACAATTATATCATCTAATTTTAATTTATCTTTTAATTCAATAATAAGCTTTTGGGCAGTTTTATTACCAATACCCGGGGATTTTGCAATTGTTTTTATATCATCTGACAAAACTGCATACCTTAAATCATTTGGGGTTATTGTAGATAAAATACCAAGGGCACCTTTAGGGCCTATTCCATTAACCCCCAAAAGCAACTTAAATACCTTCAAATCATCCTTTGATAAAAATCCATACAAAGCCAAAACATCTTCTCTAACATATAAAAAAGTAAATATTTTAATATCACTTCCTATTTCTGGCAATTGATTTATCAAAGATAATGCAACCTTAATCTCATACCCAATATTATTGTTCTCTACAACAATGTACTCTAAATTAATCTCAGTCAACTCACCTTTTACATACGAAATCATAAAATTCTCCTTACATTTAGCAAAAGTAACACTTTAAATAAATTTAATATACTTATTTATGATTTACCACTCCCATAGAAGAAAATGGATATATTCTTAACCAAGCCTTTCCAATAATTGAATCTTCTTTAATTGGTCCAATCTCTTGTGCTCTGCTGTCATAGCTTTCATTCCTATTATCACCCATTACAAAGTATTCATCATCACCTAAAACAATAGGTTCTTTAGCTATACCAGCTTTTCTTATTTCTTCTCTTCCATAGTTTTCCTCTAAAATCTCATCATTAATATAAATATCTGCATCAACTATCTGAATCGTATCTCCCGGAAGTCCAATAACTCTTTTAACATAAAGAGTATCCTCCTCATCAGGAAAAGGCATAAAAACAATAATGTCAAATCTTTCAGGCTTAGACAAATTAAAAATCAGCTTATTAACAATTAAAACATCCTTATTATGCAAAGTTGACTCCATAGACTGTCCATCAACAATTGTTCTTTGAAAAACAAAAGCATTAAATAACTTACCTGCTCCAAAGGCAATTACAATACACAAAGCATATATAAGTATTTCCTTAAACATATATTTAACCTTACTTTCTTTGGTATCTGTCTCTTTTTCAGCCTGAACCTTTTCAATTTCTTCATCCGAATTCATACAAATCTCCTTCCTTTAATCAGGAAGCCTGCTAAATGTGCCTCTTGATATATTTAATCTTCCTTCTTTCATATAGTTCAAAACCTCATATGCCGTAATATTAAGTGCTTCTGAGATTTGAAGTGCATTACTATTAGGAAACTTTTTCAAATATTCTTCTATAGAACCAAAATGTTTTTCATCTTCTTCTAAGCATTCCTTACAAACAAAAGATTTAACCCTTGCCTGATATATTTTATTACACTGTCTGCATATATTAACATACATATTATGCCTCCTTCACACATTCTTAAACATTATAACATAATCACTTTCCTTTTTCAAACATATGTTTTAAGTTTTTCAATTCCTCCAAAAATAAAACTTAATTTAAAAAATACCACTTAACATAATTGAATTTATATGGTAAAATAGTATCAATAATAAAAAAGAATTTTAAGAAACGAGGCGAATATATGGATAGGATACAATTAAACGTTGAAAGTAATAACGATCAAATTTTAACTAAAGTTAAAAACAATGCTAGAACACTTGATAAGCAAATGGAATGGTCCATTAAGTTTAACGAACCTCTTGATCCAAATACAATTAATAGCAAAAACATGTATGTTATTGATTCTAGAAATAGAAGACTTGATGTTTCATATGCATACGACAAAGAGACTGACTTCCTTATAGTTAAACCAATTGGCGAATATAAACCTAATGAAGATTATAGGTTGGTTTTAACCAAAAAGGTAAAATCCGTAAAAGGAAGATATCTAAAAAATGAAATAGTTATTAAGTTTACACAAAAACTAGTTCAAGATACAGTTAAATCAAATGAGCCATCTTTGGTAAGTAAAAAGCCATTAGATATAAATGAACTGATTGAACCAGAAGGAGTAAGTTCTAGTTCAAAATTAATGACATATAAACAAAACAAGTCTGAATTAAGTTTAGAAGAAAAATATGGTGCTGCAAAATTGGCCAAGTTTAAAGATGCAATTAGTCAGCTAAAATAAAAAGGAGACTTTCTAGTCTCCTTTTTTTCTATTCCCATTTCAAAACAGAGTATTCTTTAGTTTTATCCCTTAAAAGTAGCTCATTAACTGCTTCCTTTGCCGGTTTATCTTCAAATAATATACAATTTATTTGTTCTACTATAGGCATTGATACATTAAATTGTTTTGCTAAGGCTAATGCAGCTTTTGCAGAGTATACTCCTTCAACCACTTGTTTTACTTCATTCATAGCCTCGTCCATTGTTCTACCCTGACCAATTAAAAAACCTGCACTTCTGTTTCTGCTATGTTTACTTGTACAAGTTACAATTAAATCTCCAATCCCCGAAAGACCTGCAAAAGTCTCAACTTTTGCTCCCATAGCCAAACCAAGTCTAATTATTTCAGCAATTCCTCTGGTCATAAGTGCTGCCTTGGTATTGTCACCAAAACCTAAACCATCTACAATACCTGCTGCAAGTGCAATAACATTCTTAATTGAACCTCCAAGTTCAATACCAATAACATCTGGACTTGTGTATACCCTAAAGTTTTCACTCATAAATATATCTTGAATAAAAAATGCTGTTTCTTTAGAATTTGCCCCAACTACACATGTAGTAGGCATTAATCTGCAAACTTCCTCAGCATGGCTTGGTCCAGACAAAACTGCAACGTCTGCATTTGGTATTTCCTGCTTTATAATATCACAAAGAGTCATTAACGTGGTTTCTTCAATTCCTTTAGCAACATTTACAATTATCTGATTATCTTTAATATATGATGCTGCTATCGAAGCTGTCTTTCTTGTAAATGGTGATGCAACCGCAAAAACGATAATAGATTTATCTCTTAAAGCTTCTTCTAAATCTGAGATACATTTTATACTTTCTGAAAGTTTTACTCCGGGCAATTTATTTTTGTCTTCCCGTTCTTCATTAAGCATGTCTATTTCACTTGTTAAAGCAGACCATAATGTTACTTCATGTCCATTATTAGCCAATAATATTGAAAGTGCAATTCCCCAACTTCCTGCACCAAGTACACCAATTTTCTCCATTTTTACCTCCTATGTAAATATTAACCCTTGTTAATATCAACCTTTTGACCTAATTTTCTTTCTGTTTTGCTTAAAAGTCTTTTAATATTGTCTTTATGTCTTACAAAAGCCAATATAGTAAAACAAATGCTTAATAATAAAAGCATAAAGTTTTCATAAAAAATAATCATGCATATTGGAAAAGCAAGAGAAAGCAGTAAAGAAGCCAGTGAAACATATTTGGTAATGGCTGATATTGAAACAAAAATTAAAAATGCAGTTAATCCAAATTTCCAGTCAAATGCCAACATTACTCCGGCAGTTACTGCAATGCCTTTACCTCCTTTGAATTTTAGGTGAAATGGAAAATTATGACCTAAAACAGCTCCAAATCCTGCAATTAAAGATAATATTAATTTATTATCCACTTCCATATCTTTAAATATATATTTTGCAATTAATACTGCAAATATTGCTTTTAGAGCGTCTCCTAAAAACGTCAAAATTCCAGCTTTTACCCCCATAGTTCTAAGGGCATTGGTCGTACCTACATTTCCACTGCCGTACTTTCTTATATCATCAATTTTATGCATCTTCCCAACAAAATATCCTGTTGAAAAGCATCCAAAAGCATATCCAAATATTAAACAAACTAATACATTTAAAACCATTGTTTCTACTCCTTGTCCTTTCTTTCACGATATATAAATCTAAGTGCCGTTCCCCTAAAACCAAAGGCTTCTCTGATTTTATTTTCAAGATATCTGGTATAAGAAAAATGAGTTAATTCCTTACTATTAATGAAAATAACAAAGGTTGGTGGCTTTACAGATACTTGTGTCATATAATAAAGCCTTAATCTTTTTCCTTTATCTGACGGCGGTTGTTTCATTGCTACTGCCTCTGTCATTATTTCATTTAAAATACCTGTGGCTATTCTTAATGTTTGATTTTGTATTATAACATCAACAACTTCATATATTTTATTTATACGTTGCCCTGTAATTGCTGAAATAAAGATTATTTCTGCATATGGCATAAATGCTAAAGTTTCTCTTATCTTAGCAGTATATTCATATACTGATTTATCATTCTTTTCAATAGCATCCCATTTATTTACAGCTATTAAAATCCCTTTTCCTCTCTCATGAGCAATTCCTGCAATTTTAGCATCCTGCTCGGTCACCCCACTTGCAGCATCAATAACCAGTATTACAACATCTGCTCTTTCTACTGCACTTACTGTTCTTATAATGCTATATCTTTCTAAATCTTCTTTTATTTTACTTTTTCTTCTAAGGCCGGCTGTATCAATAAATATATATTCTCTCTCATCATATGTTATTACAGTATCAATAGCATCTCTTGTTGTACCTGCTATATCTGATACGATAACTCTGTTTTCTCCTAATAATTTATTAACAATTGAGGATTTACCTACATTTGGCTTCCCAACTATGGCAATTCTTGGTCTTTCATCTTCTTCAACATCTTCCGCATTATGCTCAAAATGTTTTATAACTTCGTCAAGCATATCCCCAATGCCAAGTTTTGAAGCTGAGGAAATAGGCATTGGTTCTCCCATACCTAAATTATAAAATTCATAAACATCCGGCATAAATTTATCAAAATTGTCCACCTTATTAACTACTAAAACAACCGGTTTTCCTGATTTTCTAAGCATTGTAGCCACTTTAGAGTCTGAATCTACTAATCCTTGTCTAACATCAACTACAAACATAATAACATCTGCTGTTTCTATGGCTATTTCAGCTTGCTCTCTCATATGTGAAAGCATAAGATCTTTACTTTCCGGCTCAATTCCTCCAGTATCTACTAATGTAAATTGATTATTAAGCCAAGTTATATCTACGTATATTCTATCTCTTGTTACACCGGGAGTATCCTTAACAATGGATATCTGCTCTCCGGCAAGAGCATTAAACAATGTTGATTTTCCTACATTTGGTCTGCCAACTATTGCAACTATTGGTTTACTCATATCTTTCTCCTTTACCTTATTATAGAATCTATTAAATCCTGACCGTCTGATTGTACTATATGAATTGAAACTTGTAAAGCTTTTTCAATATCTTCTATACTAATATCATCTAATAATACGCTTTCTCCATTTTTTAATAGAGATGATGGGAGTAATAATTTTTCTCCTAATGATTTATCCCTTAACTGTGCTATAATATCCTGCCCTGTTAAAAGTCCTGCAACAGTAATTTTATCTCCGAAAAAATTATTTGTAATTGGATATATTGAAATTTGAATATTAGGAAATTTTTTTGTTAATATTCCTGTTAATTCTTTCAATTCTTCATACATTAATACCCCAGTTGCCAGTGTAACATTTCTATTTCTATCGTCTCCATCTAAATCTTTTAAATAATCAAAAAATTCATCTTTTAAAAGTCTTAACATACCTACGCCATTTTCTAATTGAAGATATCCTTCATACTTTTCTTTGTCTGGGATTTCTTCATCTGCAAGTAAATACCATTCATCACTGGCATGTATAAAATAAGTATTATACTTTTCATAACAAATATTCTGCCATTTATGAACTATATTAATTAAATTTCTTGCATCATCTTTGGTAAATTCCTTTAGTGGAAATAAATCATCTCTATATTTTGTAATACCCACTGGTACTATTGAAACGCTTTGAAGATAAGGTAAATATTTTGTCATCTTCATTATACTATATTCTAATTCTTGCCCATCATTTACATCTTTACATAGCACAATTTGACCATTCATTATAATCTGGGAATCATATAGTTTTTTTATCTTATCAATTGCTTCTCCTGCAAATCTATTATTAAGCATTTTTGTTCTTAATTCTTTATTCATGGTATGAATAGAAATATTTATAGGAGAAAGCTTATACAAAATAATCCTGTCAATATCTTCATCAGTCATATTCGTAAGTGTTATATAATTCCCTTGTAGAAATGAAAGCCTAGAGTCATCATCCTTAAAATATAGTGTTTCTCTCATTCCCTTTGGCATTTGATCTATAAAGCAAAAAATACATTTATTCTTACAGGATCTATATTCATCCATTATTCCCTCTTCAAACACTATACCCAAATCTTCATCATAATCTTTTTCAACTTCTAAGATCCACTCTTCTCCATTAGGCTTCATAACTAATATTTCCAGATATTCGTCATTTACTAAATAATGATAATCAAATATATCTTTTATAGCATTATTATTTATGTTTATAATAATATCATTGGGTTCTAATCCCAATTCATCTGCAATTGAGCCATTTAAAACAGATTTTATTACATGCTGTTTTTCATTTTTCATCTTTCCTCCAAAAATTTAACGATTTATATTATATATCTTTATTCATTAAGAACACAAATTTTCGTTTTTTTAATCTTTTGTGCCATCTATATTTTTATATTATCAACTATTTCATTATTTGTCAAATCAGAAAAATATAATAGTTTTTCTAAAATTTTCCCTGATTATGTAAAAAACTGTGGTATTAACATAATGTTTATACCACAGTTTTGTTTAAAATTAATTAATATTTACCAAAATCATCATTTAGTTCTATTGATAATGTCTTATTAGCTTTTCTTTTTTGTACTGGACTACTATTACCTGAGCTACTTATGCCTGAATAACTACTAGTCTGATTTTTTAATTTAAACTGAGCAACTAAACTTTCTAACATAGCTGACTGACCGCTCATTTCCTCTGAAGCTGCTGCACTTTGCTCAGCGGTTGCACTGTTTTGTTGAATTACTTGAGCTACCTGATCGATTCCACGATTTACTTGTGAAATAGCAAGTGATTGTTCTTCTGAAGACTTTGCAATATTGCTAACAATTACACTTGATTCATTAATACCATCAACTATTTCATTAAGTGAACTTGAAGTTTCAGTTGCAATTTTTACACCTAGCTCAGCTTTTTCCATTGAATTTACAATCATAATTCCTGTATCTTTTGCAGCTTCTGCACTCTTTGCTGCAAGATTTCTAACCTCTTCTGCTACTACTGCAAAGACCTTACCATGCTGACCAGCTCTTGCAGCTTCAACAGCGGCATTAAGAGCAAGAATGTTAGTTTGGAAAGCTATATCATCAATTACTTTTATTACCTTATTAATATTCACACTTGCATCATTAATATCTTTTACTGCCTTAACCATATTATCCATTTGTGAGGAACCTTTTTGTGCATTATCTTTGATTAAGTTTGCAAGATTTGCTGCCTTATTGGCTAATTCTGAATTAGCTTTGGTCTTATCAGAAATATCTGTTATTGTACTTGATAACTCTTCAACTGCTGATGCTTGTTCAGTTGAGCCTTGTGCAAGCACCTGACTTCCGTCTGCAATTTGACTTGCTCCTGTAGCTACTTGTGAAGTGGCTTGATTGATTTCACTAAACATATTATTTAAATTATCTGTCATCTTAGCCATTGCATTACCTAATGTATCCTGACTAGACATTAATTCAATATCAACTGTCAAATCACCATCCGCAATTCTATTCATCATATTAGCTTTTGGTGTAAGCATCTTTTTAATTAATATTTCTATACTCTTAAACATTACACCAATTTCATCTTTTTGAGTTGCTATCTTATCTCCATATGCCATCTTTTCAGGGTCTAAATCAAGGTTACCTGTCTGTCCAATATTTAATAATAAATTACTGATAAATACAAGTGGTTTTGAAAGTAAACCTGATATGTATATACCAAGTACTATTGCTACAACAAGAGATAGTACCGCTACTACAATTACAACGATTAATGCTAAATTTGTTGAAGCTTGAGTTTCTGATATTCTAACCATCATAGCTTCATCAATATGTGTGAGAACAGCATTTAAATTATCCTTAGAAGTAATTCCAAGTACTTTTGCATCCGCTACAGCTTTATCAGATTCAATACATACATTAATAAACTTAATAAATGCTTCTTTATAATTGCTAACAGCATCAACTGCTTCTTGGCTAATTTCCTTGGTAGATGTAAGTTGGCTTGATTCCTTAAATTCTTCTAATTTTGATATAGTTGCATCCATTTTCGCAACTACATCTTCATACCCTGTAGTATTAAGACTACTTACAACTCCTCTTGCTCCAACACGAAAAGATGTAATTGTATTGTTAATGTCTATTGCTGATTCAATCCTGATCCCACGATATAATATTTGTTCTGTATTTAGGTTATTTGATGCATCATTTTTTAATTGTTCCATCTGACTTGATAATATTTTGGTTGAAGTTTCAAGCATAACAGGACCATGTGAATTCATTTCTGCCGTAACCGTTGTACGATTAACATCACTATCATGTACCTTCTCTACGTTAGATTTCCATTGTGTGTATGAATCACCAAACGCCGTTAAATATTGGCTAAATTTGGATAAAATCTCATTTTCGTTAATATAATTTAAAATATCAGCATAATCTGCATCAACAGCCTTTGCCAATTCACTATATTCCGTATACACCTCTTCTGAAATTATTTCATACAAAACATTTGCTTTTAATCTTGCCTCCATAAAATCTGTTTTTAAATTGTTGCATTTTGTTTGAAATTCTGAATCAATCCTAACCGCATCAACATTACTAATAATTCCGGTATTTGTTATTGATGTTACTCCGGTTATCAAAATCATCAATGCAACTACGATTCCAAATCCCATTAGGATTTTTAAGCTAACTTTAATGTTCTTCATTAATGTACCTCCAACTATTTTATATTATATATTATATATCCCTTAGATGTTTTTTTCAAGTTTTTTTAAGCATTTTTTACATTTTTTTTTATTTTTTTTAAATATATTAATTCATTGTTAAGCTTTTATTAATGTTTATATTTTGTGCTTATTGTAACGACAAAAATGCTGCCAGATTTCCCCTTTTCCCATTGCTTGCTCTATGAGAAAACAAGTATTTATTATTACAGCAGGTACATATATCTGTTATTTCTATATGTTCTTGTAGCAATCCACTTTCTAGTAAAATGTATTTATTTACATTCCATAAATCCAACTGATATTTTCCATTTTTTTTATATTCAAGTACTTCTTTTAAAACTTCATTAGAAAAAGTGCTTTTAAATTGATCCGCCACATCTTCACCAACTTCATAGCAGTTCATACAAATTGACGGACCTACAACTGCAATAAGATCTTTAACATTGGAATTAAATTCTCTAACCATAGCATTTACTGTCTCTTTTCCAATTTTACCAACTGTTCCTTTCCATCCTGAATGTGCTAGTCCAATGGCTTTATTTTTAGGATCTACTATATATATCGGAACGCAATCAGCATAAAAGGTAACTAATGGAAGATTAATTTCATTAGTTATAAGTGCATCCATTTCTTTAATATCACTTTCTTTTATTATGCCTTTACCTCTATCTTTAGCAGTTGCTATATATATATTAGTTTTGTGAACTTGATCAGAAAATACTAAGTCCTTATAACTAATACCGATTGCATTTGTAATTCTTCTAAAGTTCTCCATTACATTTTCTCTGTCATCACCTCTTGAGAAACTTAAATTCATAGAACTTAATTCTTCTTTACTTACTCCTGAAAGTCTGGTAGAAAATCCATGCTTTATGAAAGAAATATTATTTAATATTGGAAAAGTTATATATGTAACATCCTCTACTTTATTTACTGTGGTAGAGTTATTATTATTTGCTTTTATTAAGTTCATACTTATATCCTTTCATTTATAAACTAAAACTATCCTGTAACAGGATAATTCCATCCTTAAATATCCCTACTACATCGTATCTGACCGGAGTATTTTCATCGTAATTATTAATAAGCATGTAGTATTTTGAGGTGTTAATTATTCTTTGTTGTTTTTTGTAATTTATCGATTCAAGGGGATGACCATATTTGTCATTTTTTCTATATTTTACTTCAACAAATATTAAATAGTCATTATCTGCTGCTATTATATCTATTTCTCCTGATTTAGATGTAAAGTTTTTTGCTATTATCTTATACCCTTTGCTTTCTAGGAACTTTGCTGCAATATCTTCATAATCAAATCCAATTTTTCTTTTATTAGTCATGTCTTATTTTACCTTTAATTCTGTCCATATCGTCCACAAACACTAAAATTTCAGCAACAATTTCATATAATTCAGGGGGGATAGCATCACCTATATTTAGTTTTGACAAAGTATTTGCCAGTTTTTCATCCTTATATACAGGCACTAAGGCCTCTGAGGCTACATCAAGAATTTTTTCAGCTAAATAACCTTTTCCAGAAGCTATAATTTTAGGTGCTATTTCATCTGGATTATACTGCAATGCAATTGCCTGCTTTATTTTAGGATTTGTCTTCTTTTCCATAATTAGCACCACCTTTATATAAAGTTTTTTACAAATGTTTTTCTATGTATATTGCTTATTCCAAATTTTTTTATTGAATCTATATGCTCTTTAGTGCCATATCCTTTATTCTTCTTAAAATTATATTCTGGATATTGTTCATCAAACCCTAACATTATTCTATCCCTTGTTACTTTAGCAATTATACTTGCAGCAGCAATTGAAACGCTTTTAGTGTCTCCTTTAATTATAGGCACCTGTTTTATATCAATATCTGGAATGGTAACCGCATCATTTAGTAAAAGATGTGGAACTAATGGCATCTTTTCAATAGCCATTTTCATTGCTTTGTATGTTGCTTGCAAAATATTTATTTCATCAATAACATAAGCATCAACAATACCTATTCCCACAGAAAGTGCGTTTAATAAAATTTCATCAAATAATTCTTCTCTCTTACTTTCACTAATCTGCTTTGAATCATTTAAGTACAAAATGTTACATTCCTTAGGAAGTACTACTGAAGCCGCTACTACAGGCCCTGCAAGGGGGCCTCTTCCTGCCTCATCAATACCACATATATATGAATAGTTATTGTATTTATTCTCATACTCCTTCATATTTTCAAGTCTTTGTAATTCCTTGTGATAATTTACTATTTTTTTATCGTAATTATTGACAAGTCTCTGTACACTTTTTCTTTCATCATTTCTGTATTCGTTTAATTTATCTATCAGTTCATCCATTGAAGTGTTATTTAAATTATTTTTTATTTCTTCTATCTTTTTTATCATGTATTCTCCATATTATTGATGTTTTAATATACCAAAATGATTAAATGGCCAAATTCTTAAAAATGCTCTGCCAACAATTGTATCTTTGTCAATTTTTCCAACGTCTGAGTCTCTGCTGTCTGAACTATGATTTCTATTATCTCCCATTACAAAATATTCTTTTTCCCCAAGCACAATGGGTTCCTCCGCAATTCCTGCACTAATAAGAGTTTCCTTACCATAATTTTCTTCTAGCACTTCACCGTTAATATAAATTTCACTATCTATTATCTGTACCGTTTCTCCTGGCAATCCAATTATTCTTTTAATATAATATACATTTTCTGAAAACTGATATGGAAATACTATTATATCAAAACGTTTTGGAGCTACAAATCGATATGATATTTTATCAACAATAAGATTGTCCCCATCTTCTAATGTAGATTCCATTGAACGACCGCTTACCTGTGTACGCTGTCCGACAAAAGTTACAATAAAAAATGTAAGTAATAATACAATTATAATATATATTAGCATTCCAAATAGCTCTTTAAATATATTAATTTCCCGTTTTTCTTCTTCGTATTCTAAAATTTCATTATCATATAAAGTTATATCTTCTACATATTCATCTTCTTTTAATTTTTCCTTATCAGATTCTTG
Organism: Mobilisporobacter sp.; assembly: GCA_031549965.1. Taxonomy (GTDB): domain Bacteria; phylum Bacillota; class Clostridia; order Lachnospirales; family Lachnospiraceae; genus JAVBPB01. The sequence continues at coordinate 24,425 of JAVBPB010000064.1, read as the reverse complement.
ATTATTAAACATAATTTACCTCCTTCACCTTACCTGATCTGCATGAAAGCTATTTAATACTATGCTATTTACTTGTTTTAAATTCTGTTTGTTTATCCATGTATTAAATAAAATTTTTGATAATAAATTATAATTTGTTTTTCTCAAAGTCATATCTTCCAGATCAACTTCAATTTTTTCATATTCAAATGTAATTAGAAATAACCATTTGCAATAATTGTAAAAAACAGTTTTGTTTGTAATAAATAGATTTTCTTCAAAAAACAAGTTTTCTTCTATTACTTCAAGGTAATTTTTTTCATAGTCAGGGCATATTTTTACTATTATTTCCCTTACTGTATTAATAATTTCACAAGATAATCTGTCTTTTATATTAAATTTCAATGGGGCTTTATATGATAAAACAATATCATTTTCTAAAAGCATTTTTTCTATATCTTGATCATTTGCAATACTATTACTTCGCATATTATATCTAAAATATTTGTCTTGATAATTAATACCAATATAATCTGCCATTGAATTCTTCCATATCCAATATATAGCCGTTAATTCCCCATAATAATCATATTTAGGCGAAATATTATCACATAGGTGCATCTGTTCTGAAACGTTTTCTCCCCCTATTAAAAGAGGGGTATATATATTACTTATTGGAATATTACTTATTTTAGTTTCCAATAAATATACCTTAATATCAACTTTATTTCTTTCATAAATCTTTTTTGCCATTTCTGAATAATTAATTGATAAAGCTTTTCTGGAAAAAAACGTTGCTTTTAGCTTATTTTTTCTTAATTCACTAGAATATGCATAAGTTAAATTGATATCAAAATCAAGAGGATATTTTCCTATAAATTCTTCACATAATATATTGATTTCATCTATTAGATTATTTCCGATATAATCATCTAATTTTTCCTTAATCATCTCTAATTCTTCTATATCATTTGAATCCATTTCTGTTATTTTTGCATTGTATTTTTCTAAATTTTCATTATATTCTTTTAAAAATATCTCTCTATATTCTTCATAATCTTTTCCGATATGCTTAATCAACCGTTTACCAGCATGCATGACCCATGGACTTATTTGGTTTGGAATCACAACATGATATCCTTTTATACTAAACTCATAACATTGAGATATATCATAAAAATGCCATCCATCAAATAAATCTTCTCTCCATTTTATATCATACTGTGTTGCTATTAATACTCCATCTAAAGCAACTACATATTCAAATTCCTTGCTTGATGCTTGCTTTGAAAAATCCTGATTAAACATTCCAAAACCAGACATATGATGAATCTTTCCAAATGTAGCTTCTTTCTCTTCCCACCATATTCCATTATTTGGCATTTTTTTAGTACCTGCAACTCCAAGTATACCTACTTGTTTGTTTTCTCTAAAAATTTTAAGAATATCTATTATAAAATCTTTATTTAGTATGAAAGCATCCTGATGTAAATATACTTTATATTTTGAATCTGTGCTTTCTAATGCTTTATTGTATACACTTGTTAAAGATTTTGCATTATATACACAAATAAACTCTGTTTCAATATCAACAGGTACTGTTAAATCACTTATGTATAACATGCATTCATTAAAATATCTATCATCTGATACACATATTATAAAGCATATTTTTTCTTTCATATTAAGTCTCCCTATTGTTATAATAAAACACTTTCTTTATTTATTAAATTAATAACTTCTTTTGGTGTTATTGTAAAAAAATAAATTATTTCTTTAATTTCTCTTGTTGAATAATAATTATATTTGATTAAATTCTCTATAACTTTTATATCATCTTCATTATATATTCCATTTTGAATGCGTTGCACTATAAAACTTATTTCAATTTCTGTCAAGTTCTCTTCGTCATATTTTTTCCTTTTGAAACTTTTTATATCATTAAACTTCTTAAGAATATTCGTTTCTTCCATTATTTAATTAATCTCCCTCCACATTCTCAAGTGTTATTCTTCCAAGTCTTCCATTTCTAAAATCATCCAATAATAATATGGCTGCTTTATTAATGTCTAATTCATCCCCCTTAAGCCTGCAATGCCTTTTATCTGCAATCTGATTTAATATATTTAAACTATCTAAAGTATCATCTACATCATATCGCTTATTTAGAATACCTTTACATTTTTCTCTTAAATAATTAATAAGTTCTATGGACAGTTCTAAAGAATTTAGTATCTCATCTTTAATTGATCCAACTAAAGCTAATTTAAGACCAACTCTTTGATCATCAAACTTTGGCCAAAGTATTCCGGGAGTATCTAAAAGCTCTATATCTTTATTCAACCTTATCCACTGTTTCCCCTTAGTTACTCCAGGTTTATTACCGGTTTTTGTACATGCTTTTTTAGCAAAAGAGTTAATAAAGGTTGATTTTCCTACATTAGGTATTCCAACAACCATCGCTCTAATAGGTCTGTTTAGTATTCCTCTTCTTTTGTCTCTTTCAATTTTTTCCTTACATGCCTCCATTATTATTGGAGTAATTAACTTTATTCCATCTCCAGATTTTGAATTAAGCTCTACTACATAATATCCTTTGGATTCAAACCATTCCCTCCATTTTTTTGTATGAGCTTCTGAGGCTAAATCAGACTTATTTAGTAAAATAACTCTGGATTTATTTTTTGCTAACACATCTATATCAGGATTCATACTACTATATGGTATTCTTGCATCTAATAGTTCTATTACAACATTTATTAACTTTATATCTTCTTGCATCATACGCTTTGCCTTAGTCATATGACCTGGATACCATTGAAAATGCATATATATTCCTCTTTTTTCTATGTTTTATTTATTGCAAATCTTCACTAGATTTATCACTTTCAGTTTCAGTGGATAATTGAGAATTATCAATTTTATCTATTACTGTTATATTGTCAATAGGTTCAACCCTTAACCATGCTTTTCCTTTAATTTGACCATCGCTTATAAGACCAATGGATTCAAACCTGCTATCATCACTATTATTTCGGTTATCTCCCAGCACAAAATATTCATCCTCACCCAAAGTAATAGGTTCATAAAAGTCTCCTGGATTATCTATAGGTTCAAAAGTAAGCTCCTCTTTAAGAATTTGATTATCTATATATATAAGTCCATCCTTTATTTGAACTGTTTCACCTGGAAGGGCTATAACTCTTTTTATATAATAATAGTCTTCATTGTTATCTAATGTAAATACAATTATATCAAACCTTGATGGTCCGGTAAAGTGGTACTTTAATTTATCTATAATGATTTTTTCACCATCTAATAATGTTGGCTGCATGGATTCGCCAAGTATATTTGTTTTTTCACCATAGTTATAAAATAGAAAGTATGCAATAGATATTACAATTGCTATTTCTACTGCCCACCTAATAATTTCTATTAAAAGTGTGGGTTTATTTCGTTTTCTTCTTTTTGTATCGTACGCCATACTCACACCTTGGGAACTAATTGAAAGTTCCCCATTCCTTTAATATGTTTTATATTTATATAAGCAAAAAAGAGACAAATACATATGTACTAGTCCCTTCTTGGTTGTTACAATTATTTAACAAGTTCTTTAACTTTAGCTCTCTTACCAACTCTACCACGTAGATAGTATAATTTTGCTCTTCTAACTTTACCTGCTCTGATAACTTCAACCTTTTCAACGTTTGGAGAGTGTAATGGCCAAGTCTTTTCTACTCCTATACCGTTAGAGGATTTTCTAACTGTAAAAGTTTCTTTAGAACCACCATTTTGTCTTTTTATTACTGTTCCTTCAAAAATCTGAATTCTTTCACGAGTACCTTCTTTTACTTTTGCTGATACTCTTACAACATCTCCTACATTAAATTTAGGCACTTCAGCCTTTAATTGAGAAGATTCAATATTCTTAATAATATCTTTCATTTGTGAAAACCTCCTTTATTATTTAGATGTTCTTAATACGCTGGATGCTTTAGCATATAGTAACAGAGGACCATCCACTTTGTCTCACAATTATTTACTATATCATAATTAAATTGACTTTGCAAGCTTTTTTTCACTTTCTGTTAATAAAGCTTTTTCAAGTAAATCAGGACGGATTTTTTTAGTTCTTATAATAGATTGTTCCCTTCTCCATTTTTCTATATTGGCATGGTGACCTGATAATAAAACCTCTGGAACTTTTTTCCCCATAAATTCTTCTGGCCTTGTATATTGAGGATATTCTAACAAATTGTCATTAAAGGTTTCAAAGTCTTTTGATATCTCATTATGAAGAACATCACTAACCAGCCTTGATACAGCATCAATAACTACCATGGCTGCAAGCTCTCCGCCAGTTAATACATAATCTCCTATGGAAATATTATCTGTAACAATTTCTTCTATTATTCTTTCATCTACCCCTTCATAATGACCGCATAAGAATATTAAATCTTCTTCTTTTGATAATTCCTTTGCCATATCCTGATTAAATACTTTTCCCTGAGGAGTTAAGTAAATTACCCTTGGATTTTTAGAAGCAATCTTACCTTTTATATCTTCATATGCCCGGTAGATTGGTTCTGGCTGCATTACCATTCCAGCACCGCCCCCATAAGGATAGTCATCCACCTTTAAATGCTTACTGGTGGTAAAATCTCTTATGTTAACTGTATTTAGTGTTACTTTTTTATTTTCTATTGCTCTTTTTATTATACTTTTATTTAAACCATCCCAAATCATTTCCGGAAACAGGGTTAATACGTGATAGTTCATAATTTACACCGCATTTTCCTTTCATCTAAATTCCTTTACACTACTTACTGCTATAATAGTTCTAATAATCCTTTTAATAAATGTACTTTTATATATTTATCCAAAACATTAACCTCCAAAATGCAGTCTTTAATTGCAGGTATTAATATTTCTTTTTTTTCTTCACTTGTGACTACATACACATCATTTGCACCTGTTACCATTATATCTGTTAATATTCCTAATTTTATATTTTCATCAGTAATTACTTCTAAACCTATTAAATCTGCAATAAAATACTCATCTTTTTCTAATTTTACTGCATTTTCTCTTGTTACAAAAAGACTTTTGCCTTTATAGATTTCTATATCATTTATGTTATCAATACCTTTAAATTTTAGTATTGCATATTGCTTAAAAAATTTAACACTTTCTATTTTAAGGTTTATCTTATCTTTACCTGTATCTAATATTATTTCCTTTAATTTTTTAAAACGGTTAATATCATCTGTTGTTGGAAATACTTTAACTTCGCCTTTTATTCCATGAGTTTGGGATATTATTCCCACTTGTAATAAATCTTTCATTTTTCCTCCATACTATTTATCTTTTTACAAGTAAAAGAAAGTTATCTTTCAAGTTTTATCCTGAAAAATAACTTAAATTTGTTTATTATATAATTAAACATCAAAATGTTATTGTAATATTTCCACAACTACCTTTTTGTCATCCTTAGTCGCTGCTGCTTTTACAACAGTACGTATTGATTTTGCAATTCGGCCTTGCTTGCCTATTACTTTTCCCATATCATCCTGAGCTACTTTTAACTCAAGAATTATTGCTTTATCGGTTTCTTTTTCTGTTACAACCACTTCATTGGGATAATCAACTAGTGCTTTAGCAATTATTTCAACTAATTCTTTCATTATTTGCTTTCACCTCCACTAAAATAAACCCCTAGTACACTACTAACCAGACTTACGTCTGGTTAGTGATAAATTATTTCGTAATACCAGCATTTTTTAATAATTGAGCAACTTTTTCAGTTGGTTGTGCACCGTTTGATAACCATTTTGAAGCAAGCTCAGCATTAATTTTAACTGCAACTGGATTTTTAGTTGGATCATAAGTTCCGATTTCTTCGATAAATTTTCCATCTCTTGGAGCTCTAGCATCTGCTACTATTATTCTATAAAAAGGAGCTTTCTTTTGTCCCATTCTTTTTAATCTCATTTTAACTGCCATTTGTCGTTTCACCTCCTTAAAGGATAATCCTTAGTATCGTTTATTAAAAAGGAAGCTTAAACTTACCTCTTTTAGCATTTTTACCTGACATCATACCTGACATCTGTTTCATCATTTTTTTGGATTGTTCAAATTGTTTAACTAGTTTATTAACTTCACTAATATCTACTCCGGCACCTTTTGCAATTCTTTTCTTTCTTGAAGGATTAAGTATATCCGGATTAGCTCTTTCTTCTTTTGTCATGGAATAAATTATAGCCTCAACACTTACAAATGCACCTTCATCTATTTCCACATCTTTAAGCTGGCTTCCCATTCCGGGCATCATGCTAAGTATTTCTGAAAGTCCGCCCATTTTTTTAAGCTGTCCCATCTGTTCTAAGAAGTCATTAAAGTCAAACTCTGATTTACGAATCTTTTTCTCTAACTCTCTTGCCTTAGCATCATCCATTTCAAATTCTGCTTTTTCTATAAGGGTTAATATATCACCCATTCCAAGAATTCTTGAAGCCATTCTGTCTGGATAGAATTGTTCCAAATCAGATAGTTTTTCGCCCATACCAATATATAATATAGGTCTTCCTGTTACCGCCCTGATTGAAAGTGCCGCTCCGCCTCTTGTATCACCATCTAATTTAGTCAGAATAACTCCATCTATTCCAATCTTATTATTAAATGTTTCTGATACATTAACTGCATCCTGGCCTGTCATAGCATCTACTACTAAAATAGTTTGGTAAACATCAACATTTTCTTTTATTTCAATAAGTTCGTTCATCATATCTTCATCAATATGTAAACGTCCTGCTGTATCAATTATAACTACATTTTGACCATTCTTTATGGCATGTTCTATACCTGCTTTTGCTATGTTAACAGGTTTGTGGCTGTCACCCATTGAAAATACAGGAACTCCTTGCTTTTCACCATTAATTTGCAACTGTTGTATAGCAGCCGGTCTGTAAATATCACATGCTATTAATAGAGGCTTTTTACCTTTGGCTTTTAATTTACCTGCGATTTTTGCAATTGTGGTTGTTTTACCAGCACCTTGTAGTCCGGCCATCATTATAATAGTAATTTCACTTCCTGACTTAAGTGCAATCTCAGTTGTTTCATCGCCCATAAGTTTTATCATTTCTTCATTAACTATCTTTATAACCATCTGCCCTGGTGTAAGACTTGAAAAAACGTCCTGACCAATTGCTCTTTCTTCAACTGATTTTACAAATTGTTTAACTACTTTAAAGTTTACATCTGCTTCTAAAAGTGCCATCTTAACTTCTTTTAGAGCGACTTTTACATCTGCTTCTGACAGTCTTCCTTTTCCTCTAAGGTTTTTAAAAACGTTTTGAAGTTTTTCTGATAAGCTTTCAAATGCCATGATTTTCCTCCTTTTCATGGTTTAGAGGGTTTTATTACTTAAAATACTTCTAATATTTCATTAGTTAGTTCTTTTATTTGTTCTATAGACCCATTTATGGTAATTTTATTGTTGGTATTATCTATATGTTTAGTTAAGGTTTCAATTTCACTTACTTTTTCTTTAACGAATTGAAACTTTTTTACTAAGTGTAATTTTTCTTCGTAGTCGTTTAGTAATTTGTTACAACGCTTTATTGTGTCGTGTACTCCCTGACGGCTTATACCTTTGTTTTCTGCGATTTCACTGAGGGATAGATCGTTTAGTACGTAATCCTCGTAGACGTTTTTTTGGTGATTGGTTAGCAATTCTCCATAAAAATCGTACAATAAGGATAGTTCTATTGTTTTTTCTAGTTTGTCTGTTTCGATCATTTTGCACCTCTGTTAAGACTGTAAAGGTTTTTGCCTTTACAACACTTTTATTAGTATAACTTAATGGATTGATATTTGTCAAGTGTTTTTTATTTTAGTTTTTTAGTTTTTATTATTGACAAATGCTCATAAAAATAGTATTATTTATAGGAAATGCAGTTTTGGCGGAATTGGCATACGCGCTAGACTAAGGATCTAGTGAGCATTGCGCTCGTGAGGGTTCAAGTCCCTTAGACTGCATCAATAATAAGCATTTTTAATTCAAAGCAATTATAAAAAGCAACCTAAAAATGAGGTTGCTTTTTATAATTTATCTATTGGTAAAATATAAACTACTTTACATAGACGATATAGTTTATGTTCTTGGTAAGTACTTCCTCAAAATGTTGTTAACTGCCCCTATATCTATTGGTTTTCCCAAATGATCGTTCATACCAGATTTAAGACAACGTTCAATATCTTCTTTAAAAACGTTAGCCGTCATTGCAATGATAGGTATTTCCTTAGCACGGTGAGATTTACATCTACGTATCATTTTTGTAGCCTGCAAACCATCTATTTCCGGCATTTGCATGTCCATTAAAATCAGTGCATACCTATCAGAATCTACACAAAACATTTCCACTGCGTTTTTTCCGCTGGTTGCCGTATCAATTCTAATTCCGGTTGATTCAAGAAGAGCGACCATAATTTCTATATTTATCTCGATATCATCAACAATAAGAATTGTGTATGCTGAAAAATCATCGTCTTCCTCTAAGGTGTTAATATTATGTATTTCCTGATCCTCAAATGTATCTGAATCATTTAACACTTGATAAGGCAATTCTATAGTGAAATAAAAACATGTACCTACACCCAGTTCAGATTCTACACCTATCTGGCCGCCCATCATTTCTACGATTCGACGTGAAATTGCAAGCCCAAGGCCACTGCCACCGTACTTGCGTGATGTACCTGCCTCAGCCTGTTGAAATATACTAAACAACTTACTTTGCTGTTCAGCAGACATACCTATGCCATTATCTCGAACAGAGATTTTGATCTGACAGGAATCTTCGTCCATAGCTTGTATTAAGGCAGTAAGTTCAATTTTTCCATATTCTCCAGTAAATTTTGAAGCATTTGACAAAATGTTAGTGATTATCTGCGTCAGACGTTGATCATCTCCAAATAACAAATCAGGTATATCCGGATCAATCTCAGTGATTAGTTGTTGCTTCTTATCATCAATAATCTGTGAAATGAGTGTCATAACATTAGTTAACATCTGCCTAAAATTAAATAATATTGAAGAAAGCTCCATCTTACCTGATTCAATTTTTGAAATATCTAATATGTCATTAATAATATTTAGCAGGTGATGAGAGGCTTTTTCGATGCGATTTAATGCTATATCTTTTCGTTCGGAAACCGTTTCACGCAGTCCTAACGTAGTCATTCCCATTATTGCATTCATAGGTGTCCGAATTTCATGACTCATATTTGAAAGGAATGTGCTCTTTGCTTTACTTGCTTCTAGTGCCTGCTCGCGTGAATACTTCAAGGCTGTTATATTATGTAACATAAGCATAAGTCCGCTGGATTCTATTTCTACATCTTTCATAGAGATTAGTGTACCCTCGTAGTCCTCAATACCTTGCTGAAAATTAAATGAAATATCAAAGGATACCGGTTGCCCTGTTAACGTGGTTTCTTTACAATGATTCAAAAGCTTCTCAAAATCATTATGTGTTAAAAAGCTCGAAAAAAGTTCTGATAAAGTACGTCCCTTTAGTTCAATTGAACTTTTATGTCCTGTTTTTTCTACTACAAAATTAGTACAAAAATCAATACGCATAGCTTCTGTTAAAAACAGAATAATTCCCGGAAAATTCTCAAGAACCAGTGCCAGATACCGGTCACGCTGGCGTTGTGCCATAGTGGATGTCTTCTGTCTGTTAAGTGCCGCCTTTGCCGACATCTTTTCTTGTTGAAGAGCCGTAATTAAACGTTTGTTCTCACGGCTTATCTTACGATTTTCTTTTTCTATTATTTTATATTTTTCCAGCAGCTCGTTATAACCGCTCTCAATTGATTCGTTCATTGAAATCCCTCACATCTGCATATTACTTTAAAGCACTGTCCTGATATGTTGTTGGTCAAACTATAATACGCAGGCACTGAAGCTGTAATTATGGAATCTATTGTGGAGTTTGCCTTCTGGATCAACCATTGGGCATATTTCTCCGGCTGAATATGCCATGGCAAAAGGCATTCCTGATTCGCCAAGCCTTTTACCAATCAACTTGAGCTCGTCTTCTTGATTTGGAGAAAGCATTATATACCTAGTAATACATGGTAACATTAAAGTAGCCTGTCGGTCTTTGATTTGAAGGATTTTATTGATTCCCATATTAGCCGATTCATTAATTCCATCTTCATCTATATAGCCCACGACAAACGGCGTTCCCTCCGGCATAGGCCCACCTGTCAGAACAGAACCGTCTTCAAATAATGTGTAAAAACCAAGTGCTACATATTCATCAGAGTTATCATAATATAGCAATAGCGGCACAGTTGTAATATTCTCACTGTCGACTTCCAGCCCAATAGACTTCAAGTAATCCATGATCGGCATATCATTAACTTCGTAAAGAATGGGACCACTGCTCTTAGTAATAATACCCCTGCTATTCGTAATGTTTCGTTCAGGTATTGAACAAACTATGAAATTGGGCTCGACCGGCCCGTTTATGAGCATCATCGCTAAACCACTACGCAGTGTTTCTCCATTATATATTGTAGCTACTGTTCCGTATGTAAAATCCACACTGTTTGTGATAGAGCCCCAAATCGGAATACCGTTGCAGATTTCATCCATTGCAGCTACTACCTCATACCCCGCAACATCACGTTGATGGGGTATATATGAAATGAGCAATGCAGGTTCCTCATCAACCTGATTGCGAAGCTTAGCATACAGTTGTTCGATTTCACTTCTGTAGTTATTTTGCTCAATAACATCGGAAATACCCGCAGTGAAACTGACATCATCACTTGTCAATATGGTTAAGGTAAGATCATAAATTCCATACCCATGCCCATCTGCACTTGCGAGAGTTGTCATGCCTATTACACTAAAAGGCATTGTATCGCATATAGCCCTTACAACACCACTTTCAACAAAATCTAAGCTACAATACAAAAGACCGCAACTATTTTTCTTTAGTTTTTCAAAGTTTAACTGAGCTTTTATTTCCTTAACTGCATCTTCAACTTCATCAATTTCAGATGTTCTAGCCGAAAACATTTCAATCATGATTTTTCTCCTCCATAATTATAATAGTGCCATACCACTAATTTACTCAATTACTTGCATGTATCGAATATATTTAAACAAACGCTTAGTATATTTTTTAGGATATATCAAGCGTAATATCTTCACCTTTTTCAAGCTTGGCTATGAAGTTATACTAATGTAGGTTATAATCCACAAATCTTGCTTATTCATTTTTTATCACATAAAAACTTCCAGAACTTTTATAACTAATCTACATTTGAAATTCTTGTAGCATAAATAATGCATAATATTAAGGTTAGTATAGCACTAAAGTCTGAAATGTGCAAGATAATCTTGATAAGAAGCTAGTGTAGTTGAATAAAATAATTATAACTTTTCCTAATAAATATTACCTTTTAATAATTTACTATTTTTTTATCATATCTAGTTTATGATAAATGTTATATACATTGACAATTATATAAAATAATGATAAAATTTTAATTATAATTTTGCAGTAACTATACTATTAAAGGAGATGACAGCCATTGGAAGGAGTACAGGTTTTCTTGGGTGGCGTACCTAAAAGTGAGAAACACAAATTAGCACAGGAATATCTTAATAATCCAGATCAAAAACACATTGAGGAAGCAATACATTATCTGGTCATGGCCGCAAAACAGGGCGAAGTGAATGCAGAATTTGACCTTTCTGTGTTATATTATGCAGGAAAATATGTAGAACAGGATTATATGAAAGCAATGCGTGGATTTATTCATGCTGCCAAGGCAAACATTTTAGAAGCTGAATATTATTTGGGATTATACCACTATCGTGGGATTGAGACTAAAGTAGATTATGAGAAAGCTTATCAGAAGTTTATACTTGCAGAACCATTGAATAAGCCATATATTTTGCATACTATTGCTAAATGTCATGAAAAAGGGATGGGAACTTTAGTAAATGTGGAAAAGGCGATTTTAACTTATAAAAGAGCCGCCGAGCAAGACTATGTTCCATCACAGATGCGACTAGCAAATATTTATGAAGAAGGTATTGGCGTTAATGTGAATTATAGAGAGGCACTCACTTGGCTTGCCAAAGCAGCAAAAAAAGGAAACGGTGAAGCAAGTTATCGGTTAGCAAACTTCTATAAAGAAGGAAAAGGTGCCGAAAAAAATGTGGAAATGTTTGTAAAATGCCTTTATTTGTCTGCAAAATCTGGATATGCTTTAGGGCAGTATGAGCTTGCAGAGAAATATTTATCTGGCAATGGCATTAAACAGGATGGTAAATTAGGTTTTGAGTGGTTAAAGAAATCAGCAGAGCAGGAATACCCTCATGCTATTCTTCATACAGGTGTGGCTTTTTATGAAGGAAAGTATATAGAAAAAGATTTAGGAGAGTCTCTTTGGTTTTTACGTAAAGCAGTTTCTATGGGAATTGATGAGGCAGGTGAGTATCTGGTTCATGCACAAGAAGAATTGGAACAGCAAAAACTGGAGGAAGAGGCAAAAAATGCCGAAGAAGCAGTATTAAAGCAAGCTAAAATGATTAAAGAGGCCCTTAGAGCCAAGACTACAGGTAAAGCTTTATCAAATGAAGATGAACAAACACTTGAGTGGGCAAAGCAGGTAAAAGCTGCATTGCGTGTCAGGGAGGCAGCTACCACAGCTCAAAGTGCACCTAAACTTACAGATGATGAAATTATGCTATTGCAGACCCAAAAAATTAAGGAAGCTCTTCGTAGCCGTACAGTTAAAAAGACTCAGACTGAGTTGGAGGAAGAGGCCTCACTCCAAAAAGCAAAAATCATTAAAGAGGCTTTACGAACCAGAGTTCAGGCTCCATCATCTTCCCAGATGCAAGAGTTTGAAAAACAAAGAGCCAATGATCAGTTAGATAAGGTCGCCTTCCTAAAAAAACGTGCGGAATTGGATGATCCCGCAGCACAGCTTGAACTGGGTATCAAGTATTTATTGGGTATCAAAGAAGGCAAAACAGTGGTATTAGAACAAAATCTTCTAGCATCTAAAAAATGGCTTACAAAGGCACTTGAGAATGGAAACAGAGATGCACAAGTGGGACTTGATAAAATTGAAATGATGTTAGAAAAACTATAAAAATAAAATAATGCAAAAGGAGTTAGGATTATGTACATAAAAACAGTGCAGTCAAACAACCATGACGCAACATCAGCCGTAACAGATATGGCACAACAGTTAAAAGATTTTGATTTTGAGGTGCTTATTTTCTTTGCTTCTGCTACCTATGATTTTAACCAAATTGCTAAGGAGATGAACACAAGATATTCTAATAAAAAAGTAATTGGATGTTCCTCTTACAGTGAGTTTTATAATGATTTAGAGAGTAAGGATTCCATTACTGCTATGGCTATTACAAAAGAATGTATTAGTGATGCATCTATTCAAGTTATTGAAAATGCGTCCTCAGATGGTAATATCACACCAGCATTCCTTAATTTTGAAAGCCATTTTGGTATAAAAATGGCAGAGGCAAATTTTAAGCAATACGTTGGTATTATGCTTACAGATGGACTTAGCGGTGCTGAAGAAAAAACAATTGAAACTATTGGTGACATGACTGATATTTTCTTCGTAGGCGGATCTGCTGCCGACCGTCTTACTTTTACGGGTACTTATATATATACAAATGGTAAGGTATATCAGGATGCAGTTGTTCTTGCTTTGTTTAAGGTGGAAACAGGATTTTCTATTGTGAAAACTCAGAGTGTAGAAAAGACCGGAATATCAGTAACAGTTACCAAGGCAGATCCATTTCAGAGAAGAATTTATGAATTTAATAATAAACCCGCAGGAGAATATTTATCTACTATATTAAATATTCCTATTGATAAATTACAGGATTCTTTCTTTAGTCATCCACTTGGAATTGTAATTGGAGATGAGGTATTTATCCGTAGTTTACGTACCCTAGAGGCAGATGGATCTATTAGTGCTTTCTGTGCAGTGGCTGAGGGCATGACTTTACGATTGCTGGAAACAAAGGATATGATTGCAGATACAAAAACAGCTATAGAAGAAAAAAAGGCACAAATGGGTTCTATTTCTGCTATTTTGAACTTTAACTGTGTACTGCGTACTTTACAGTTGGAAAATGAGCAGTGTATGTTGCCATTTTGTGAAGTATTTGCAGAATATCCTACATGTGGATTTTCTACTTATGGTGAAATATATTTGGGACATATTAATCAGACAGCAACTATGCTGTTGTTTAAATAAGTTTTACTCCGGCATTTTCTTAATTTGAGAATGCCGGAGTTTTTATGTAAATCATAACGCAAGTAATCAGATTTTTCTAAATAATGTACTATAGACATAATCTATAATGTCTGATGGTTACACTTTCCAAAATACGGAACAATCTTACAACGAATACTATGCTCTTTTGTTTCATTTAAGTTATTTTAGCCAACATCAAGCTGATCGGGTAAGAATTGGTGAGATTATCAAAGAGGAATATGACCAGTTTGACTATCTGCGTACTTATATTAAACAAAAATCTTTTTCTCATAGCATATTTCTATCCTACAGTTATTTTAAATATGTGTAATTATAATAATTCCTGCACAAATCACATCCAGATGCTTCTCTGACCTTCTGTAAAGTATCCATGATAATAGACCTTGTATCCTTATGCTCTTTCACGAACTGGTTCAACTCTTTTAGCCATCTGAAAATTTGAATTTGGCAACTTCACATTATGCTTATTTTGTCTATTAAATTGCAAGCCACCAACACACTCCGTATTTATCAATAACGGTCGCACAACATTTGCTCCACGGAACTTCACCAATAGGATTAATAATAACACCACCATCACTCAAAATATTAAATGCATTACAAACCGCTTCTTTACTTCCCATCTCAAAAACATTAAAAGTCATTGTTTCCCATTTCATTTTATGAACTATATTTATGTCACATGGATTTGCTGCTTCACTTAATGCTAAAAAACCTTCACCATTTACAGATAATTCACAATGTTCATACGCAGTTTCTGTATCATTTTTCATTTCTAATGTAATTTCTGCACCAAAAGCTTTGCAATATATTTCTGCCGCTTCAAAGCTATTTTTCACATAAACCTGAGTATAATTTTTCATATTTTCCTCCTAATATAATATGTTTTTTACTAAATTCTGATTTGTTGCTCGCTAAACAAAAATATTATACCATAAAGTGTTGCACACATTCATTATACCAAAGTCAGCAAGGAAAGCAACTTCTTTTGTAAAAAACAGAAAAGCAATCCTAACACCGCTTACTTTAACAAACAAATTTGTTTAAGTATCTTGAAAACACTGGGCTTACAAACACCACATTACTATTCAAACTCGGTAAGTTCAACCTTGTTATTAAACATTTTTGTTTAGGTTTTATATCAAATTTGCCATATATTTATTTCATTTATACATATTATTTTGACTTACTAATTTTCTGTTGCCAAAGTGTTGCCACACATTCATTATACCAAAGTCAGCAAAGAAAGCAACTTCTTTTGCAAAAAACAAAAAAGTAATCCTAACACCGCTTACTTTAACAAGCAAGATTTTTATTGTCAATTGATATTCTTTTGTAAGTAGTATGTAATACATAAACATCTTGTATTTTCACTTATAACATTTCTTAACATTGGAATTCCATAGAGTATATATTCTCCAGCCTTCCAGCAAAAGTAATAATTGTTGCTATCCTGTATATATCGTTCAATTCCCTTAAAATCCCAATCAATCTGCTTTTTTGCTTTCTGTGGATTGTTAGAATTCCTATAATAAATTGACAGCTTTGTTTTTCCAAGATTGTCTGTAAGTGTACCTGTGAAGCTAGAATCAAATGCCCAATCATCTAAATTTTCAATATACAGCTCCACGCTTTGCTGTTGAGATATAATATATCTTAATATCTCTCTATACTCTCCATCTAATAATCTGCGATTACATAATACCAGATTTGAAATCAAATCAAAATCAATATTCATTTTGTTTCTGCTAAATTGTATCTTTTTAAGTTCTTCCAACAATCCAACTTTCTCAGCATAATTTTCTCCATCATACCCTTGTTGTGATATTTTTCTGGACTTAAAATGATTCTTCAAGATTTTCTTATTATTGATCTGATTAATAATATAATCTTTATACAATTGCAGAAGTTCTTCTTGTTTATATAATATTTGAACAATATCTATATCTGTACCATTAGAGCTTACATAAACATGAATAGGAATTTTGATGAATTTTACAAAAGTACTATCTACCTTGTCTATTTTTAGCAATTCTTCCTTAATAGGTTGAACGCCTTCTGAAAAATAGAGTTTGTTCTCCTCATCAAAAATCTTTGATATTTCCTTGAATCGTTCGATATAGTATCTTACATCTCCTATTGGAATCGTGGGTTTTAATTTATTATCATCATTCCTTTGAATCTTTTGTAACTCAAATTCTGATTTGTCTATTACATTTCCTAAAACACCATCAACGCATACGTTTTTTAAAATATCCTGTTTTTTCTCTATCCTTTTTAAATTGTTTAATGCTTCTCGCCCTGCAGTCATAATTCGACAAGAATTAGTTGATACAGCCACTAAATCTCTAGAATAAAGATCTGCCAAGGTAACATCCAATAATCTTCGTTTCAAACCTAAAATTTGTGCTAATTCATCTATTTGACAGACATCTGCATCAATCAATTGAAGTATTTTCTCCTCTACAAGATTTATTGGCATAATAGTCCTTTTTGTCACCAGCAATGATGTTTCATATACTGGAATAAATACTGCATCAGAAAAGAGATAATCATATCCCTCGTTCACTGGCACGATATGGTGAAACAGTTTCTCTACTAATTTTTTCAAAATACTCTCCCCCCTTCACATGGAATTACCTTGCAATGCTCATGAGATCTGATATAGTCGATTATTTCAATGAATTTATTGTTAGGGTCATCATAATTATAAAAAAACTCCAAATCTCCACAAATGATAAGTAATTTTTTTGCTCTTGAAAACGCAACATTTACACGCTCTTTTTCCTTTTGGAATCCAATTGAATCTTTTGTTCGTACAGTACTATACATAATAATATCATTCTCGCGACCTTGGAATGCATCCAGTACATTTATATCAATTTGTGCTATTTTATCAAAACCAATTGCTTTTACTGAGTTTCGTAAAATATCCTTTTGTCCACTATATCCTGTAATAATACCTATATCAAGATTTTCAAGCTCATTTGAAGTTTTCAAATCATCAAGAATTTCTAAGATAATTCGCTTTTCTTCCTCATTCATGAACGAATTACCTTTCGTTTTCTTTTGATCCTTTCTGTTATTTCGGGAGGTATCAAACCAAATAATAGAATTTCCTTCATATCTGGACAATCCATGTAGCTTATCTTTCTCTATACATCCGGTATCAATTGAACCATTATAAAATACAGTACTTATAAGATTTCCAATGTTCTCTGTCATTCTATACTGTGTGCTTAACACTTGTTTGTGTGAATCGGGCAATGAATTGAATAATATATCAAACATTCTATATTCAGGATTCTTTGTTAATTTTACAATCATTGGGGATATTTTTTCATCCGCATAAGCCGGCAGCTGATTCTGATCACCCACTAAAATAATCTTTTTTGCTTTAATAATAGAAACCAATAATTCTGGAGTTGTTGCTTTTGCTGCTTCATCAATAATAACATAGTCAAACTCCATATCCTTTACAAAACCATTTGCCAGAAATCCAATACAGGTGCCTGCTATCACTGTTGCACTACGAACCATTTGATAATCAAGGCAATTTTTTTCTACTGATCTTTCAATCCAATCCTTTTGGATCTCTTTAATCTTTGCCCAGCGATTAAGTTCACGCTGATCCGCTATTCCCTCCAATATTTTTTCTTTGTTTTGATTATAATTATCAATATTATTCTTAACAGCTTCAAATAATATATCTCTGTGGGCTGACATTGTATATCTGCAAGATATTTTAGGAGAAACATTCTTATCAACCCCAATTCTGACTATCTGTAAATCATCTGAAATAATCTTATCCAAACCTTCTAGTATATTGTCCACTGCTGTATGTGACTGAGAAACGATAAGAATTCTTGGGCTATCTGCTGTTTTCACAGATCTACTAATCACTTGTCCTATGATTTCTTTTATTACCTTTGTTTTCCCTGTTCCAGGTGGTCCTTGTATCAGACCAATATTCTCCGAATTTAATGCCTTAATTACGGCTTGCCTTTGAGATGTATTTAATTCTTTTTCAATAAATTTGGGTTCAAATATAGTTGGGATTTCTTCTGGTTCCTCAACATTCAATAGAATATCCTTTAAATTTCGTGAAGAATATTCCTCACTTCGCAACGCTCGTATTGCATTCATTTGACGTTTATAGGAACTTGTATTGGCACGAAAATCTTCCGTTACATTTTCTTTTCGTTTCAACAATGCTCTAACATTTCCTTTAAGTGCTTTTTTAGGCATATGAATTATAACTTTAACACTATTATCATCACAGATAATATCATCTAAAACACCTAAATCAAAATACACGGGTTGTCCATTATCATCAATACCCTCTACAATGAATTTTGTATTTGGCACTAGTTCATCTATTGATTTATTAACGCATTCATCTACCTCTAAGACAATATGTCCCTTATCAATATAAGATTCCGAATAAACTATTTTAGCAACTTTGTCTTTTTCACTTACAATCGATTCTTCTAATCCTTCTTGCCAAAATCCAAACAGCTTATCAAACTTCTCTTCTCGCTCTTTATAAAGTTCATTTTCTTCACGTCGATTTTTGAACATAACTAAGAGTTTGCCATTATCTTTCCCGTCACGGCAAGAACCTTTATGCCGTGAATCACAAAAAGACAATTTACCATCTATTTTGAAGCTCCTACGTATATTAATATTTCTATGATCTATTGCTATTTCAGTTACCTTGATTACATCAATATCTTTTGTTGTTTCATTAAAACAGCATTCTACTACGATGTTTTGCCCTGTAATTACATAATTATCATGCCTTTCATCATAGTACCCATATCTCTCAACAAATTCCCTTTTCAAAAATGAATTTGTAAATTGCGTCATTGTCACACGATTTTCTACAATCATACGTCTCTTTAAAAGATTTAGTTTGTCGCTATCAATAAATATACAAT
Organism: Mobilisporobacter sp.; assembly: GCA_031549965.1. Taxonomy (GTDB): domain Bacteria; phylum Bacillota; class Clostridia; order Lachnospirales; family Lachnospiraceae; genus JAVBPB01. The sequence continues at coordinate 5,160 of JAVBPB010000064.1, read as the reverse complement.
ATTCATTCGCAGATGTATTCAACTCTCCAATAAGATTTGTAAACACATCCTGTATAGAATCTAAAGTATCTGGTCTGCCACATGGGTTTTCTTGGAGCATTAAACAAAGTATTTCTCTTACTGATTCTTTGATACTTGCCTTACTTATGATATCAATCATATATGTATTACTACAAGCTTCTTGGCAAAAAAGAATTTCGAAAAAAATAGCACCAAGCGAATAATAATCACATTTTTCAGTAATATTATTTCCTCTTATCACTTCTGGAGCAGAGTAATTTTCTGAGAACATTGGCATTGTAGTTTCTTTGTCAATAATTGTTTTTATTTTACTGGATCCGAAATCAATAATTGTGATTTCATCTTTTATATCATCATATATAATATTTTGTGGTTTAAGATCTCTATGAATTACATCATTGGCATGAGCATTATATACAGCACACAAAATTTTGTAGCAAATCTCATATTTTTTCAATTGTGTAAATTTATTCCAATTGTATAGATCTAATGTTTTCCCGTCAATAAAATCCATGAGAATCGCACCATAATTAGATTCTCCTTTGTATTTTAATGACACTGTAGTATCTCTGATTTTAACAATATTACTACAAGAATTAAGGACTTTAAGTGCCTCCATTTCTCTATTAAAAATCAGTTTTTGAAAGCTCTCGTTTATTCCCCCATATAACTTTAAAACATATATTTTATCTTTGCCTTTAACTCGAACTTTAAAAATATGATTATTCCATATTTTTGACTGATGTATTTCTTCCAGCACATCATAATTAAATTCTGCCATTTCCATCCTCCACTGTAACACAAAATGCTCTTACCTCATCTCGTTATATCTATTTCAATTCCTTTTGCATATGCATAAATTTGTTTCAAGAAGTTTTCGTCTACTTCGACTTGACTATCAAGCAATCCTGAAAATATGCAATTTCCTTCAGCGCTGTTTCTTCCGCTGAATGTAGTATTATTCATCATTCCAACCCACTGTATCTGGTTCTGTGATTTGAGTTGTCTGGTCACACCTCACCTTCCCTTTCTTTTGATAGCCTCAAATCTGGATAATAAAATGAATCGTTCCCAACTCTAGCTAATACCATTCTATATATCTCAAAATTTGTGTCAGCACTGCTGACACAAATTTAAACATCTTCTTCAATTGATTCTATCATTGATAATTCTTTTAATTTTTTCTGCAATATCTTCTTATCTGGCAACTTCAATTGATACTCAGCTACCATTGTTGGGGACATGCTACGACTCATTGCATACTCTACAACTTCATCATCTTTACCCGCACAAAGAATGATACCTACACTTGGATTCTCATTTTCTTTTTTGTATTGGCGATCAAGTGCTTCTAAATAAAAATCCATCTTAGAAACAAATTCCGGCTCAAACTGTCCAATCTTTAATTCAAATGCTACAAGGCAAGAAATACCACGATGATAAAATAATAAATCTACAAAAAAATCACGACTTCCAACTTGGATTCTATATTCCTCTCCAACAAATGAGAAATCTCTTCCTATTTCCAATATAAAGTCTTTCATATTGGATATCAAAGCTTTACGCAAATCTTTCTCTTTATAATTATTTGGCAAACTCAAAAATTCCAATATATAACTATCTAAAAAGATATTATCACCTATTTTATCGGATTCTTCTGGTAATATTTTATCTCTTGAAAGCATATAACGTTCAAAATAAGCACTATTCATCTGTCGTTCTAGTTCACGAGATGAATAATGTTCCTTTATACATAGCATAAGATAAAATTGTCTTTCCTCAGACGTCTTTGCTTTTGACATAATCAGCAAATGACTTGTCCAACTAATTTGTGTCAGCAGTGCTGACACAAATTCATCATCCCTATAAATTTCATAAAATTGCTTCATACGATATAAGCCACGCCGATTAAATCCCTTAATACCTGGAAATTCATTTTGGATAAAATTAGCTACAGAATCAATGTATGCATCTCCGAAAGAGCTTTCCTGAGCTTTAACACTAAGAAACTCGCCTATATTCCAATACATAATTATGAGTTCTTCATTTATTTTTCGATAAGTATTATCCTTAGATGTTTGAATAATATCCACGAGTTTTTTTAATGATTCTTGTACTTCATTTTCCAAATTAATTCCACCTTTCCTTTATCTGCACAGCTCAATGCTAACATGATTAAATTGCTTTAAATCACAGAAAGTAACTTTATTAACCCATTATATCTCTTTCCCTGTGTCATTCAAAACAAATATACCCTCAAATGTAGCATCACATGCTTTAGCGATATCCTGTAACTCTTTTTCTGAAAAGTTATCCCTACTTAGCTTACCACTTAAATTTGATGGAGTTGTGCCTAGCCTACTAGCCAGTTCTTTATTTTGAATGTTTCTTGTTATCATAAGATGTTTTATTTTTTCAGCCATTCCCATAACATAACCTCCTCTACAAGAATGAATTATACACTAAAAAATCAATTAAATCAAATATAAATCAAAGAATTAACTATAGAGTGAAATCAAAGTATTGACAAAATTCATTTAAAAGAGTATTATTTTATTGTACAATAAATATATTCATTTTTAAATGAATATTAGGAGGTGGTTTTTTGAAAGATGGTATACAAAACTTTAGTCAGAAGGAGTTGAAGAAAACAGTAGATAAGCAACGTCTGTTTGCGTTAAGTCAGTGCGTAGAGGAAGAATTTACTAACTTACTAACAAAAGAAGATAAAAGAAAATTTGTTGAAAACATTAGATATCTTATTATGTCAGAAAACTCAGATTTTGAGAATTACTATTTCAATCAAAAGTTAAAGAAAAGCGATTTTTATACGGTTGTAAATCTTTTATTCAAGCTGGATAACTTATGGATGCTATCGGAATTCTTGCTAAAGAACCAAAGCATTATAGTTTCGGATACGGAGAAAATAATTAATCCAAGTGAGTTAATTGAAATTACTGGTACAGGCAGAATGGATATGGATGTCATGGTTACAAGAGTATTTAAAATGATGCAAAATATTGGTATTCCCAGGAGAAATGAAACAAATGACTAAAAAACGAAAATTGAAAGTTTATGAAGGAAGCGGACGCCATTATAAGGTGATACCTAAAATACTATTACAGGGGCTATGGTTGGAACAATTTGGGTTTTCTATTGGTGCAAACATAACAGTAGAATGTAGTCAAAATAAAATAGCTATTATGAAAGAGGAATTGGTAGTAAATGACGATACCCCATTGTATCCCCTTCCGTAAAATGTTGAAACCTTCATCCACAAAAAAGTCAAAGGTATTTGCCTTTGACTTTTTTGTGAAAAGAAACGTATAGTGCCAGGAGGGTGTGCCCTTATGAATGCAGAGCATCTTCAACTATATATCAATTCCTTCAATATGATTTCTTCAGCAGAATGCCTTATATTATTCATCAATCCAGCCCACTCCATCTGGTCTGTTACCTTTAGTTTCTCCGTAATGCCAGCTCCTTCTTTCATCTGCTCCACCAGTGCATCAAGTCTTTGATAGCATTCTTCCTCCAGTTCATGAAGATATGCATTCCACTTGCCTGCAAAAAGCAGTTCCAGATACATGGAATGGCGATGCTCACAAATGAAGATTGCCCGCATTCTCCCATATCTGCCAATTGGAAAATCTGTTCCTTGTCCTAAAGTTAGGTCTGGATAATAGAGGTTGTCTGCTCCCAGTGTATACATAATTCCATTTTCTCCTACGATATGTTTCTCCATTGTTTCCTCCTTATCTTGCACCTCTATTTTTTGAGTTGATAGAAGTATATTGTCTGCTTACTTCCCGAACCTTTATTTCCTGCTCATGGCGTTCCATCCTTGCCTTAATACTTTCTCTCTCTGGCTTGATATCAATGTCGTTCTCATACATCTGGACTGCCTTCTGGTATGCTTCATACTCGCCTTTAGAAGCCATAAATTCTACCATGAACTCTTTTACACTTTCATAATGATACTGTTTCACAATGGCTGGCAACCGCTGTTCCATGTTGGCAAGCTGTATCCCTGCTTGGTCAATTTGCACCTGTAACATCTTTCGTTGCTTTGATTTGAATATTCCCTTTGTCCCAGCAAGTTCTTTCTCCAAACCTTCTATATCCTGCTTCTTCTGGTCAATTGCTGTAGACTGTTTTAGAAGCTGTTCATAAACATCCACTAATCTTACATACTTGGAAGCCAATTCTGTCTGTTTGGGATACTCTGGAACAGCTTTCTCAATCTTTTGTTCTGGATCTGTAACCTCCACTTTCTCACCATGAACTTCTTGCACTGGTTCTGCAGTTATAACCGTAGCTGTAGTATTTACCCCTACTTTTAAATCTTTATCTTCTTTCATAGAAATCATGCTCAATATTTCACGAATAAAAATCTCCAATATACGTATTGCCATCTCTAACAGTTGTGAAAACAATTCTGGCTGATTCCCATTCTGCCTTATTGAATGACTGGATTTCTGCGAAATCTGTATCTGCTTTACAGACATGATCTGCTTCTCTGATAATCCACTGACCAGCGCACTATCTACTGTCAAATTCCACTTAGTACGCATTTGATTATCTGCTATAATCTGTTCCGCTTTTGGATTGTTCTTACCAATCTTTTTCATTGGCAGATACACACCATTCCGGTCAAATACCTTTAACTGCTCTTTTTCATCCTTTACATACAAATTGATAAGATCTGTGTATAACCGCTTCACTTCATCCAGAAAACCCTCACTCTTAAACCTGGTATCCTTTATTGTGAATAGCATCCGCTCATACACTTCTCCTTTAAGAATAACTTTACAGCCAGCCCTTATCTGTACATTCTCACCCTGTATCTCCTTCTTGGTTCGTAAGCCCGTAATTACCAGTATCTTGAAAATGATAAATCTATAGAATATAATTGATAATATATAAAGACCCATCTATTTAGGAGGCCACTGAATAAGTCCTTCAATACAGTAAATTAATTTTTTAGATGAATATGACTATATATATATCCAATTGTGCAGACCGTCCGACGAAGCGTTTATGTTTTGTCAAGACTTTGCATAACAAAGGCTTGTAAAAAACATGCTGAAGGAGGGTAAGGCAAACAATTGGATATATATACACTCATATTCATCTAAA